>CAISYW010000046.1 GCA_903889795.1 uncultured Chlamydiae bacterium | reverse complement strand
TGAAAACTCAAAAAATTGAATTGGTCTCGCTTGGCTTAAAAAATCTCTCGGATTGGGATAGAGTTGCGAAAGAAATCGAAGCTTCATTTCCCCAATTGGAAGCAACCTCTTTTGACGTCTTGGATGAAATCTATTACAAGCATTCCGTCGATTGGTTAACAGCTCAATTCAATGTCGTGCAAGTGATCATTTTAGCCATCGTGCTTCTGGGTATTTTTAATACTATATCCGCTTCCATTTTGGAGAGAAAGCAAGAGATCGGAAATCTCCGGGCAAATGGGGAATCGATCTTTCAAGTAATGCAATTAATTGTTGTCGAGGGCGGTCTTCTCGCTGTGATGGGCAGCATGCTTGACATGGCTATGGCTTATTCTATCCTCATGCTTTTCGTTGACAAGGGTCTCTTGATGCCGCCGGGACCGGGACAAACGCGTCAATTTCTCGTCACGTTCTCTTTTGAATGGCCGATGGTGATTTTTACGCTAATTATCAGCAGCGCAGCCGCGGTGATCGCATCTTTTCTCGCAGGAATCAGGGTCGCAAAAATGTCGATCGCAAAATCTCTAAGATCGCATTAAGCAGTTGATTGAGGAATGATCGCCCAGCCGACGCAATAGATAATCGCTAATGGCAAGAAACCGGTTAAGAAGCAGAGCAAAACGGTCATTAAGCGAACAATAGTGGGATCGATATCCCAAGTTTCAGATAAGGCGCCGCAAATTCCCGCGATCATTTTGTTTTTTCTAGAACGAAAAAAGCGACGATGCGGTAAGACCTCTGCACCAATGGGCTCTAAAGGAATAATGATAACGCAGATTAGATAAGCCAGCGTTAGGGGAACGATTCCCGTAAAAAGCCAAAAAAAACCAAATAATAATCGAATCACTGTCGAATCAATCTGAAAATAGTTACCCAGACCTCCGCAGATGCCGGCAACCATTCGATCCGAGCGTGATCGTAAGAGTTTATTCATAGTTTGAAGATATCAGTTCCTTATCGGCAAGAGAAGACTTTTTTAAGCCAATCGAGTAGTATGATTGGCAGTCTCGGAGTAATAATGTTTAAATTCAGGTGGTTTTGTGCTTTGATTCCCGTTTCTTTCGTTTGGGGTTCTGTCAACGAACCTATACGCTGGGAATGGGAGACAGGTTACCGCAATGATCGGCTTCATTGGCATCTTCAAAACCCCGGAGATCAAAGCTCTTTGACCTATAGTGAGCGTTATCGCGACCTTCAGTTTTGGGAAAATGCGCTAACGGCTCGCGTAATTCATCGCGATATTGCATTCTTTGTCCGCGGCTCTTATGGAGCTTTTGGAAAAGGCTCTTTAAAGCAGAAATATGCTGATTTAAACTTCACATCGGATACCCCCATATTTTCTTGGCAGCCGTCGAGCTGGAATCTTGGCGGTTGGAGTTATTTGGGTTATTCTGTGGATCTCACCGCCGATCGAACCTACCACGTGATTTTGATTCCGATGATTGGTTATGGCGTGGATTTTGAGCATCTGGATCGTGAAGGAATTCATACTCTCACCGGGATCGCAGCGTCCCCCACTCAATCCTTTTCCATGACATCGATGCTTCCAGGATCGGAGCGGATGTGCTGGTTCGGTCCTCTTTTTGGAGGACTATTTATCATTCAGCCCGGAGGACGGGTGCAATTCGAAGCGGGATATGCCTATCATCGCCTGCATTTGCGCTTTCGATCAAAAAAACAATTCGATGCGTCTCTCTATTCAATGAATGGAGATTTGCTAAGCGTTAGTGAACAAATTGAAAAAATCATGGTCAAAGACAGCGCGAATTTGGCCCATACCGGATGGGCGCGAATGGATTACACGCTTTCTAAAGCGTGGCGCATCGGCTTGGAGACGCAGATTAAATATTTTGGATCACGGATTTTGGATGCCGTGATTAAAAACGAAGCGACATCTGAGAGAACGAAGCAAAAATTCAAAGCTCGATGGACGGCCGTTTCCGGAGCGTTCATGCTATCGAGGACTTTTTAATGAACGATCCCCGTCGATTAAACAAGCTGCCTTCCAAAGATCAACTCATCATGGGCTTGCATGCAATCAGTGAAGTTTTGCAGCATACCCCCGAACGTCTGTTGAAAATATTTACCGTGCCTTCAAAATCTTCCCAAGAACGAAAAAGCTCCCTCTTGATCGATTGTGAGAAGCGGGGTGTTCCGATTCAATATGTCTCTTTCGATATGTTAACCAAAATGGCCGGATCTGATTCCCATCAATCGTTTGTTGCGCAACTCAAGAGTCGAAAATTTTATGATATCGCAGAATTTCTTAACGAAACGGGCAATCAGGAACGCTGTCTTGTTTTGATGTTGTCAGAGATATTTGATCCTCAGAATTTTGGAGCAATCCTTCGATCTGCGGAATGTTTTGGGGTCGATGGAGTGGTTTGGTCGAAGAATCGGGGGTGCGATCTGACGCCAATGGTTGCGAAAGCAAGCTCCGGCGCGAGCGAATTATTACGTTTGATTCGAATTTCGAATCTGGCCGACGCTCTTGATAAACTGAAGGAGGCTGATTTTGAGGTTGTCGCCGCTGTCGCTGAACCTCAGGCACTTCCGTTGAATCAATTTCGGTATTCGCCGAAAACAATATTGATTGTGGGATCAGAAGGGGAGGGGATACAGCAGCTTCTTCGAAAGAAAGCAGACCGCTCTCTCTATATTCCAACCAAAGGCCAAATCCAATCGTTAAATGTCGCTCAAGCGACAGCTGTTTTATTGTCCCGCTGGGATTAAGTCGGCTTTTAGGCTTGGCCAAAGCCGACTTTTCAAGAATCATGATTCATTTAAGAAAAAAACGATAAGGCCCAACTCTTTAATGGGATTGGGATAAATCGAGTTGCGCATAATCGCTGTACTTCTTCAAGATTTCGATGTTTGACATGATGCATTAATGCGATAGGAGCCGCAACTTCAGGCGTGGGGCAATCGCGATAATTTTCGATGCAATGATTGCAATAAAAACATTTAGAAATAATTCCGGTTTTTAAATATTCGGAGTCTTTGCAAGCCGTAACCATAAAACATTCTGGATGAAACAAATGCTTTTTCATTGATTGATGAATAACAAATAGGGTAGAGTCGCCATTTACAAATTCTCTTTTTTTAGCGACACAATGGGGTGCAACGCAGCACTTTTCCGATTGGGCATAAACGGGAACCATAGTCATTCTCCTCAATTTAATTTGGTGATTTTGGGACAAAAAGTTTAACGCATAAGCCATCTAAAAACAAAAAAAATCGCAAACAAAGACTGCTCAGATTTTTTTCTCCAGCAGAGTAAAAGCGTCTTACTAATAGATTGCGAGAAGCGGGGGCGCCGATTCAATAGGTATCTTTGGGGATTTTTACCCATGAAATGGATACGGTTTCGCGAAGTTTTCTCGAAAGCCAGCCATCAACGCCTGTTTCGATTTTTTTGGCTTTCGCGATGACATCGGCTAATTCAGGGTAGGTTTTAATAAGCTTGGCTTGATCGATCAGTTCAATGAGTTCATTATAAACATCGCTATCCTCATCGAGTATTCCCTCATCAATGCACTCATTGAGGGTCATTCGTATCGTTTCCAGGTTAACGATCGTATCTTCTTTATCCTTGTTAAAGTGATTTGAACGTAGCTCTTTTGTCATGGATCCTCTAAAATATTCTACACTCTAGCAAATCTAGATTTTTTTTGACACAAAATCTAAAAAAATACTTTTATTTACCAAAATTAAACAAAATGATATAATTAATTCAATTTATCGAATATATTGAGGAATAAGATGTCAACTATAGCAGAATTAGTTTGTGCAAACGTCGGCGTGTTTGAAGATCGGTCTGAATTGCGACGGGCATACAACAAGATTGACGATAAAATCACCCAGATGATCCAAAAACGAGGGCTTGAGTACAACCTCGTAAGTCGAAAAAAGTTGTTGAATGAGGCTCGACATAGCATCGAAACTTTGACGCCGATTAATGCTTTTGCCGTCTATCTTCACGATCTCAATTGTGCAGCAGCAATTCCAGATGAAGACGAAAGACGGTATGCAATCAAAAATGCTCTCGAGGGGTTTGCGTACTGGGAGCCGATCATGATTGAACAAGAGAAAGCTGGCCACAAGATGGTCAATACCAAAGCCTTCTATATTGATCATTGTCAACCAGCTATTGACAAGGCCGATCCGAATAAGGAAATTCGAAGTGAAATCAATGAGTCTCTTTTGAAAATGGGAGCCAAGTTAGTTGGGGGCGCGGGTATTCTGGTTGGCGGTTTTTGGGTTGTCAGTCATGTCCATTCCTATGTAACAGGCTTGGCAACTAAATATATTAACCCGCAAATTCTCTCTGGATGTTCTATTGCTTTTCATTCAAATAACCTCTACCGAAGCTCCCGTAGTTTATACAAAGCTCTTCAGGAGCATGACATGAAATGGGCTGCCATTTACGGCGTATTTTCCTGCCTCAGTGGATATTGTCTATATAATGCGGTTACGACGGCTTTTGATGCCCCAATTGCGTAAGCCCAATCCTTTTTGGCTAGTTCGGATAAATTTTAGGCATTCACTAACTAAACGAGTTGTTGAACAACTTCACCCATTAAAATGAGAATAGCAAAAACCATCAGTATGATAAGCATTGGTTTTCCGCCAGGTAATTGGCAAGAATCAGCGCTGTAGCGTTTGATATATCGG
>CAISYW010000045.1 GCA_903889795.1 uncultured Chlamydiae bacterium | reverse complement strand
GTCCGGCGGGTTTTCAACCTCCCATTTAGGGTCAAAATAAGAACATGGAAGGGTGCGATAATGAAAATCACTGATCAATAAACCACATGCAGCAGTAACTGCAGATAGAAAAATAAGAGAAAAGTTTAACAGCTTCATATACTACGCATTTTTTTTGATCGGTTGAAGTATGTTGCATAGATCATTTTTCCACCATCGAGTACAGAGAGATCGAATCTTTTAAGCCGAAAATCGGCTTTGTTGTGCAAATATCCACCACAGATACCACAAGAGGGTTCAGCTCACCCACATGAGTGAACCAAAGTGTTACTTATATGGGAGAGCTGGTCTGTGGTGCTATTTATGCATCAACGCCGCACAAACTGGAAAACAGTTCGTCCTAAAAACAATGCTATTTCCTTTGGAAGATTATGTTTATGAGCTATAAGTAAGATTTTTTATTTCGGAGGAAACAATGCAACGAGTTAAATTAACTTATCTTGCTTGTCCATTTCGTCATGCAGATATCAACATCCAAAAAAAAAGATGTGCTGCCGCGCATTATGTTGCGGCTCAATTGTCATCGCAGGGGCATCATATATTTTCCCCCCTAACACATAACGAAATTCTCATGAACCTTGTCCAAAGCCTGCCAAAAGAGCATTGGCTGGATTTTGATTTGACGATTTTGTCTGTATGCCAACGGTTGCTCATTTTAAAATTGGAAGGCTGGGAATCATCCTATGGAATTGGGTTAGAGATTGCATTTGCCAAGAAAAGGGGAATTCCAATTGAAGAAATCGAGGCTCCCTGTGAATCGGAGTTTCTGCCTTTGATCCGATCATTTCCTCCAATCAAACTTGCGAGCAATAATCCATAAATGCAGCTTTGACAAAGGAAACCATTCTATGCAAGAACCCAATTTTCATAGTATTCATCCGGATTTTATTCATCACCAAAGCCATGCGTACTTATATGGCCGCGAGATCGTTTTTGGCATGCAAGATGGCATGGTTTCGGTCGTCGGCGCACTCACAGGCATCGCTGTCGGCACGAACGATCTTTTCGTCATACTCCTTTCCGGAATAGCAATAATTGCTATCGGCGCGATTTCAATGGCGATTGGAACTTTCATTTCCATTGGAACGGAAAGAAAAATGCAAAAACGCATGCTCATTGAGGAACAAATTGAGGTCAGTCAAAGCCCGATCGAGGAAAGAAAAGAAATTGAAATGCTATTTCTTAAAGGCGGCTGGCCGAAAAATATGGCTGAAAAAATGGCTGCGTGCGCGGCAGAAAATGAAGAGTTGATGCTAAACGAAATGGCGTATCGAGAACTTTCAATTATTCCCGAAAAAATTTCACACCCTGCCAGGAATTCGATCGCTATGTTTTTTGCCTGGCTTTCCGGCGGCTTTATCCCTTTGCTCCCCTATTTTTTCTTTCCGGTCCTTTACGGCATTTATATTTCAACAGGGGTCACTCTCTGCGGACTTTTTTTTCTCGGAGTCCTTACCAGCCGGTATACTAAACAAAATCCAATCATCGCCGGATTGACTATCTTTTTGCTAGCGGGTGCGGCAATTGTCGCGGGTTATATCATCGGGCATTTCTCCGATATGCTGATTCAACACTAAAACAGCACTTGTTCAGTGTCTCCCTGAGGGCTCATACCAGTACATCGACGAGCTGATGCTTGGGGTTTTGCTTGATGCAATGCTGCTTATCCCATTGATCTGTAAATAAAATCATCGGGCGTCCCTGTTTATCCTGAACCATCACGGAACTGAACGATTTGGCGAATGTTTTTATATCGCCAAGAACCCAAGCGCTGCACTGATAAGGAAGGAGTGTCAAGATCGTTTCTACGCCGTATTCGTCTCTTAAGCGGTATTGCATTACCTCAAATTGAAGCTTGCCAACAGCTGCATAGATAACCTCTCCTTCGCGCTCGTAAGCTTTGAGCAACTGAATCGCGCCTTCGTCGGCCAGCTGGAGAACGCCTTTATCGAACGATTTTCTTTTGCCAACGTCTTTCGGATAGAGTCTTGCGAAAATTTCGGGCTGAAATTGCGGAAGAGGTTTGAAGCTGAACCCTCCTGTGACAGAAAGAGTATCTCCAATAGCAAATACCCCCGGGTTAATGACGCCAATTACGTCTCCCGGATATGCAAAGTCAAGGGTCTTTCTTTCGCCTGCGAGCATGCTATGCGGGCGAGACAGGCGTATCTCTTTATTCAGGCGGTGGTTTTTTACGATTAGATCTCTCTCAAAGCAGCCGGAACAGATCCTGATAAAGGCCATGCTGTCGCGGTGGCGGCGGTCCATGTTTGCTTGAAGCTTGAAAACATATCCGCTGAACGGGGTCTTAACGGGATCGATTTCAATTTCAGTCCCATCCGAGCGAATGGCCATTCTGGCATGCGGGCACGGCGCAAGATGGATAAATGCGTCAAAAAACGGCTCAACTCCGAAATTCGTCAACGCAGAAGCAAAAAAGACAGGAGTGACTTTACCGGCTAAAAATTCTTCGTGCGAATAGGCATTGCCGGCGAGCTCCAAAAGCTCTAAATCTTCAATCAATTTTGCGTACTCTTCTGCACCAATCAGCTCTTTGGATTCCACGGAGTTGAGCGGATAGCGGAGGATGTCGGCTTTTTGAGCCCCGCCTACAGATATTTTTGTAAAAAAGACGCATTCCTGAGTCAAACGGTCTACGACGCCCTGAAATTGCTTGCCGGTTCCAATCGGCCAATTCATCGCATAGGAATGGATCTGAAGGACATTTTCCACTTCATTCATCAGCTCAATAGGATCTCGTCCGGGCATATCCATCTTGTTGACAAAAGTCAGAACGGGAATTTTTCTTAAGTTGCAAACCTCAAACAGCTTACGAGTTTGCTTTTCTACGCCCTTGGCAGCATCGATCACCATGATTGCGCAGTCGGCGGCCGTCAGTGTGCGGTAGGTATCTTCCGAAAAGTCTTCGTGGCCGGGAGTATCAAGAACATTGATGATGGTATTTTTATATGTGAATTGCATGGCAGAAGATGTGATTGATATACCACGTTCCTGCTCCATGGCCATCCAGTCGGAAGCGGCGGCTTTACGGCCCTTTCGGCCCTTGACGATACCGGCGGTATGGATAGCTCCCGAATAGAGAAGTAGCTTTTCGGTCAGAGTCGTTTTTCCTGCGTCGGGGTGGCTGATGATCGCAAAGGTACGCCGCTTTGCGATTTCTTCCTGAATAATG
>CAISYW010000044.1 GCA_903889795.1 uncultured Chlamydiae bacterium | reverse complement strand
GATTCTACCTCGCGATAGACACCCTTGCCTTCTCTAACGGTTCTCCTTTCCTGAGTCCGTAAAGGACTTTCACCTTCTAGTTTAACGACGTACCGGTCACACGCATCGCCCAACTTCAAGAAGTTGGGCTGTTTCGGCGCCGGCTTCGCCTGATTCAAATTCAAGGCGCTTCCTGGGCATAATCCGATTTTTGAATCACTCCCGGTATAAACCCATAAATATTTTTCTTGAATCGATCTGATCTCTATCATATTTTCTAATAAAGACCTTGAATGGAGATTGAATTTATGCGCCTACAAAATAGTGCACTCATTTTATCGTTAGCTTTTATGCCTTTTGCAGCTTCCGCTGCTGTTAAAGAAAAAGTAACGAATACTTACGTACCTTATGACGCAGATCTTTATAACAAAAATCAGGAAGTCATATCGACCCATGCTGAATTTTTATATTGGACTGTACAAGAAGGCACTATCGATTATGCGCAAAAAATGAACCGCCCCGCTCCAAGCGGCGTAACATATGCAATTGGCGACGTCCATTCAGCATCGTATCAACTCAATCCCGGAGTGCGCGTAGCTCTCAGCTATTTTAACGCTCCCAAATACTGGGAGGTCCGCGCCCAATACACACATCTGGTTTCGAAAGGAAAAGATCGTGTAGAAAAACCGTCAGCCTCGGATGAATATCTCACAGGAACCTGGCCCCAAATTCTCACCAACCAACTCATCCATGCCCACAGCGCGATCGAATTCAATTACAATCTTTTTGATTTGATTGTCGATCGGATGTTTATTCCCAATCCTCATTTACGTTTACGCATGATCGCCGGAATCGGAGCCGCTTGGATTCGTCAGGACTGGAAAATCCATTACTTTGATCAACCCAAACAAAACACAACAATCCGTAACCGATGGGATTATTCTGCCGGCGGCGTACGCTTTGGCGTGTCAGGAGATTGGTTCTGGGGGAAAGACTTTTATCTGACGGGATTGACCTCGATGGGTATTTATATGGGAAGCTATAATAACCGCTCAAAGCAAACAATGAGCACCCTGTCACGTCCTGTTCGCGACAGCAATTTTTCCGATACGCGTCCCGCCTATTCAGCTCAGTTCATCATTGGACCTTCTTGGCAAAAAAACTTCAACTGCCACCGCATAGAAATCTTTGCCGGATACGAATTAAGCACATGGTTTAATCTGCAGGAGATTCGACGGTCAAGCAGCGACGTCGAGCCAAGCTTGGCTAAAGAAACCTGGCTTGCTTCAGGAGCCGTTGCTTTGCATGGACTGACCACGCGGCTCACAGTCGATTTTTGAGGTTGATCCAGAAACAATCCCAAGTTCAACATCACTCGTTGAACTTGGGTAACTTCTTAAGGAGACGCTGAATAAGTGCTGTTTTGAAGATCGAGAGCGATTTTCGTAGTGAGATTGAGTTTGGAGCACGACGCTAACTTCTTGCAAGTTAGCAGAGTGCGAAAACTCGATCGGAACAGAAAATTCGCCTCGAGATTCATTCATGATTCATTCAATGTTTCCTCAGCTTCGTTTTGGTTTCGCTGTATAGACAATGCCATATGGTTGAATCAAGAGAGCCTCTTCAACCAGATTGTTGGCGTCTATGACAAATCGAACTGAAAATCCCGCAAAAGATTTGATGGAAAATTCATTTTTCCCAATTGGAATCAATTCATACATCGGCTGTCCGGGAATAATCGCGTAGAGCGTTTGGTTTCGCAATACGATTTCCACAGTGTAGCTATATATCTCATAAATTCCCGCAAATGAACGCAAATAAGCAGTGTTGCTCAATGAATCACTTTGCTTGCGTACAAAGACGATATCCGGTGACTTCACATCTAACGGCACAAGAAGCTCGCCAATGTCGCCATTGAGATTATTACGAAAGGTTACTTTTAAATTTTTAGCAGAAACCATTGTCTCTTCCGACTGATCGCAGATGTTAAAAACATCATAATGCCAATGCTCAAGCGGAAAAGTAATCTGATGATAAACTCCTTTCAGCGCCCCATCAACGTTTACAATGCTCATGCAGCCATAGCCCGGATGTTCATAATCACCGACATACTCATCAAGAGGATGCGAAGGCATTGTGCCCTTTTTACGATTCATCGCTTCTTTTTTCTGACTTTCCTGCGCCATCTCCTTGTTTTTTGCCAACCCCAACAACCCTTCTTTGAGCCATCCATTGCGCGGCATTTCCATAATCCTGTCAAACGCATCCATGGTCACCAATCGAGGCCATGCAGTTAGATTTTTATTACACAGAACGACGATTCCGATATCTTTTTGAGGCAATAATGAAACAAAGGCCATATATCCATCAAAAGTCCCATCATGCATGACGTTGAGTGAGCCGAGATAACTTTGAACATACCAACCTAATCCGTAAGCTCTCACCTGCTCTTCTTTCGTTTCAGGATAACCCGACACAACGACTTGAGGAGCCTGCAATTCTTTAAAAGTGGCAAAACTGATCAACGACTTTTGCTGCCATTCACCATGTTTGAGATTCAGCTGCACCCAGCGGCACATATCATTCACATTGGAGTACATACCGCCGCCCGGCGCAATCACGGAATAATCTCGAAAAGGCATGCGCTTCAACCCATCTTCTTTTTCAATATAGGGCAGAGCGTAATCAGACGATTTTCTCATTTCATCGGCTGAGAAACCTGTATGCGTCATCCGAAGCGGTGTCAAAATCCTTTGAGAAACAATATCTTCCCATCGCTTATTGGTGATTTTTTCCATAGCCATTCCAACGGCGAGATACATCAAATTATTATAGTGAAAATGATCACAGCTATCAGAGGCCAGATTGAGATAGCGAAGGCGGTGCACTACCTCTTCGCGACTCAAACCGGAATTATACCACATAAAATCATGCCGGGGGAGCCGTGTCTGATGCGTCAATAAATCGCGAATCGTGAGCATCTGAGACACATATTGATTGGAAAGACGAAAATCGGGAAGCCAATCGACCATTCGATCATCCCAATTCACCAATCCTTCATCAACGAGGCAGCCCAACGCAAAGGTCGTGAAAGCCTTTGTACAGGAACCGATAAAAAACAATGTTTCTGCCGTCACAGGTAATTTTTTTTCTCGATCGCGGAGGCCAAATGCTTTCGTATAGACCACATAACCATCGACAACGATTCCAACGACAGCGCCCGGAATTTGATACTCTCGCAGCGATGCTTCAACTTCCTCATCGAAGCCCTCAAGGACTTTTTTCGCTCTTTCCGCTTTGGGCGAGATCTTTTCAGCTCCCCAGAATGCTTTGACTTCTCGAACGGGAACAAGAACGACCGAACAGAGACATAGAAAAAAAATTCCGCTCCGAAACATATGTACACCTCGGTTTAGTTAGGGGTGGCTATCTTACGTTCCTAAGATAAAAATTGACAACGCCAAAAATTTCCGACACCGAGTCAAAATTAATAGTACAAGCCCTAAGGAGATGCTGGGAAACTCGCTTTCGTGAAGATTTTGAATTATTTTTGCGAAATTGCGATTTTGGAGAACGGAGTTAACTTATTGTAAGTTAACGCAGTTCGAAAAATCGAAAGTTCGCGAAAAGAATCAAAAGATTCGCGAAAGCGAGTTTCCCAGGGTCTCCCTACCATCCCAAAAACGCCAACTTCTTTACCAAAAACTTGCGATCCACATCCAAAATCCCCCAAAAGCTATCTTTCCCCCCTTCGTTTTGGTTTCCATCAAAACCTTGTTGATAAAGGACATGTTAATCATCCTCCATTTTTTGACATCGCAAAGAGATGCCACTCAACCCGACACTACAAGATGTTGTATTTTTAAAAATTCACAGATACCATATGTTGTGGTTATGATAAAAACGAGGTCAATATGAGTCTACTCACAGATAAGCCGCAACAGAGAGAAAAAACC
Source organism: uncultured Chlamydiae bacterium (assembly GCA_903889795.1). Lineage (GTDB taxonomy): Bacteria > Chlamydiota > Chlamydiia > Chlamydiales > SM23-39 > CAISYW01. The sequence continues at coordinate 13,827 of CAISYW010000044.1, read as the reverse complement.
ACCGTTGGAGTCGAAGATTCGATCAATGAGTACCTCGATCAAATCGATTGGCGCGTTCAAGCCAACGCGAATATTGGATATTCGATCGGTGGCCTAATTCTCAATATCTCGGGAAAAATGGTCGCTAACTATTGGCTCAATCATATCTACCCTCCCGCTATCGGACAGGCTCATCGAAAAGCAGACTACCACATTCACGACCTCGACATGCTCGGCGGCTATTGTGCCGGATGGTCTCTTCGCACATTGCTCAATGAAGGCTTTAACGGAGTACCGAATAAGGTCGAAGCAGGCCCTCCCAAGCACATGTCGAGCGCTATCGGCCAGATCGTCAACTTTCTGGGCACCCTGCAAAATGAATGGGCCGGAGCGCAGGCGTTTAGCTCCTTTGATACCTACATGGCACCTTTTATCCGTGTTGACAAGCTCTCATATGCGGAAGTGAAGCAAAACATGCAGGAGCTGATTTTTAACTTGAACGTTCCTTCCCGCTGGGGAAGCCAGACTCCGTTTACCAATCTGACCTTTGACTGGACCTGTCCGGAAGATTTACGAACGGTACATCCTCTGCTCGGTGGAAAGGAGATGCCCTTTACCTATGGCGATCTCCAAGATGAAATGGAGCAGATCAACCGCGCCTTTATCGAAGTAATGACTGAAGGTGATCGGAGAGGTCGGGTTTTCACATTCCCGATACCCACTTACAATATTTCTCCCGATTTTCCTTGGGACAGCGAGAATGCGAATCTTCTCTTTTCAATGACCGCAAAATATGGACTGCCCTATTTCCAGAATTTCGTGAATTCCGACCTCAAACCCAACATGATCCGCTCGATGTGCTGCAGGTTACAACTCGACATGCGTGAGTTACTTAAGAGAGGAAATGGCCTTTTCGGATCTGCGGAACAAACAGGATCTCTCGGAGTCGTTACGCTCAATTGCGCTAGACTGGGCTATCTTTTTCCGGGTGATGAAACAAAATTACTCGCACGGCTCGATGAGCTTTTATATCTAGCCAAAGAGAGCCTCGAAATTAAACGAAAAACCTCCCAGTACCACCTCGATGGCGGATTATATCCCTATTCCAAGCGTTTCTTAGGTACATTCCGCAATCACTTCTCCACTATCGGCGTCAATGGAATGAACGAAATGATCCGCAATTTTACGCATGATAAAGAATCGATCGCCACTTCATGGGGTCATGATTTTGCATGCAAGATTTTGGACCATATCCGATTCCGGCTTACCGAATTTCAAGAAGAAACGAAACATATGTACAATCTCGAAGCCTCGCCCGCCGAAGGAACGACCTATCGTTTCGCAAAAGAAGACAAAGCTCGCTTCCCGGACATCCTGCAAGCAGGTACGGAAAAAAGCCCCTACTATACGAACTCTTCGATGCTCCCTGTGTCATATACGGACGATCCATTCGAAGCGATGCGCCATCAAGAAATTCTACAGAAAAAATATACCGGTGGAACGGTCTTCCACCTTTATATGAATGAAAAACTATCCTCCGCCGAAGCCTGCAAAACACTAATCAAAAGATCGTTGGAGCAGTTCCGCATTCCACTCATAACAGTTACACCCACGTTTTCAATTTGCCCTAAACACGGCTATCTGACCGGAGAGCAAAAATTTTGTCCAAAATGCGACCAAGAATTGATCGCACAAAAAATGCAAGGAGAGCACTCATGAATCGTTCAAAACAAATCATTTTAAATGATGAAGAGCGTCAACCATGTGAAATCTGGACGCGCGTAATGGGCTATTATCGTCCCATATCATTATTCAACATTGGAAAAAAAGGCGAATTCTACGAGCGTTGTTTTTTCACTGAATCGGCAGCAAAATTACAATGAGAATCGGCGGCATTGTACCTTTTACTACAATTGATTATCCCGGAGCCCTGGCAGCGGTTCTCTTTTGCCAGGGTTGCCCGTGGCGATGCAGTTATTGTCATAACCCTCAACTGCAATCATGCTTAAAACCGGAAGCCTATGACTGGGCGCACATCATTTCCTTTCTCAAAATGCGTCAGGGCTTTCTCGATGCTGTCGTATTAAGCGGCGGAGAGCCCACCCAACAGAGCGATTTAGTCGAGTCGGTCCGAGAGATCCGAACACTCGGTTTTAAAGTCGGCTTGCATACCGCAGGAATGAACAGTGAAGCTTTGAAAGCCGTTTTACCTCTAATCGATTGGGTCGGAATGGACATCAAGGCCCCTTTTGACGACTATGAACGAATCACCCGAATTCCACAAAGCGGAGAAGCCGCAAAAAAATCAGCCAAATATATTTTAGAGAGTGGGGTTGCCTATGAATTTCGAACAACCGTCCACTCGGAACTATTATCCAAAAGCGATTTAAAAAGACTGTCCGACCAGCTTCTCGCCATGGGCGCCAAACATTACACGCTTCAACCCTTCCGCTCGCAAGGATGCGAAAACAGCAATCTCTCCGCGTCATATCTCCATGCCTGGGACGAGGAGCTTCTCGATGAGCTCAAAAAATCATTTCAGACTTTTTTGATTCGAGAGTCTTAACCCGAGGGGTAAAAGGGTGACAAATTTCGTAGCGAGGCAAAGCCAGATCAAAGCATCCGCGTTCCGAACGAGAAGCTCATGGTAAAACCATGGGCGACGAGAGAGGATTGATATGGTGAAGCCGCAGCCAGTAAGCTGGTAGAGGAGTAGATCTCTCTACTCCTCTACCAGCTAAGTTGTCACCCTTTTACCCCTCGGGTTAATAATAAAAGAAGCGAAACGATCCGGCAGCAAAGAAGTTTTTTTTCATCATTATTGGCAATCTGCTGATAGGAACGAAGCATATCGATCATTGAATCGCGCGTTTCATAAAGAGAAAAAATTTGGCTCCATCGATGACTGTTGCGCGGCAAAGGTGAAAAAATTCGCTCATCCAGCGAAATGGGAATTCGAATCCCTGAGTGCAATGGACATGACGTCAATTTCTCGCAATGGACGCCATAGTGGCGGGCCATGCAGCGGTATTTAAGCGCACTGCGGCTCTTTTCAAAACCGGCATAGATCATCTCGCGCGGCTGTCCATTGACATGACAATAGACCATCCCCTGCTCATCATAGTGGGCATCGCGATAGGGATGGAGGCCTTTTTTTTCTAAATCCTGAATGGGAATGACCGCGCGTATTTTGAAACGATCCCACGCTAGCTTGATCAAGCCATCGTAGGCGGTGTTCCCCAGCAAATATTTACAGCGCAAGGCAAAATTCTCATTTAATCCCCAAAGACGCTCGATCAATCGTTCCGCTGTTTTTAGAGGAGAATCATTTGGCTGCTGCGTCAAGAACAACAAAGGAAGTCCGAATTGCGGTTCCCAAAGAAAATGAATCTGGTCGAACTGGGCGATGGCTAGTACAGACCCAAACTCGGGATGAAGAGGCTCCATTTTTCGAAAAAAAAGCTCCTCAATCTCTGCGGAAAAACGAGAGAGAAATGTAAAAAAACGTGAAAAAGCAAAAGAGGATGGAACCTTGCAAAAAACCTCGGGACGCTCTTTCATTTTGCGCCGCATCTCTTCAACCGAAGAAACCTTGCAGGCGACGCTCGCAAGAACTCCCTTCCACAACAATTCGATCGGATAATCATTTCTTCCTCGGCCGCGATTCATCTCAAGCGCATCCAAAAAGGCTTTATCCAAAAGAAACGGTAGAGCGGATTTAAAAAACCCTTCTTTTCCAATTTGATCGATCTGATCCAAGAAAGACGTTTTCAACATATCTGCGACGCTCGAATTTCGGTTTTTTAGGGGAAGTCGATCTGCGTTCCATTGTAATGATATTTCAAAAACCAAACCAGATCTTCTGCTGTAAAAGCGCCTGTTCCTTAAACATCTCCAAGCCATTAACGCAAACACAACCCCTCTGTTGAGCAGCCTTTAGAAGAGGTGTTTGAATCTCCCAATATACGATATCCAGGATGATTGCATCCGGGTTGAGAGATTGCGAATCATAAATGAGATCAACAGGAATGGTATTGATGAGAATATCGTAGCGGATTTTAGAAAACTCCTCTAACGGAGCCGCCTTGCAGTTAAAATCCTTCGCAAGAGCTGCTGCGCGCTCGAAAGTACGATTCAATACGACAACTTTAGCACCGCGGGCAATCGCTTCATTTGCAATCGCGCGCGCTGATCCGCCCGCGCCGAGAATCGTCATGTGCTTCCCTTTGACCGGACGATGATGCTCTAAAGCATTCAACGCACCCGCCCCATCGGTATTATAACCGATGAGATGCTCGTCTTGTACCAGGATCGTATTGACAGAACCGATGGCGGCCGAAGCGGGATCAATCCGTGTCAAATAAGGACCAAGCTGTTCTTTCAGAGGCATGGTGACGCTGAATCCGGCAAAGGGAAATTTACGCATGAGGGAAAAAAATAGCGGCATATCGGGAATGGCCAAATGCAGTTTCAGGTAAACAGATCCCGTCGAAAAGGTCTTGTTATGAAACAAATGACCAATGCTCTTGTTTACGGGATCGCCGAGCAAAGCGTAGATTTTCCACTGTGGTCCAATCTCCTTAAATCGATAAACATCGCATAATGTATTGAGGCTGAGCTGACCCAACGGGGAGTCCTCTTCAACGATGGAGGCATAACATAATTCACTGTTAAACATAGGAGCAAGAATGCGGGACAGCTGTCCATATTCTCCCATGGCAATGCAGGTGAGGTGTTCTTTATCTCTCGCAAAAGCCATCAAGTGCAAAGCATCATTGACCGTCTTGGCCATCACCGCCATCTTGTAATGAGAAACATGAGGTTTTTGCATTCTTTCGAAGCTCTCATCCAGATGGGCCGGCATTCCCTCGAAATCATGAGATGAACAAATAATGCGCATTTGAGGATGTTTTTGGGCAATGCGATCAAAAAAAGCAATGTCAGTATCGGCTTCGATGTCGCAATATTCAGGGTTGCAAGAAAGGCATTTCTCAAAAAGAGGCAAACGCTCCTCTTCAGGAATGTCGCGAGCTCCACCTTGCGATTTTTTGCGAAAAGTAAAGATCATCGGCTTCAATCGCGGCAATTCACTCAAATGACTAAGAGCCTTATTTTCAAGAAGATCAAGACGAATCTCAACGAGATCCGCCAGAGCGGAAGCTTTTGAAATCTGTTCTTTTACCGCTGCCAGGGTAGGTCCCTTCGCAACGCCGATGAGTTGGGTCATAGCTCACATTTATAATAGATCTAAAAAATTTACAATAAAAAGCGATATTTTCAAGGATTATAGTGAACGAGACTCAAAAAAGATTCCTTGTGAAGAAAAATGATGGAGGATAAATTTGTATATAAAAAAGATGAACAACTTATGACAATTCCCGAGCCAGAATATCATCGCCACGAAGAATTTCAAAACCGCAGCCGTAAACTCGCTGAAATTCGGGAATTGGGCATCGATCCCTATCCTCACAAATTTGTACACGTCAGCAAAGCTTCGCAGCTGATCATCGAAACAGAGGGAAAGCCTGTCGGAAGCTTCGATGAGGCATCCGGCGGCAAAACAGAGCATGTCATTGTCTCCGGGCGGCTGGTTCTTTTTCGAGCGATGGGCAAAAACGCATTTGCTCACATTCAGGATGAAACGGGACGCATCCAGGTGATGTTTAACCGCGATTTAACCCAAATCAGCGGCTACCAATCAACGCCTGAACTCTCTTCAATGAAGTTTATCGAAAAAAAACTTGATCTCGGCGACATTTTAGGTATCGAAGGCTATCTTTTCCGCACACAAAAAGGCGAATTGACCGTCTTTGTAACGATGCTGACCTTGCTGTGCAAATCCCTCCTTCCCCTACCCGATAAACATAGTGGATTAACGGATAAAGGCGTCCTCTATCGCAAGCGATGGCTTGATTTGATCACCCACTCCGAATCGATGGCTCGATTTCGAGCGCGCTCGCGCATCATTTCAATTGTTCGCAAATTTCTCGATGAAGAGGGATTTGAAGAAGTTGAGACGCCCGTCTTGCAAAATATTTATGGAGGCGCTGAGGCATCGCCATTCAAAACCCACTTGAATGCGTTAAATCAGGACATGTTTTTACGCATCGCCCTGGAAATATCTCTCAAAAAACTGATTATCGGCGGAATGCCGCGTATCTATGAAATCGGAAAGGTCTTTCGCAACGAAGGAATCGACCGCACACACAATCCCGAATTCACCATGATGGAAGCGTATGCCACAGGTTGGGACTATGAAGACATGATGGATTTCACCGAGGTACTGTGCGAAAAAATTGCCCTGGAACTCTTTGGCGACACAAAAGTCCGTTTTGCTCCCGATGGAGATGACACAGCTCAAATCATCGACATGAAAGCTCCTTGGAAGCGGATGTCCATGAAAGAGGCGATCAAAACCTATGCCCATCTCGACGTTGATAACATGACCGATGCGGCCATTCGAACGAAGCTCTTAAATGAACCGTCAATCGATCCGGCGCGAGTTAAAGACGCCTCGCACGGCACCCTTGTAGCAATGCTCTTTGAAGAGTATGCCGAATCGCACCTCATCCAACCGCACCACATCATCGACCATCCTATCGAAACGACACCCTTTTGTAAGCCGCATCGCGATCCGAAGTTGCGAAAAGAGGGTCTGGTCGAGAGATTCGAAAGCTTTGTTCTCGGAAAAGAGCTATGCAATTCCTACACAGAACTCAACGATCCGGAATTACAGCGGCAGCTTTTTGTTGAACAGGCATTGCAACGTGAAAAAGGCAGAGCCGAAACACAGCCGATGGATGAAGAATTTCTCGAGGCGATTTGCCAGGGGATGCCCCCGACAGCGGGCATTGGCATCGGTATCGATCGGCTCGTGATGCTGTTCACATCAGCCCCTTCGATCCGCGATGTCATCTCGTTTCCATTAGGAACCGCTCAACAATAAATTATTCTGGAAACGGCGAAACTTTCCCATGCACTATCCCATAGCTGCACGTTCGGAAATTTATATCAAACGGCTGATCAATCTCTTACAACGGCATTATCCGCCTGACTGGGCGCATGGTCAACGACTACTCTGTACATATACCCCTCGTGATTCAAAAAGAGGCAATTAAAAAGTTTTAATTTACTTAGAAATAGGATCCAAAAAATCAATTACAAAGTCACAACCTCGCTGCGTCAAGTGAATTGTGGTATCATCAATTTTTTTGACAAAATTAGCTTGCGCCAAGAGCTTAATAATATTTTTAATTGCAATTTCCTTTTGCCCCAGCAACGGCGTGACGCCCCGTAAATCGATCTCTGTAAACGGATCGCCGTTGGCCATCGCAATTTGATAGAGTTTCAATAACAAGCGCTCATCGGGAGTTTGACTTTTCTGATTCATCTTCTCACCTTTTTTTCTTCAAACGTGCACCGGATGAAGTATCTTCGATCAAGTATCCCCGCTCAAGAATTTCCTTACGGAGCTGATCGCTCAACGGATAATTTTTCGTTTGCCTTGCCTCTTCGCGCCGTTGGAGCAAGGCTTGCAATTCATGGGAAATCGTCTCTTCTTGATCAAAGGGCAAAACGCCGAGAACTTCATCCCATTTCTTGAGTAGAGCCAACGCTTTTTGCGCATCGCTTTGAGAAAGGCAATTCGCATCGGAAAGCGTATTGAGCTCGCGAACGAGATCGAATAACACAGCCAAAGCTGCAGAAATATTCATATCATCGATCAAAGCCTGACAAAACCCTTTATCAGCGGATGATAATAGTTCACCAATGCCATCCCCGCTTCCATTTGTATCGATCTCTTGCAAACGAATAATGAGATCTTCGAGTCGCTGCAGACTCGCCTTCGCGGCATCGAGCCCCCGCAGAGTAAAATTAAGCTGCATGCGGTAATGCGTTGACAAAAGAAGATAACGAACCTGAGCTCCGGTATAGCCGCGATTTAACAGATCACGCAGAGTATAAAAGTTATTCAAGCTCTTCGACATTTTTTTATGATCGACAATGAGATGCTCAACATGAACCCAATGACGCACAAAACGATGTCCCGAGTAACTTTCGGATTGGGCAATTTCGTTTTCGTGGTGCGGGAAAATATTGTCAACACCGCCGCAATGAATATCAATCGTCTCGCCGAGAAGCTTCATCGCCATGGCCGAGCACTCAATATGCCAGCCGGGCCGGCCGGGGCCAAAGGGGCTTTCCCAAAAAATCGATCCGTCTCGCGATGGATCATATGCCTTCCAAAGAACAAAATCGGCGATATTTTCCTTGTCATATTCATCCGCTTCATTTTCTCCTGAAGCGTTGACCAAGAGCTCGTCAAGATGCAGATGTGAAAGACGCCCGTAGGACGGAAAGCTTTTTATCTTAAAATAGATACTGCCGTTTTGACTCTTGTAAGCACATCCTTTGGCAATGAGCGTCTCGATGAGGTGAATCATCTCGGGGATATAATCCGTTGCAGCCGGACAATGTTCGGCTCTTTCGATATGCAGTGTCCCTAAATCCTCAAAAAAAGCCTTGCGAAACGGTTCCGTATACTCATTCAGCGAGCATTTTTTTTGAATAGCGCCGCGAATGGTTTTATCATCGACATCGGTGATATTCATCGTCTGAATGACTCGATAACCGAAAAATCGCAGGGTTCGTCGGAGCAAGTCCTCAAAAACATAGGTACGAAAGTTTCCGATATGGGCAAAATCATAAATCGTCGGGCCGCATGTATAAAGGCGAAAACAATTCTGATCAAAAGGGGCAATGGTCTCGATTTGACGCGTTTCCGTATTAAAAAGAAGCAAAGGAGTCTTTGGTTTTGGTTGCATCATTTAAGTGATCAAGGTTTGTAAACTTCGGTAATCGGTTTTACCGATCCCCAGAAGCGGAATTTGAAGCAAAGGACGTATGGCGCTGATCTTAATCAGACGGCTGAAACCGGCTTGTTGCAAAATTTCATTAACTTCATTCAACTCAATCGGAAAAGCCGTGAACAAAATGAGCTGCGATTTCGAATTATCGCGCTCATCGGCAATCACCGCTAATGAAGGAACATCGACATTGATGCGTTGTTGGCGGATGAGTTCGGCATAAATCACCTCTTCGATCGCACCAAGGCTGATCATTTCTCCGCCCACTTTCGCAAAGCGCTTCAGACGCCCGGAAATAATTACATTCCCGTCATCATCAAGATGGCCGATATCTCCGGTTCGATACCATTTTTTACCATCAATCTCGATAAAAGCAGACCTCGGATTGCCTAGATAACCGCTGAAGACATTCGGTCCACGAACGCAGATCTCTCCATCAGTAATCGAAGAAAGCACATGAAGTGTCGTCGGATGGATGATGCAAAGCTCAACATTGGGAAGAAGGTGTCCTACACCGACAGGAGGAACATTCGGGTAAGTCAAGCTGATAATGGGTGAGCATTCAGTAATTCCATAACCCTCGATGATTCGTGCATGGCTGCCCAATTTTTTCACTCGATCATAGAGCTCCGGCGGAGTTTTTTCTGCACCGGTTATAAAATAGCGGACGGTCATCAATTGTTCATTTTTCGCTGCCTGAAACAGTCCCTTCAAAAAACTGGGAGCGCTGCAGAAGAGCGTAATTTTCCATCGATCGATTCCTTCGGCAAGAGCAAAACTATCTGTTGGGTCGGAAAAGAATGCCACTTTCACGCCGCAAAGCAAGGGAAACAGGCCGCAAACGGAAAATCCGAATGAATGGAAGGGAGGCAATATAGCAAAGAGAGCATCCTTTTTGTTTAAATCGATGCACTCGATCGCGGCGCGTAAATTCGAAATGATATTATCGTGAGAAAGAGGGACGCCTTTCGGAATAGCTTCCGTGCCGCTCGTAAATAAAATCACTGCATTATTATTTTTATCTAAACGGTTCAACCCTAATGAACGAAGGATGGTTTTTGCTTTAAATCGCGATCGCAAAAAACCCCGCAGCTTCGCACCAAGAGAGAGATTTTCACGAATATCTTCCAGGAGCTGTACAGAATCCGATAAATTACCAAAATCGACATGAGAGACTCTTTCCAAAAATCTCCATGAAGTGATCACAATGCCGACGCCGGAGAGCTTGGACATCCCATCGAGATTGCGCGAGCCCAGAGTCCAGTTCAACATGACAGGCGTTTTGCCGGCGAGCTGAATCGCAAAAACAACAATAAATGCAGCAGCTGTTGCCGGAAGCATCACTCCGATATATTCATAAGGAAAGCGGCGAAATTCCTCTGCCATCACCAAAGCGGAAAGCTTGAGTTTTTTATAGCTGAGCACGCCCATCAAATCATCAGCGCACGCGGGAGAATCGCCCATCAAATCACAAGCTTTTAAAAACGCTTCCGGAATCGTCCGTCCCATGATCAAAAAGGGATCTGGCCTATTCTCTTCATCCGGCCATCGAGGCAATTGATCGGACTGAATGGGAGGACGATCGCCGGATCGCGCCCCTTCAGCAATCTCCAGCACACTTTGAACCGTCCCGATATCTTCGGGATGTAGATCCTCAACACTATAATTCTGACCAACAAAACTGATCAGCTCGGCGATTTGCAAAGAATCCATTCCCAAATCGGTTGAAAGATCCATATCGGGCCGAATTTCCGATCCTGGCTTTTCAATGATCTTGCAAATCTCGGTAAAAATTTTAGCGCTCGTCTTCGAAGAAATGGCGACACCCATCTCATTATTCGATCGTTGCCTGGGTTGACAAACTTCAGGAAAATCCTTACACCAGCAGCTATAAGAAACGAGATTGATTGGCTCTTTATCTCGAATCGCACCGTCGCTGTCTTCATAGCGATTGTACCATTGCTCAAGATAGCGATTGAGCTCAATACGCTCGGTCAATCGAGGAAAATCGGTCGGCTGAGCCTCAATTTCAATAAGAACATGCCGACGAGGCAGGAAGAAAATCAAGCTCTGGAGAGTTTTTTTGACACTAAACACGATATTGGTTTTCAGATCGGGCGATCGTCCCGTCAATGCTCGGGAAAATCGACTGCCCCATAAACCTGTCGTCCGCACCAAGACGATATTCGCCTCTGGATACTCTTGAATCACATCATGAGCTGCCGATGCGCCGCCTATCACCTCTTGTCCGGAATTCTTCAGCTTGCCGGATGCGTAAAGAAGAAAGTTTTCTTTTCTTTTCAGCTTTTCGGCAATGTCCGCAACCGCTCGCTGAGCTTTTCGAATTTTGATCTGATTGACTGAAGTTTCGAAATTAGGGATCGGTAATGCCTTAAGGGCTTTCATCCAAAAGCGAAGCCATGAGATCCGATAAATGTATTCAACAACCACGGGCCGAAAGCGAAATCGAGGCCACAAGAACAACACAAGAAAGAGCGGATCCAGTAATGCCGGATGATTGGGCAAAAACAAAATTCCACGATCGTTCTTCAAACGTTGGTAATTACAAGTATCCAAGCCGCGAACTTCGATCCGGTAGCGCAGCGAGAGCACTATCCGCATGAGATAACAAATAATTGTCAAAAAAAATCGTTTCATAGCGATCTCTATTTTTATCTTGTCTGCGTGTTTTGAGCCACAATTTTATCTTTCCGAACCTTTTAGATACACACCCAAACAACTAATAAGCAATTATTTACAAAGAGACATAAAACAGAAAAACAAATTTTAATTAGACAAATAAAAACGACGCGGAAATCATTAAACACAATCTTTACTTAAAATATACTTCAACTTTTGAATCAAATTCGTTATAATCAAAGTTATTAATCAAACTTAAACAACTTAGCAATCACTTCTGATAAACACATAGCATTATCTTTAATTATTGGTACCAGAGGGATGCATTCTTTAGGAAAGGTAAAAACTCCCGTAACATGGGTGATATGATTGCGGCTGCAGTAATCCATCAGAGGTTTACAAGGTCCATTTGCCGCTTCAGCGCAATTTAATAAAGGATCGGCCATCGCAGTATTGTCGGATTGTTGATCGAGAAATTGTCGAATGGGTACATGAAACCTCTTTTGCGCCAGAGCGCCGGTGCGCATGATTAGTCCATCACCAGCAATTGGTTGGCCGATGAGCGTGAAACAGTGATTTTCCTTTTCATTTTGTTCATTGGACGTAAAAACCATGCTTACATTTGGGGTTTTAAATCGTGATAAGTATTCAACAGCAACCCTCATTGCCAATTCTTGACATGCACCTAGTTTTAAAAAAGTTAACGCAATGGCTTTTGTCATTTCGGGATGTGGCTGTGTTTGAGCCCAAGTTTTATCAATAACGTCACGAAACATGTTTATTTTGAATCTAACTTTCGATAGATCGCTAGTATTTTCCGGCGTCTCGATTTTTTCTTGAATAAACAAGGCTAATAAAGCTTTTGCTTGAACTATGTTTGTCATAATTTAATCCTTTTTGCAAACTTGTGAAAGTCTGATCGCAATTTAATAAATTTTTAAAAGCGCAAAGACTTTACCTGCTAGCGGCAATACAATCAACCATATGTGAGTCGGAAAAGCTTCACATTTTCTTGGGTACGAATAATCCTTATCAAATAGGTGAAAATAAGTGCCGTCAAGACAAAGCTATACTGCTATCAACCTGAAACTTTGAATTATAATCATTTATTTACACTTCAGTTCTTTATATTTCTTTCAAGATCATAGAAACTCGCCATTCCACTATATACCGCTTGTGATTCGAAAATCGGTTTATGCTGCGTCGGCTTTGCATTGCCTATTCCCGATATTTGAATCGCTCCCGGTATAGAAAAATCGATATTTTCATTCGATGAACTCCATTCTTAAGATTTTTTACTTTAAAATTAAGGAGTAACACTCTTTTACGTTCAGATAATTTTAAAGTTGATTTGTACAAAGCCGTACCCGACTCCTTCATACCCATTAAAAGTGCCTTAAAACACGCTATTCACTGACAATCAATGACTTATATTCACCAAAACAGGCATCCTAACAAAATATCAACAAACCAAAACATGATAGTTGAGAATATTTTACAATAATGATATAATTAATATATAAAGCTATAACAAACAGTCATTATTAAAGACGTGGTTTTTATGACAAATCAAATTAACGACCTAAAAATTTCTTCTGTGAGCTTAGAGCCAAAAACCGAGGTAAAAACCGAAAAAGAAATGAAGGCGCTTGCACGTCTTATTTCCGGTAAATATCGGGAAATGATGGTTGAAATGCACAAGGCATCTAAAAACTGATTCAATAGCCAATTCATTTTTGATTCGTGCTGCCATTTATAAATACCTATAAATCTAAAGGTTACGCCAGGTGGTGAAAGACTCGTTATAAAGCGGGCTAGACATCAAATTGCTCAAATTCTATAAATTAAAATTTGAATTCACGGGAGGTGCATATGGTTAGAGCAATTGATAGTGGTGGAAAAGTTCCTCATCAACCAATTCAGCCTAAACGCGAGCTTATTTTCGGATCTGAACGTGCCACTAAATTTGCACAAGATCTTTTAAAAAAAATCTCGACGCAACAGCAGGCTTCTCGGCCGCCAGCTCAGTCACTCGATGGAAGAGCGGAAATATTCAAAAATCCTACTGTGAATAGAATTGGTGTAAAGACCCTATCCGGCCACACAAAATCCAGAAAAATTTAAAGATCTTACCGCAGGCTATCATATCTCACGGAGCATCGCTTCGTGGGATTTTTTTTGCGCAAAAGACTTTATACCCAACGTGACTCAAAAATCGATTTTCGGCAGCGTCAGCAGCCACTGCCTTCGAGCCCGCCTATCGGATAGGGGGGAGCCTTTCAGTTCCCGCCCTTCCACACCACCGTACGTACGGAACCGTATACGGCGGTTCATGATCACT
>CAISYW010000043.1 GCA_903889795.1 uncultured Chlamydiae bacterium | reverse complement strand
GTGATTTTGCCGAGAAACGGATTATAAAATTCCGTTAAAACAGCGCTCGCACCATTGTCAATCGCCTGCCCGATGAATCGATTGCCGTCCGAATCGTTCCCCTTCTTGGCAATGAACAAATTACCCGGCGATAGCCGGCGCGAATCGGAGCAGATACCCGAAATCTCAATTTCCTTCGAGCCCTTCACGTCGGCGATTTCAAAGTCTTGAATCAACTTTTTGAGTTTCATTTTACGCCACCGTTCCATTGTTCATAGAGCTTCTTTAATGACTCAACTTCGGCGGCCCAATCCGCCTTGCGAGAGTCGCGGCGGGGATCTCCCGGTGGATATCCATAAGGATCATCGGGCTCGTAGCCAAGATATTGCAATGAGCGCTGAGCAATTTGGCGAAATACCGGAGCGGCGCACACGCCGCCAAGATGTTGAGTGCCCACTCCGGGAATATACTTTGATTCAGGATCGTCAATGGAAACCATTAAAACAAAGCGTGGATTTTTCGCAGGAACGAACCCCAAAAATGAAGAGATATGGTGCTGTTTAGAATAAATGCCTCCGATCACTTTCTCCGCGGTTCCCGATTTACCCGCCTCGGTATAACCCATTACATCCGCTCTCTTTGAAGTACCCCCTTCTTTCGTCACATACTTCATACCGACGACAATACGTTCACATATCGCCGAATCGAGAACCTTTTTAGCCGCCGGCATCAAAGCGCCGGTGCGATCCACAATCGTTTCCAAAGATCCATCGGCGCGTTTACGGACAATTTTTCGGACAATATGCGGCTGCACAAGATTGCCTCCATTCGCAATGACTGCATAAGCGCGCGTCATTTGAATGCTATTAATCAAAATATTGTGGCCGATTGCCAATGAATAGGGCGTAGGAACTGACCATTCCAGCTTGCCGTTGGGATGGAGCTTGCCGGGAGTGGGAAGAAGCCCCTGGCTTTCTGCCGGCAGCTCAATATTGGTCTTATGGCCAAATCCAAAAATGTCTTCGAGAGCGCTGCGATACCACCAGGCTCCTTTGTTATCGATGAGCCGCTGAATCAGGCGCCCCATATAAACGTTCGACGATTTTTGCAAGGCGAGATTCATGTTGAGGAAATGATGCACATGCGCATCTTTCAAAGGCGAGCTTCGACCGGGAAACATACCGTTGGATGCGGGGATTTTTTCATCCGGTGAAAAAATGGGCTTTTTTCCCTCTTTTTTCAGCTCCTCATTGGCCTTCATACAAATGGCCAAGGTAATCGGCTTAAAAATCGACCCCGGCTCAAAACAGTCATTCACCGCTTTGACGTGTGTCAATTCCTGCAATTTGGGATTGTTGAAATAATCGGCGTATCGCGCAGGATTAAATGTTGGCATTTGAGCGAGCGCCAAAATTTCCCCATTATTGGGATCCATCATCACGGCCCAGCCGCCTTGCGCTTTGCTATCCTGGATTCCCTTGGCCAACTCCGCTTCGGTAATCGCCTGCAGATAATGGTTAATCGTGAGGTAGACATCCGCCCCGTTTTCCGGCTCTTCAATGACCGTTCCCGTATCAATAGGATGGCGAGGCGAACGGGTAATCAACCTTTTTCCCCTTTTGCCTTTAAGATAGGAATTGAACAGCAGCTCCAGTCCGCCAGTGGGAAGGCTCTGAAAAGTATGGGGATCTTTTTCCTCTTGGACAGTATGGAGAACCGACCCAAGCAAGGTGCCAAAAGGATAGGAGCGCTGATAATCGGATATAAAAAAGAGAGCGTTGCGAACAATTTTTTCTCGATGGGCAAATTGAGTCCACCACAGATGAATCTGATCGCGGCGATTGCGGTCGAGCCACATGCAGATTTTACGGCAGCGGCTCTTGCGCTCGAACTCAGGGCGCATTTTTTTTTGCTGCTCCGCATTAAATCCCAGAAGACGGAAAAGATCATCCGCCATCCGACTTTTGGCATCGGGAGGAATGGAGTCGGGATCAATAAAGAGATGAAATTTCGGAACGTCGATGACAAAAGGCTGTTCGTCCTCCGGGTGCCCCGAAAGGATCGACGTGTTGGAATAAAATGAGCCGCGCATAAATGGCTCGATCAGAACAGTCTGATGCTGAGAAAGGGCGATCTTGGTCCACTTATCCCCTTCCACAATTTGAATCTGATAAAATCGGAAAATCAATAATGAAAAAAGAAAGCTGAGAAAAATAGATATAAAGACCAAACGCTTACGGTCATTTGATCCAACGGGCTGGGACATTTAAGTATTACCATAGGCCAGAAGTTGAGTCGGCATCGGTCTTCAAAGCAATCCCCTCCGGCAGGGTCAGAACCTCTTTCATCAATGGATGTTTGAGATTGCTGAACTCAGGACGATGCGCTAATTCAATCAACCGCATCGGACTTTCAATCCGATCGATCTCATATTGCAACCGGCAATTTTCCTCGGAGATCAATTTAATCTCTTTTTCCAATTGCGGCAAACGGATCTTCAAATGAGTCAATCCGTTTTGCCTATTCAAATATGAATAGAGACAGAGCGACAAAACGCTTAAACAAAACCCTAGCCGAAGCAACAGTCCTCTGGGC
>CAISYW010000042.1 GCA_903889795.1 uncultured Chlamydiae bacterium | reverse complement strand
GAGCGGAATGATCACAGCGCGCCACATCCATTGCGAAAGATGAGCGATAGAGAGTCCCAACGGCTTCAGCGCATACGTATAGATTGCCTGAGCTGTTTTGATAGCGGCTTGATGAATTAAGTTGACTGTTTGAACAATCCCGTTTGCGAATGGGATGATTACAGCGCGCCACATCCATTGCGAAAGATGAGCGATAGAGAGTCCCAATGGCTTCAGCGCATACGTATAGATTGCCTGAGCTGTCTTGATAGCGGCTTGATGGATTAAGTTAACTGTTTGAACGATACCATTAACAAGCGGAATGATCACAGCGCGCCACATCCATTGCGAAAGATGAGCGATAGAGAGTCCCAATGGCTTCAGCGCATATGTATAGATTGCCTGAGCTGTTTTGATAGCGGCTTGATGGATTAAGTTAACTGTTTGAACGATGCCATTAGCGAGCGGGATTATTACAGCATGCCAAACCCACACAATGGCCTTTTCCATATTGCGGCACAAAGGCACTAACACAAATCGATAAATAGCCTGGGCAACCCTTAAAACAGCCTGCTCAATCAGATGAACCGCTCGGACGATTCCCTGGCTGATCGGAATGATCACATATTGATAAGTTTTGGCAACCGATTGAGGAATTCCCTTTGTTGCAACCCATTTAGGAACGATCCACGTTATCGTATAAGTCGGAACGGCAACCGATAAAAAAGCATACTTGCCGGCTAAAAACAATTTTTCTCCGGCTGCTTTGACAACAGTTCCCACTAAATGAGCAATCTTCCCCCCGTCTCCCAAACTAATTAACCGCGCTCCTCCTGACTGCATCAAGAGTCCGACGCTAACCGCGACACCGGCAAAAAGCAATATCCCGCCAATCACTTTAGCGGTTATGATTGCTGTCTTTTGCCAACCACTCCGATCCTGAAAATCGCTTGAAGAAGATAAAGCAGATTGAAAAGGATGGATATTTGATGAAATATCAATAGCCATGTGCGTTACCCATTAATTATTTCATGAAGCTCGTGAGTCATTACTGATTCATCTCTACGAAATAGACCATCAAGATGCGCCATTTCTTGCCCATAACCCATTTGCTCAGACTGACCGATGTGCGAATGCTCGATTCTCTGCCTTTCAATAAAAATCTGATCCAGCTCTCCTTTTAACCAACGATTCGCTTGTGGACGGTTGATCATATATCGCGCCTTTTGTCTCGCAGCACTTTCACGATCATTCAGCCGAGCAACCAGACAATCTGTTCGATTCCAAAACTTTCGCTCGATTTGATGAACAGCAGAGTTAAAATGATTTCTTTGCGTTGCAAATCGATTGCAAAGACCATTTAAGAATACCATTTGTTTCGGAGTTATAATATCATATTTACGTAAGTCATTAAACAAATGAACATTAACATTGTCATAAAAACCAGAGATTCCCATCATGCGCATTTCATTTTTAAAACGCGCTTTCAGCTGTTCTAAAGGAATCAAATCATATGTTCGAATTGTGTGAAGAGAATATTTTTTGGCGATGTATGTAAAAGATCTCCCACAATTTTCTTCCAAAAATTTTTGCCGTAACCGTTCGGGAGTAACGATTTGATAATGTTGAATATTTTTTAATCCATGTTCTCTCACAAGCTGCGAAAATGAAAGAGTAAGAGCCGTTTCTTTCATTTTTTTCAATTCCACCGGATTCGAATAGTCATGGGTATGCGAGGCGGCAACCATCAAACCAAAGGATGCAGCAAATAGAGGAATGGATAGTAAAGCGACGGGAACAGAAACAGCCGAAGCCAAACCGGCACAGGTCAATGCACAGCCCCCCGCGGCAGTCATAGCAGCAAAAGAGACGAGAGCGGCTCTTTTAATCTTTGCATCGGTCATCGATCGGACATCCGCTTTAGCAATCGGAGCCTGGGGTTGTGCAGGAGAACTCTTATGTGAAAAAATCCTTAAAATTGCCGCCATAATTAACACCCCTGTTAGTTTGGTTAGTAGTATAAAAACAGAGGCAATTAAATTACAGAAGAAACAAATCTTGAGCAAAAAGAGCTTAATAATTACATTTTGAACAACCTATAATTTAAATCCGCTCAAAGTAGCAATAATTCCATGATGGTCGGAAAGAGCCGTTTTCGTGTTGTACGTTTCATCAAAAGCTTTGATAAGATGAACATTTTTCATTTGAATATTTTTATCGATAGCTGGAATGGAGCTTCCATCAGAAAGAATGTGTTTAAAAAGAGATATATAATCGATGGTCTCCCCCCATACGCTTTTCGCTTCATTATCCCATTGCGCAACCAATCGATTGGTACAGGTAGGTTCTTTTCCTTGATATCCGGGATGAAGAATAGCAGCCAAAAGCTCGCCCTCCTCCCCATCTCGTTCCATATTCAGATCTCCTGCTAAAATCGTGGGTAAAGCAACGCTCTGAGCCGCCAGGTAGTTTTTCATTTGTTCAACCTGAACCTTACGATTCTGACGATCTTTAAGATCTTCGCCGTGAATTAAGTGTGTTCCCAGAATTCGCGCACAGGGTAAAGAATCTTGCGGGCTTTTTTTGATCTCCAACGAAGCAAAACCTCGATTGAGACTCCAATCGTTATTTACGAACGAGGTATTCGAAAAGCGATGAGTGGCGCACTTTGAAAAAACCATCACCCCGCCAATGCTTCCAATCAGGTTTGAACCCAAATGAATATAGAAATGCGCATAGTCCGTTTTCAGCTTATTGATGAGAGCTTCAGCAAACGCCGTATCATAAATTTCCTCAAGAATCAATACATCGGGATCTTCCTTCTTGATCTGATCGACGATACTATCCAACCGAGATCGCCACGGAAGAACTCCTCCATGATCGATAGACAATCCGCCGCCCACTCCGCAAACATTCCAATTCATCACTCTGAGATCCGAATGCAGCGTTTTTTCCGTCGCCGCGCCTCGAACATGCGTAAACCCATCTTTTTGTAGAGCAAAACCAATTTTTCTCAGAACTTTGCTTCCTATCGCGAGCGATGCAACACCACCCAACAGCAAAAGCGGCCAAACAGAGCAGCAATAGCCAGTGATCGCAGCGCCCAGTCCAATGATTGTGCGTGCGGCAATTTCTTTGATTCGTGACGAACAGTTATCAAATTTTTGAGGATCAAGAGGACCCATCAAACGAAAACGCAGAAGCTCCCACGTTTTGCATAAAGGTTCTGTCATTTTGGAAGAAAGATCAAGGAAGGTGCGGTCCCACCCATCAAAAATAGAATCTAAACTTGACATATTTTAAATCGATTGATTGTTAAGATTGTGTAATGATATAGTATCCGTTTAATAAAGACAGTAACATGATCCTTCACGCAATTACAAGCTTTTCTAAACAAATATGCAAACAATTAGAAGCGTCTCTTTTACCCAATCGTAGCCCGTTTATCAAAAAAGCAGTTTGTTATATCTATCAATTTTTCAAATTTTGCCTCGTCTTTCCCATCGCAATAGCTATCTCTTCCTGTTCTTTTGTTTTAACGCGCCTTTTTTATCGTAAGCCTCACGATTCACCCCTCGTCGATTTTGCAAAACACCCGCAATGGAGCAACGATCCCGTTTACGCAGCTCCTGTCGATATCGGATTTTCAACGGCTGATTTTCAAGATAACGGCCCCAAAGCCCATCCCCAAACAAATTGGGGACAATTTTATGAAAAAAACAGCAAGACATTAGGCGATTACGGACAAGTGCCCGATGTGTGGAATCATCCGGAGCGAGTCATCAAAAGGCTCAATGAACTGGGGTGCAAAAAATTTCGATTTTCCATCAGTCGTGATAAAATTGAACCTCGGCCCGGGCGTCCCATCGATTCCGATGCCCTGCAGCACTACCGCGATTTTTGCCGCGAGCTGAAGAAAAACAAGATCGAGCCAATGGTGACTCTTCATCATTTTAGCGACCCTACCTACTTTAGTTGGGAACGAGCCGAAGATATCGATGGGTTTGTTCGCTATGCCGAAGCTGTTTCAGAGACTCTTTATACTGAAGGTGTGCGCAAACTCGTCACCATCAATGAACCCACGGTAATCGCCTTCCAAGGCTGGGTCATGGGCGCGTTTCCGCCAAATCACAAACTGGATTTCGAGGGTTCCGCCCGCGTCATTGAAAATATGATGACCGCTCATACACGAGTCTATCACACACTTAAAGCGCGCCACCCTGATTTTGAGATTGGCCTCAGCCATGACCCGATCCGGTTTCGTCATTACCACAAAACCCACCCTCTCTGGACGCCCCTCGAAAAAATCCTTTGCCACTATCTAACGGAACTCAACCACAATGCTTTCATGCGCTTCCTTCAGACAGGAAAGTTTTCTCTGAAAGTTCCTCTCCGCGCGAATTATTCATTCGAATTTCCAAAAAAACCGCCTCTCGATTTTATCGGCCTTCAATATTATACCGATCCGCTGATCAAACTCTCGTGGACAAAGGGAGAATCGGTCACTCGCGTATTGAATGAAAAAACTTCCTCATATCAATTTCGCATGTATCCCCAAGGACTTGCCTCGGCGCTCGACGAGCTGAAGACATTAGGAGTTCCCATCGATTTAACTGAGATCGGAATTGATACCGGCGTCAACCAGGACCTCACTGACCAGGAGCGCATCAGTTACTTCGACAAAATATTTCAAGTGATTCAAAAAGCGTTAGATCATGGAATCCCGATCCGATCGCTTCATTTCTGGACTCTCATCGACAATCTGGAATGGTACAAGGGTTGGGCCGTTCGT
>CAISYW010000041.1 GCA_903889795.1 uncultured Chlamydiae bacterium | reverse complement strand
GTTTTAAGTGTTTAAAATTTTTTAAAAAATAGTTTTATTCTTTTTCGCAATAAGACGAACTATTTTCCGATCGTTATTGTTATCTTTCTCTGTTTTTGAGTTATTCTAAGATGCGTCAATGGTTTCACTTCAATCTTTGACAATCTCTAAGATAAGTGTGAACAGGATCCTCCCGCCTAATTGCTATATACCGAAGGTGATTTAAAAATCGGGGTCGCTTTTTTCAGAATCATGTCTGAAACCGATATTCAAAACGGACTTAATGTTGTTATTTAACAGCTTTTTTACTATAAATTTCTTTCTAAAGTGATTTCTTTTATTACTATTTTAGTTTGCTTACTGAATGAAGTGATTAAAGATTTCTTTTCAGTTTTATGATTTAATATTTCGTCAATTATGTATATAAAAAAGTTTAACCGATTATGTATTTGTTCTGCCCTGATCAATCGAGATTATGTTACAAGTCTGTATACTTAGGGAGACTTCGGGAAACCCCATTCCGTGAATCTTTTGATTCATTTTGCGAACTTTTGATTTTTCGAATAGCGTTAACTTACAGGAAGTTAATTCTGTTCTCTAAAATCGCAATTTCGCGAAAATAATTGAATAACTCCCCTCTGAAAGGAGGAGAATCTTCTGGCCGCTTATAGGGGGAGGCGGTGTGGCTATCGCCCGCTTCCCGCGTTATCATATAGCTTACCTTGACCCACTCCTGAAGGCTGGGACTTAAAGGCAAGCGATGCGTTCAAAATCTTCACGAAAGAGAGTTTTTCAGCATCTCATTAGCACCAATTTAAGCGCATTGAGCAGAGGGATAAGTTTGTACTTATAAAGCCCCAAAGCTGAAATAGTTAATCAGAGGACAATTAGGGAGTGTACCGAAAAGATTGCTTCGTCGCTTTTAGAGATTTTTTTGGTCGATTTTCGATTCCAATGGCAGGGACCATATACGAAATGGATATGATCCCTGCCATTGGAATCGAAAATCGACTCGAAAGAACTCGAAAATCGACAGAAGAATCTTTTTGGTACACTCCCTAGTGAAATGCAATTATTTTTCCATTTGCTTGGCGCTGTCGGTTCGGGTCAGATAGTCGCTGACTTTTCCAATATCGGTGGCTGATACCGGCTCATATGAGAACGGATTGTCGATCCGGCCCTCAAAAAGCACGGCGAGACGTTTGCGATTCTCGCGAGACAAATTGGATTTAGCCTCTTTGAGGAATGTTTCATATGATAAAGTGGCATAGCCTTCCAATCGCTTTTCGACCCAGTTAAAGTCGGCGTCATTGTCAAATGCGAGTTGATTCCATAGAGCACTTTTCTCTTTAAGACTGCGGAAGCGTGTGAGAAGCGACTCTGCGAGGTTTTTCTTGAGAGTTGAAAAACGGCTCGCAGGGATCGTTTCTCTGATCTCTTGCAAAAATGTTTCTAGAAATTGCTCGAATCGATAAAGCAAGTCTTCCGAACTGTGCGAGTTGGATTGGACGACAAAATATTGAAAAAGCCTCAGCTCGAGTTCTTGTTGTTCCGCTTGCGCGATATAGCCCGTTTTTTGTTTGCTGCGCAATGAATTGAAAAAGGCTTCTTTAAGTGCAGTGGATAAGATTTCTTGCGCTGCGCGCCTCTCGAAAGTAAAATTTCCTAAATCGATAATGAGAAAGGCTCCGTTGCCCATCACGTCCGTTTTTTCTTGAATCACAAACGGTCCCTGGTCTCTGGGTAATGAGAGGATTTTTGTCGCAGGGTGGTCTTTCTTGGGATAAGCGGCGCCGCTCAGAAGATGGCGCACATCGAGCCATGCCGATTCCGCTTCTTTTAAGCTCAGATTGCCGCAAAACATCGCCTTTACGTAGGTTTGATCGAAGAGATGATGGAGATAGTTGCAAAAGTCGTCGTAGCTGATTTTTTGTAGAGATTCTAACTGTTCTTTTTTAGTCGGGTTGTCTCGGTAGATAATTGTGCCGACGAGTTCTTTGGCTTGAAAAATGGCGAGATCTTTTGCGCTATTGGCCAGTTTTTTGGAAAAACAGTCTCGATATTGCTCAAATTGATCAGGAGTGGGCGGCGGAGCCGCTAGATGTTTTAAAATTTCCTGGAGAAGCAGCGGCGCTTTATCATTGAAACCGCAGAGGGAGCAGGTTAGGCAGTTTCGATCGACATTCAAGCTTGCTTGCAGGCCGGCTGTTGCTGCAGCGCTCAGCGTTGAATGGAGGCGGTCGGTGAGGTAATTTATATAAAGATTTGATAGGCAATAGCTTCGAGCAGAGGAGTTGATTTCGGGACTTAAAATATGCAGGGTAAAAACCGATTGAGGCGTGCAAAATTCTGCAACCCGGGAATAATAGGCGATGCCTGCGTCATCTTCATTGATCAATATCGGTACGGTTGTTTTTGGGTCGTTCGGAGCTGTGACGAGATCAAAATGAGATGGAATAAAGAGGTTAGGATTAGCGAGACGAATATTTGGATGCGGCGGAGCTTCTTTCCATATTTTAAGCTGAGTTTCATGAATCGGTTGAACCCCGTATTGAGCGCCGATCCAGCGTTCATGGCGATCCAGGGAAATATTCGATTTTGAAAAGTCAGCTTGTAAAGAGAAAAGGCAGTTTTCAGGAGTGAGATAGCGGCCTACTTCTGCGATTTTTTTCGCGTCAAAGCGAGAGGAGAGTAATGTGGCTTGCGGATAGGTTTGGATGGGTTCATCGATGATTGAATCGCCGATGGAAGCGACATAGCGAAAGGCATCTTGGCGAGGTTGATACTGATAGCGCAGCTTGGCGATATCGTTCATTTCTTGAAACAGATAAGAGGGAATAGAGCTGTTTTTAAGGCCGTTGATCGCTTGAAAACAACGAAAAATGACATCATTAATTTGTTTGAGGCCTTGTGATGTGAGATCCAGCTGAATCTGCAAGAAACGGTGGTGAGCATCTCCGATTTCATCGACCCCGATTGCCAGATCTTCGATATAACCATCTTTTTTAAGTTGCTCATAAAGGCTATAGGGATGTCCCCGATCGAGGGCATAGCAAAACAGATCAGCGCTTTTAGCGGGGTCAATAGAAAGATCGTTTGACAACTCCCAAGACAGTGAGAGCGATTGCTTTTGCTTGATCGACTGAACAAAGATGAAATGACCCCTCTGATTTTCCGATGTAAGAGACGTTGAATCATCGAATGGCGGCGGAGTGTGGGTTGGGATCGGGCCAAAGAAATTTCGTGCGGTTTCTTTTAAAGTGTCGAGCGGCAGAGGGGAATAGAGTATCAGGTGCATTCTCTCAGCGACATAGTATTGAGAATGCCATTTTTTTAATGCGCTCTGGGGAATGTTCGCTAAAGTTTCGGAATTACCGATTGAAAACCGGGCGTTCGGATGATCCGGATTCCCTGTTTCTTTGAAGACCATGTATTCGCGCCAGCCGTCATTTTCTATGTTTTTGGCAAACTCTTGATCGACAGCATGCATCTCGTCTTCGATTCGGGAAGGATTGAATAAGGGATCAATAAAAAAATGGGCAAAATGTTCAAGAATTGAGAGAAAGCTTTCATCGCATGATGAAAACATGTAGAGCGTACGGTTTGGAGCCGTGTACGCATTTGTCTGGCCATTACTATCGCCGACCAAATCAGAAAACTCTGTTTCTTTTGGAAATTTTTGCGATCCGCTGAAGAGCATATGCTCGCAAAAGTGGGCCATCCCCGGATATTCGGCAGGATCGTTCCAAGAGCCCGATTGAATGGCCATCGCTGCGGCTGATTGATCGGCCATTGGGTCGGAAATGAGATAGGCTTCCAGACCATTGGCGAGGCGGATTTTTGCCGTTTTTCGTAAGGAAAGATCGGGGTTGAGCAGTGGTAGATGCGCTTCGTCTGCGATATCTTGTATTGCAGGAGGCTCAGCGTAGATTGGTTGAGAGGCGATTAAGGCGCAAGCCAGTAAAAACATTTTCATAAATTAATCAATCTTTGGTGTTCTTGATTTACAATCTTCCAAATTGCAAGAGCACGGTTTTTTCGCCGTTCATTCTTGTCGCTTTCATCCGATCCCGGAAATTGTTCCATGTTGAATTCCGAAGAAAAACTCAAATGGATCGGAGTCAGTTTAGCCATTCGCGTTTCTCCAATCTCCAGCTGAATTGTTTCTGGAGGAGGAAGTAATTCGTACGTCGCCAGGGTTAGAGGATAAAAGTGGGTCGTTTTTTTTGCCTTTCGGGCCATGAGATAAAACATTTCAATGCTGTGCGGATCGAAGGGAGCCACTTCAATCACTCCATTTGCATTGCGGCGATCGCGTCCTCCGCTCGGAGCGACATAAATCGCTTTACCCCCTTCGCTTAGAAGACGGCACATGCGCTCCATTGTATGTTTATTATGCATTTGTTTTTGGGCTTTCCGTTCGATCGGATGGTTGATATACCGCTTGGAATAAATGCAGAGTAAATCGCAACCCATGCTAAACGGAATGGCCAACGGATCGGTTACCACTCGTTCACCCGCGACATAGATGATTTTCTCAGCCAGATCGGGATGCGTCTGTTCTAGCAAAATAGATATTGCCTGGGGGTCCGGCTCCGTTTGATGGTTGGCGAAAAAGATGACATTTTCGCCGTTTTGCAACTGAGACTCAATTTGAGTGGCGAGATCAGGACG
>CAISYW010000040.1 GCA_903889795.1 uncultured Chlamydiae bacterium | reverse complement strand
TTTTTCGGCCATCTTTGCGACTGGTTCGAAGAGGAAGTAGAATCGCTTGAGCTCAAACGGCGTCTTACTTTCCACAGACATTTTTGGAACGAAACGATCCAATTCCTCTGGCTTGACTAATTGAACTCGCAAATAGGGAGCGTTTACGGGGTCATATTTATTTTGGAACACATTGACCCAATAATGGACAAACGCTTCGGATTCCTTCTTAGAAACACCCGAATTCTTAAGGGTGCTTTCCAGGAAATTTTTCAGATCTTCCCTGCGAATGCAGACCGATTGAGCTGGATCGGGCCGCACAGGTTTGTTTTCCTTTCGGATCGATTCCCACCAGATCATTTGAATGCGCTTCATTAGGCCATTCAAACCTTTCGCATCCATCAATCCTGATCCATCTGTCTGAACGTTCCAAGTGTAAGTTTTCCGGCTGCTGCAGGCTTCAATGTGCGTTGGTCTCGGTTCAATAGGCTCGACGGGTGACATTTTTGGCTCTTCGAAGTGAAGAGAAATCGTGAGTTGCTCTGGCTTTTCCGAGCGAACGAGAGTTAATGGAGCTTTTGACACATATGGCCAGCCCGGCGGTTCATAAGGACATGGAGATTGAAAATAATTAGCTAAGAGGGCTCCAATACCGATTCCAGATATAAACAATGTTACAGCTGTCATGATCTGTGAAACCGAATCATTTTCTTCCGGCCGTTGCATCGGTGCGTTTCGAAAATGAACGAAAATTTTCTTTTCGTACTGTTCGCTCTTAAATGGAGTTACTGGATTCATAATCACCAATTGTTAGTATTTTAACGCCCTGAGGATATGTTTAAATTAACAGTCATAGCATTTCTAAAAAATTTTAAACTTGAATAAGTTTAGGGTAAGAGCCGTTAAAAGTCTGTGGCTATTTTTTAAATATTTTTTTTATATTGTATAAATTATTTTGAGCGTCAGCTCTGGTATTCGCATAAAATGTTTTACTATAGAGCAAGTAGGGGACATGCAAATTTCAGGAACTGCCATCCGTTCGTACGACACATATGGTGCATTCAAGAGAGGGGATTCTATCTATTGTTTGGTGGGCCATTTAGGAACGCTTACAAGTCTAGCCGATCTTTCTGAAAGAATCGTTCAGCCTCTGATTCGGAACAAAGACGGAATGGCCGCCGGCAATTTGGGTAAGGACATCAGTGCAATCTGGCGCGAACATAAAATAGAGATCATTATTGGCATCGTCGTGACCGGTATTGTCATCACCGCCGCCATAATGATCATGATTAAAATGCCTTCGACGTCTGACAGAAGTAATAATGCCCTTCCTATGATGCCTGGCTGTACACCATGTCCGGTGAATACAGAAGACGACGAAGGTACCATTTAAATGATGAAACTTTTGAATCTCAGGCGTTTGAATTAGCCGACGCAGGACTATCCCGAGCCGACCAAGTCATTTTAAAAGAGGACATCAGGAACCTGAGGTGGGCTTTTAAGGAATGTCGAGCTCACGGTTTTTTCAAAAATGTCCGCCAATTCTGGCACAAACATCATAAAGCAATTCTCATCATCG
>CAISYW010000039.1 GCA_903889795.1 uncultured Chlamydiae bacterium | reverse complement strand
ATGACTGGCGAATAAAGGATATGCACTTTGCAAATAACTAAAGACGAGAAGGCCAAACGCAAAGAAAGAGGCCAGCATAAAGCAGAGCGCCGCATCACCGGGCGTCTTGCCGCTTTTTTCCAGCCACTCGATCGTCCAAAGTCCAAAGAGTGAAAAGAGAAAAGCACCGCCAATTGCAAATAGAAGAGAACCTGAAAACGACACTGTTTCGAGGAACGCGCAAAGAGTGACTCCAACAACTACGCCCGGGTAAGCCGCATGGGAAAGCGCTTCCCCCATTAGGGACCTCTTTTTCAAAAAGGCGAAAGTCCCCATCAACGATGCCGCAAGACAAATCAGCATCGATCCCACAGTCGGCGCTCGAAGAACAGGGTCGGTAAAATATTTCAGCACGGCTATTTCATTCCAAAGCGAGTTTTTGCCGACAATGAGGTCGCATCTTCGAAAAGGCATTGGCGTTTGCCAAATGTTTGTGCCAAATTTTTTGAATTAAAAATTTGATCGATCGGTCCGCAAGCGATTAAACGGCGGTTCATTAACAGAAGGTGGTCAAAATATTTTTCGGCGTTCAACAAATCATGAAATACGATCAAGATGGTTTTTCCTTCATTTTTCAATCGCCATAAGATTTCGATAATTGATTTTTCAGTGGCGAGATCGACCCCGTTAAAGGGTTCATCCATCAAGAAAATATCGGGCTGCTGAACCAATGCCCGAGCAATGAATAAGCGCTGCTGCTGCCCGCCGGAGAGCTGGCTGATTTGCCTATCGGCGAATGCACTCATTCCCAACTGCTCTAATGCACAGGCGGCAGCGTCTTGATCTGCTTTTCGAGGCCGGCCCCAAAATCCAAATCGATTATAGCGTCCCATGAGAACAACATCTGAAGCTGTGATGGGAAAATCCCAGTCGATCGATTCACGCTGCGGAATATAGGCAATTTGCTGGCGCATTTTATTTAATGGCTGGCCCTTAAAAGTAATTCTTCCCGCTTGCGGCTTAACCAACCCCACCGCTGCTTTTAATAGTGTGCTCTTTCCCGCTCCGTTGGGACCGGCTACTCCGCAAATGATGCCTGAAGGAAGGGAAAATGAAAGATCCCACAAAATGGATCTCTTATCATAATGGACTGTCAAGCCCTCAACTTCAATAGAGTTCATGGGTTACTCATATGATTAGAGATGACCTTTGCATTATGAAGCATCATATCGAGATAGTGCAGATCGCCATCAATTGCATCAGCAAAGAGCTTCTCTTCACAAATCTGCACACATAAACCCAAATCACGGCCGGCATCAGCGATCTTATTCAGCGAATCGAGGTTCACATTAGATTCTGCAAACAAAGTGGATATGTTATGCCATTTTAAATAATTTATGATTCTTTGAATATCGACAGGGCTGAGCTGTCCGTCAGGCGCAAGACCTTCCGGCGCAGCAAAACGCTGAGTCCAATTGATTTCATCTTTTTCAGCTAAATATGATCTTGTAAAATATTGAAATGCGTCATGACTCGTTACAAAATATCGGCGAGCTTCGGGAATTTGATGCACCATTTCCAGGATCTCCCGGTGAGTCCTTTCCATACGCTCGCGTAGCAAAAGGGCGCGCGATCGATAATACGACGCTCCATCAGGATCGATGGCTATCAATTGCTGGAAAATGAGATCGCCGGCCACCGCCCAGATTGATACATCCATCCAAATATGGGGATCGACAATTTCGGCTTTAAATAAAATTCTTTCAGGAAATTGTTGTAAAATCCGATCGCCTAATGCCGTTGCTTTATTATTCAAGTGAAGCCATGAAAATAGACTCGCCCCATGTTCAAGCCCTAGACCATTATAAAATATAAGATCGGCATGCTCAAGCTTTTCGCCATCGCCCTTCACTAATTCGTAATAATGTGGGTCGAGTGCTCCTCGAATTAAAACCAACGAATCAATTCTCTCACCGCCGATATCAGCGACAAGATCTCCAATTTGTTTAATAGTCGAAAGAACTTTAATTTTCTTTGAATCGTCCATCCATGATCGAAACAACTGACGATCCGGCTTGTGACAACCCCAAAAAACCATCAAAATTAAAAAAAATATTATTATCGCTGATCGTTGAGGAATTTTTAAAAAATGATGTTGCACAAAATGTATTTTTTTCAGCATGGAATAATATTTTCCTCAATGAATAGAATAGGTTTAGAGAAAAAAGAAAAAAAGAAAAATCTCATTGTCTTGCCTGAAATGTAGTTCACACATATAATCCCCATATAATTATAAGACCGCCCACATAAAATTAGGGAGGCCAAAACTAAAGCGATCACAATCAATTGTGTGATAGGCAAAAAACAACCAACGGTTTTTGAAGAAAAATTAAGTTAGGAAGGAATCTTATGACAGTTGCACAAAAAGAAGAAAATGAACTCAAAATGAAAAATTTAAATATTGATGATTTGATTTCAAAAGCCATTCGCAAAATCGGCTGCCGAAAAGAAAGCGAACTTTGCAGATATCTTCCTATGAAATCAGGTGGATATATGCACCACTTTACTCTGCGTAAAATGAAAGCGAAACAAGCACAAGATTTATCAGCAATGATCGATCGTTTTGTAATGAATGCCGACAAATTAATCGTCGTTCCTCCAAAACAACGCGCTGCACGCGGATCCCGCAAACGCCGTGATCACATGAATTTCACCCGCAACCAACTCGAGCGGATGCTCAATATTGCACGGCTCGCCGGCGATAAAGAAATTATTTCTATTTTGAGCCCAAGAAAATCATTAGCGACCTGCAAACGCGAATTGATTCAATCGATTCGTCATAACAAAGTTGAACAAGAACTCTGGAATGGGTATGCCGAAGCTGTCAATGCTCAGCAAATGATCAATGAATTGATGATGGCTCCTCAAGTTTAATCTTAGTATTGCTCGCTTGCCCCGCGGATCTCTATAATCCGCGGAGCAGGAGCTTCTTAATTTTTCATTTTAAAATTCGATAATTAATCTTTCCGCTCGCCAGTCTTGGCATTTCCTTGATCACTCTAATTTCATGTAAACGCAATAAATTGCTCAAACCCGCTTCAATAATCCATTGATTCGTTTTTTCAAGATCCAAGGAATGTGTTGCATAGAGGATTAAACGCGGTCTTTCTTCACTCTCTTCCACAATAATGGCAACTGACGCTTCCGGAATCTTTTTTTGTATAATTTCTTCGATCGCATGAAGATGAACGAGTTCTCCACCGATTTTAATTGTCCGGCTCATTCGACCATCCAATATCAGAGTCCCGTCAGCTTCTAAATGCCCCAGATCACCCGTATTGTACCATTGTTGACCATCGATCTGAATAAATGGATTGGGCTTGCCGCCTAAATATCCCATAAATACATTTTCGCCTCTGGCGCAAACAAGCCCGCTCATCCCTTGTTGCAAAGGATTGTAATCAACAGAATCAACAATCAAAATTTCTATGCCTGTCAATGGCGATCCGACTCCTTTTCGCTGTCCGGCATGAAGATTCAGAGTCAAACATGGAGAACATTCAGTCACTCCATAGCCTTCAACGAGGGTCGGATGATTCGCAATATTTTTAACTAACTCATAAAAACCGAAAGAGGCCGGTTCAGCTCCGATCGAAAAAATCCGCACACTATTTAATTGCTCAGGTTTAGCTATGTGTAAAAGAGCCTTCAAAAAAGTCGGTGTTGAAGCAACAATAGTCGCTTTCCATTGGTGCACCATGTTGGCGATCATCTCAAAATCGAGAAGACTCGGAACATAAACGACCCGGCAACCGATTAATAGCGGCAGCAAATTAGCAAATGAAAATCCATATACATGAAAAGCGGGCAAAATCCCTAAAAGCACATCATCCCGATTCCACTCAAGGGCACTGAAAAGAGAGCGCTGATTGGCTAAAATATTTCGATGACTGAGCAATACACCTTTGGGATGACTTTCCGTTCCACTGGTAAATACCAGAACAGCAGGATCTTCACCGGAAAATTTATGAAGATTAAAATGACGCATAATTGTGTCATTCGGCTGACGCGACAATTGAAGCATTTTCATTTTATGCTGAGATGTCAGCGAAGAGACGACTGTCTCAAGAAACTGAATTTTGTTTTCTACAGAAAGAGGGAGCTCGATATTTAAATGTTCGTAAAATCGTTCCACGGTCAAAATAACCTGTAAATCAGCCATTTTAACCACCTCTTCAACATGCCTCGGCCCCAAAGTCCAATTAATGAGCGTTGGAACCTTTCCTGCAAATAAAAGCGCTAAATACGCGATATTAAATTGATTGGAATTATTCAAAAGCAAACCAATGCGCTTGCCCTTGAGAGAACGAAACGGTTCAACCAATCCGATGACCGCGCTTTTGAGGCGCTTATATGACATCATCTCTACAACGTCAACGCTAGCAATATGGGATTCAAAATCTTTGCAAATTGATAAAAACGCTTCGATGATCGTGTCGCCAACAATTTGCCGTGGGGCAAATTTAGCGCTTCGTTTTTGAAACCAAATACTTCGTTTTTTTTCTTCAAACGCTTTATAATCGGGACATTGATAATTACCTTTTACTAATCGAACAAGATCATTAACAGTCTGCAACTTTTCAAAAGGAACATATCGATCAAAAACTTCGCGCCCCCAAACCGTGAGTTCCGTCAGATCCAATGAATCGAGCTGTAAATCTTCATAGAGATCCTGATCCAATCGAATTTGATTTTTTGATCGATGAGACAATTGAGCAATCTTATCAAAAACCAAATCTTCAGCTGAATTATCAATCGGAGCTATTTCAATCTGTTTTTCACCGTGCACATGAGGAACAAACTGAACTTCTTCCTTTCTTGAAATAGGAGGTTGATCGGAAAATTCGATTACCACCTGACGCTTGGGCATAAAAAAAAGTCCATTCTTCAACAACATCACGACAATTTGTCCCAACGTCAAACGTCCCGCTTGCAAACCACCAAAGGGGCGTGCCGAAAAAAGACTTCCCAGCATTCCGTGAACCTGGGCATAAACAACACTCGGAGACGGCACTACATTCTCGCACACCTCTTTTATCATTGGCATACGAGGTTCATGGGGTTCTAAAATAAGTTGAACATGTCCAAGGACAAAAAACAAATATGAGCGATGAAGCTGTAGATAATCGATCACAGGTTTAAGAGAACGAAAAAAACATCGCTTAGCAAACGATGAACTGGCCTTTTCACGATCCGGCAAAGGAGACCATCCCAACAACTGATAAAGACGCTCCAGCCATCGCATCGTGACTATTTTTCGCGGATGGCAACTACTAGAAAAATTGGGCAATACAGAAGCAATAAGAAGGGGATCGAGCTGCGAAGACAAAGAACTAAAAACAAACAAATAGCTATCTGTTTTGGGAATCGTTCCTTTGACATGAATGGAATATCGTAATCGAAGCAATTGACGAATGAACCACATACCAAATTTCCTCATTAAAAACCCAAAACCACAACATTTATATCATTCTGTTAATAAACGACTTACACAATTAGACAGATATATAATCAGGATTGTCATTACCTTTACTATATCCAATAAATGGGAATATTTTTGAAATACGAAAATTTATACAGAAAATGACTCTATACCGGGAGCGATTCAAAAATCGGGAATAGGCAAGGAGGCTGCTTGCATTTGTGTCAGGCAGAGCCTACGCCGAAGCAACCCAACTTTGAATAAGTTGGGTGATGGAAGCGGACACAAAGACAATGCAAAGCTGACGCAGCATAAACCGATTTTCGAATCACAAGCGGTATAAAATCGGATTTTCGACTTTGGTTCAGCCTTTTGAATATCCTCGAAAATTCAAAAGGCTGATTTATTGTGATAAAAAATCTGGCAAAAAGATCAAATCAAAGATTAACAATATTTAGATTTCAGAGACGCATCAGAAGCAGTAGATGACTTTAAGAAATCCCACTTAGAAGCTGTTCCAGTAACAGTTACATCGTAACACGCATTACAACCACAAGTTCTATGTTCATTCATGACCACTGTTCTTCCATCATCAAGAGTAATTTCCTTTCCAAAATCGTTACCATAAACTGGTTTACCATCATGGTAGCCTAATAATACCCCATTGTCGACAATATCCATAAATTTAGTAAACGAAATATTGGAGAAATCATCAATACTGGACTCTTGATCAAAATGAGTTGCCATTTTATAAACAGTTGTTTTATTAGCAACACAATCATCAATGATTTCCTTTATATTAACAGGCGCATCATTAGAATCAGTTAATCCAGGCACTATGCAAGTGCTTAAATAACTCATAGTATCAGACACTGCAGAATCACAGAAAACTTTACGTTCAGGACAATAATTAAACAATTGAGTGAAAGTGCTGTCAGTAGTTAATGATAATAGACTAACAGCTGCATTTTTACGATCACCCAATGATGCATTAGGATTATTAGCTATTGCAACAAGTTGTGCAATTTCCTTATCTAATCGTTTGGCATCTAAATATAACTGCAACGACTGGGTTAAACCAACTGGCTCTATATAAAGTTCAGTCATCTCACACTCCGTTATTAATTAATAATTTTCAATATTTTAATTAGCAAAATCAATTAAACGTCTAAATGGCTTTCTCGTTTAAATGCTCAATCATCAGTTTGTTTGGTCCAGACAAACCGAAGATTAACAATATTTAGACTTCAAAGACGCATCAGCAGCTGTAGTAGACTTTATGCAATTCCACTGAGAAGCTGTCCCAGTAACCGTAACATCGAAAGAATCACCACTCGTACTACAAACGCCGGGTTGATTTTCATGCATGACCATTATTCTCCCATCCGAAAGAGTAATATTCTTTCCAATATTGTTACCCATAATAGCATGTCCATCTCCACCAGGTCCAGTATCGTAGCCAATTACGACCTCCTTATCGATAACATCCTTTAATTGTTTTTTCGAAATATTACTGAAGTCTGAAATACTATCTTTTGTATCAAAATGACCTGTCATTTTGTAATTAGTAGGTTTATTAGCAACACAATCATCAACCATTTTCTTTATAGAAATAGGCGCGTTCGTAGCATCAGAAGAATCAGTTAATCCTGGTATTATGCAAGTACTTAAATAAGACATTGTATTTGAAATTGCAGAATCACAATATAATTTCTTCTCAGGAAGATAATCAAAGAGTTTAGTAAAATTGCTATCATTATGCAGTGCTGATAAAGCAATCGCAGCATTTACACGATCTGTCGATGTAGCATTTGGATTATTGGCTATTGTGACAAGTTGTGCAATTTCCTTGTCTAGTTTTTTACCATCTAAATATAATTGTAATGACTGCGTTAAACCTACTGGCTCTATATAAAGCTCGCTCATATTAATCCTTTTCAATTATTAAATTAGAATCTTTGTTTTTCTTTTAATTAATTGCGCTGATCTTGCAGCAACTTTCGGTTTCAACAGATTCTTACAGAAAATTTCGTCGCGATGAGCTATGAGAAAATTGACAGCTTCTTTGTATTGAATCGCTTCTTTCAAAGAAAATTGAGATAAAATTTCCTCATGAAATTTGTTGGGGTTCAAATTTATCGCCTTACATGTTTTTGCGGCTTCTTCATTAATTCGATCAATAATCAATGCACCAACCCGTCTTGCATTTTCTTTATCTTCAGAACTACCTGTTAAAAACTGATTTTTAAGCTTAAAATAATATTCTAATGACTTCTTTATGATTTGTGCAGATCGCTCCAATGATGGTGGACGCCTGGAAATGAGTTCAATTTCTTCAATGAAGTTTAGATCGTTCATATTTTCACAAGCTCTATTAATCCTTAATTTAAGTTTAACATAAAATTATTAATTTGTCTACAGTTCACCCTAACTCGTTAAATTCAAGATGTTTACGAAATATTAATATTAAAACTGAATATGTCATTGACTATAAGACAGTTATGAACTGTAACAGCTAAAAATGTACTATCATAGGCTTAAAACCAAACCGAATAAACCCTTTGACCAGGCCGAAAATCCGATTTTGGAGTCATGTATACCGGGAGCGATTCAAAAATCGGGAATAGGCAAGGAGGCTGCTTGCATTTGTGTCAGGCAGAGCCGACGCCGAAGCAACCCAACTTGAATAAGTTAGGTGATGGAGGCGGACACAAAGGCAATGCAAAGCCGACGCAGCATAAACCGATTTTCGAATCACGAGCGGTATATAAATGGGTGACAACTTACTGGCTGCGGATTAACCATATCGATCCTCTCTTGTCGCCCATAATTTTACCATAAGCTTCTCGTTCGGAATGCGGATGCTTTGATCTGGCTTTGCCTCACTCAGTACGTAATTTAAGCCCCCTACTACCCCTCGGGTTAATATAGTGCTGTCGGCTTGAAGAAGCTCTTGATTTTTAATGTTATTGATCTATGATAGATGGTGATTTGTTAGGAAGCTATCTCATTATGATATTTCGGTTGTTTTTGGAGTATTTTCTAGTCAGCTCTTTCAAAGGATTGACTCAAAAAAACCTCCGAAAATCGTTGAAAAATTTTATTGTGATTGATTCAAAAGTACAAACAATAAACAACATAAACTTTCTAGAGGTTTAGCCAATGTCGCAACCCGTGACGAAAGAATTTGGGAAATGGCGATCCTTTTTCTGGCCCGTTCATACGTTCGAGCTGAAAAAATTCATTCCCATGTTTTTTTTATTTTTCTTTATCAATTTCAATTACACAATTTTGCGAGACACGAAAGACACTCTAATCATAACGGCTCCGGGTTCCGGCGCTGAAGCGATTCCCTTTTTAAAGGTATGGGGCGTTCTACCTTTCGCAATTATTTTCATGCTGGTCTATTCCAAGCTCAGCAACATCTTGAGCAAACCAAAGCTTTTTTACTCAATCATCACTTTCTTTGCTGCCTATTTCATTTTTTTTGCTCTATGTTTTTATCCTCTCCGAGAAACACTCCACCCCAATGCGTTTGCAGATCATATGCAGACCTTGCTTCCTAAGGGATTAGGCGGCTTGATCGCCATCGTACGAAACTGGACTTATTCCACTTTCTACATTATGGCTGAACTATGGGGCAGCGTCGCAATCTCTCTATTATTCTGGGGATTTGCAAATGACACGACTAAAGTGTCCGAATCCAAGCGCTTTTACGCTTTGTTCGGCTTGGGCGCTAACCTGGCTATGTATCCTTCAGGATTCTTCGTCAAGAAATTTGCCCAATTGCGCGATGTTCTACCTTCTCATGTCGATGCATGGGGCGTGACACTGAACTATACACTGACCGCAGTTGTCATTGCCTGCGCTTGCGTCATGGCCGTCTACTGGTGGATTAATAAAAAGGTTTTGACCGATCCTCAATTCTTCGACCCAAATGAGATCAAAAAAGCGAAGAAAGATAAACCCAAAATGTCACTGAAAGAAAGTTTCATGTTCTTGGGTAAATCACCATATATTCTTTGCCTGGCGATCCTCGTAATCAGTTACGGCGTTTCAATCAATCTTGTCGAAGTAACCTGGAAAGGCCAGTTAAAGCTCCAGTACCCGAATTCGAATGATTACCAGAATTTTATGGGTACCTTCTCCATGCTAACTGCCACGCTCACCATCTTGATGATGTTGTTTGTCGGTGGTAACGTCATTCGACGTTTCGGCTGGGGTGTAGGCGCTTTGATTACGCCGGTCGTTCTTCTGGTCAGCGGCGTGGGTTTCTTCTCATGCGTCCTTTTCCGCAACTCACTGTTGGGGATCATTGCTACGCTCGGAACGAATCCATTGATGCTCGCAGTCATTTTTGGAACATTCCAGAACATTATGAGCAAATCCGCAAAATATTCCCTGTTCGATCCAACGAAAGAGATGGCTTATATCCCTCTCGATCAAGAGTCGAAAGTCAAGGGTAAAGCGGCCATCGACGTCGTAGGTGCTCGCTTCGGCAAAGCCGGTGGTTCATTGATTCAGCAGGGATTGCTTGTGATATTCGGATCTTTGGGCGCAATTACGCCCTATATCGCTGTGATCTTATTCGGCATCATCGCCGCCTGGATCTTTGCCGCCCGCGCGCTGAGCGTTCGTTTCAACGCTCTCAATGCGTCGCAGCAAAAGGAACAAGCCGCTGCGGCTATTTCTGCTCAAAGCGATGAAAAAACCACATCAGCAGCGCCTCTATCCAGTTAGGTAGGGCCAACGCTAGTGGAATGCGACCCATGGAGATTGCTCTTCATGGGTTTTTTTATTTAATGAAATTTGTACAATTTTGACCAATCCAGACCCTGCGATAATGAAATAAAATACCTCGCCGCAAGGGAAGGTCCAAAAGAGTCGATCGGCGCAAGGGAACAATTCGTTCGTCGGCGCACTGAATCCATGTTCCGTCCACTTTGAGATAGGTATAATAGCAAGCCGACTCTCCTTCCTCCATTCGATGCTCGATAAATGCATCGAGATCGTAACAAATCGCTTCCTGAGTTGAAAAATATTGCCTTCGCAATGTCTCGGAAGAAAGTGCATGAGAGTTTTTTCGTTTAACGGGATCGTATAGCAGCTGCTGAACGATGAGCAGTTCAGGCGGTACGGTGATTCGTTCAAAAATCTCTTGTAATGAAAGCTCTTTATTGGAATCCCAGAGAATTTGCCAATCGGAACGAAACCCCGAATCGTTAAAAGACGTATACGCACACGCACAGTGCGAAATCGATTGAATTATTTCATGTAAATTAGCCGTGCCGCTTATCTTAAAAAATTGAGGAAATTTGCCTAACAAAGTGCGCACTAATTCGTAGCTGTTGGCACGCGAAACCAATCGTTTTTCTTCCCAATCGGAAAAATATTGATCGATGAATTCATTGAAGGGTCGAAAACTCGTCGGTGTATAAGAAAAGATCTCTCTCAATAATGGAATAAACAGCAAAAACTGCATCAATGCATTGATCCAATTGTGCGGCTCGCATCGATCCAAACCAAGGGGGAAATAGTTTAATGGAGCCGCCGCCGCGCGGCGAAAAACCAAGGCCGGACGGCGTTGCCGAGATGGATACAAGTATTTTTCTTCATGATT
>CAISYW010000038.1 GCA_903889795.1 uncultured Chlamydiae bacterium | reverse complement strand
TTTTGGAAGGGAGTGTTTCAAATGCCGGTCAATGGATGGAAAATCGACCGAAGTGGTTTTGTGCCGATTTTTCTGTAGATCGGGGCACGTTTGAATGGCAGGGAGAGGGAAACGATCCCTTCCAGGGTCGATTTTCTCTCAATAATGAAATACTGCAAATCGATGTCGCGGACGGCTCGATGAGCGCTCAGTTGATTCATAGCGGCCGTGAACGAATGATTGACTGTTCATTTGATCGAATGCCCATGACACCGTTATCCCATCGTTTCGTTTCCGGAGAATGCCGTGGACGGATCAGTGGTGCATTAGTGCTCAATCTCCATCGGAGAAAAATTCAAAGCGCCGGCGGCCGGCTGCGCTGGGAAGATGCTGCGTTTTCTTCGGAAAATGGGCAGGGGGAGGGAGGCGCTGAGTTCATCGAATGGGAAGGAGAGCACACTTTTGTAAAAAGGGCTGATAAAAGTTGGCTCGATGCGATTCTTCTTTTTCCCGATCGTCTGAAAATCAAATTTCACCGAGGCTTTTTTTCTCGAGGGCAGAGCTGTTTTGATAATCTGGAGGGAATGTTTTCGAGCAACCTCGGTGTGGGGCTGCGCTGGGAAGTTTCCGGTCCTTCCTTTTCTTGGGAGGGTAAGGGATTTTCGAAAAGTTGTTCGACCAACTGGCTGGAGACCCGCTTATGCATGCATGAAGCGAAGCTCTTTTTGCACGCGGAACAATTTGATTCTGTTCATAGCCATTCGATTTTGGAATTGGAAAAGGCCGATCCTGCCGTGGTCCGTCTTCTTCATGATTTATGGCCGACTCCCTGGCCTTGCCTGTTTGTGGATGGATATGTCAGCGCACGTTTGATTTGGGATGAGTGCGACGGTTCTGTGGAAAGTTGGAAGATTGAGCAATTGACGGCGACAAAACTCGCGATTCAGGGGGATGACTGGTCTTTGCTTTGCGATCGAGCCGAAGCAGACCTGGATCAGGGGGGCAATGGAGCCGTTTCTCTTGCCGGTTCGAGCGGTCGATGGGGAAAGGTGAGTGTTTTTTCCATGAACGCGCATTGTCAGATAAACAATCAAAGCATTTCCGCCGGCTCATTTTCGGGAA
The DNA here is from genome assembly GCA_903889795.1 of uncultured Chlamydiae bacterium. Classification (GTDB taxonomy): domain Bacteria; phylum Chlamydiota; class Chlamydiia; order Chlamydiales; family SM23-39; genus CAISYW01. The sequence goes on along the minus strand of CAISYW010000038.1, from coordinate 3,810 downwards.
CAATTAATGGTTGGGAAGCGACAGGCGATTTGCAGGGATCTTTCAAGCATCTTTTGGCTCGCGCAAGCCATCGTTCCTCCACTGAGTCGATCGATGCAAGCGCTGATTTGATCTGGAATGGCAAGCAATACGACCTTTCTCAGGCTCATTTAGATGCTCGCCATCTCGATTTGATCTGTTTGCAAACCCTCTTCTCGATTCATTGCGAGGGCCGCGCGGATGCGACGTTAAACTATTCGAATGGCGAGCTCAAATTGGAGGGAGCCGGATCGATGCTCAAGTTGAAGGGCGGGGCATGGGCTTTTGCCGTCGATCAGCTCGGGAAAGCAGAGCCTTTCGAGGCGGGGGTGAACGCCGTTTGGAAAATGGCGAGCCGACAATGGACTCTGCAGACAGAAAAAACGCGCTGCGAATGCACAATCCATGATCGGAAAATTGATTTCGAAGGACATCTCGAAATCACCGGCGATTTGCTCAAAATCAGCGTTGGCAAAGGGATTTTTTCGGGGCTGGAGTTCGCGGGAGACTGGATGTTTGCTCTTGAGGACAATATTCCTTTTTCTTTTACGGCTCAGCGGCTTTGTGGGGAGATCGAACCGCTTGTTTCTTGCGCAAAAGGTCATATCGTTTGTGAAAACGATGGATTTACATTGAGCGGCGATCTCTTGTCGAACCCCGCTCTTTGGCAGTGGAATATGAAGGCTCGATTATCTGAAATTCAATGGGGTCTTTTGCATGATGGAGAGGCAAATCTCATTGCCGATTCCAAAGACGGACTGATTGAATGCACTAATCTAACGGGTTCTCTCGCGTTGGGAAATGCTCGATTTGGCGTTTGCGGAGCTGAACTGAGAAAATGCGATCAAGAGTGGTATTTTGATTTTCGCCTTGAACATGAAATTTGGGATTGGGGGCGGCTCTCCGGTGCGGCCATAGTAAAGGAAAATCATCTTGTTGTGGGGATTGATTCATCCAAAAGCCACCTTTTGAACGCTCCCATTCATGTTCAAGAAGCTCTTTTTTCAATGAATGGATCGATCGAATCGATGAAGTTATCCTGGCGCCTCGAGTGGGAACAGCTTCTGGCCGCTTCTCCCATTCTTGAAAAAATTGATCATTCTTTTCATTCGTTATTGTGCGCGCCGGTTCAAGGTGCGGGTCTGTTTGAAATCGATTTTGGATTGGAACGCTCGTTGATTCAATTACGAGGAGAGGATCTTCGATGGAAAGGCGAGCCGATTCCTCTCCTGATACGGGTCAATCAGCAAAAAGATCTTTGGGAGGTTGAGCGTTTTTTACTCGGTGCGATCGATTTGAACTGCTGCTTGAAGCGAGAAGAGATTGGCTGGAAAATTGAAAAGGGGTTCGTTCAATGGAAAGACCGTTTGGAAGCGAGCCTTGGAGGATATCTTCAATCATTTTCGAAATACGAGTTGATGATTGATCAGATGAAAGTCAACTTGCAAAACTTCACTCCGTCTATTTGGCCTTCATTGGAAGGCAGGCTCGAAGGAAAGGGGCAATTGACAATGGAGTGGAATGGGCGATGGGAAGGGGAGGCCGACTTTGATTTGCGCGCTTTTGATACGAAAAGCGGATCTTATTTGATCGATAACGCAGGACTCATCCAAATCCATTTTTCAACTGATCAGGGATTGCTTATCCACGGTCTTAATTTGGAAGTTCATAAACCTGATCTTGACTGGCCCCGGATTCATAGCCGCATCGGGCTCGTGCAATTTGATTTTCAGCGCAATCATTGGATTTTTCACCATTCGCAACTGAAGTTGCCTGCCGATTCCATCGGCGCTTTGCGGCAAAAATTAAGCGATCGCCATCCGCTTTGTTTTATGATGCAGGCGATCGACTGTCAGCATGATCTGGAATTTGTCGCAGATGTGGATTGCTCTGCTGATTTTTCTTCTTTGACCTGTTCGATGCGAGAGGGATTTATTCCATTTTTGGGAGCTGTCCGTCATTTGCAAAATGTCAATTTGAGCTGGAACTCATCCGGGATGTACGCCACGATGTCGGCGATTCAAGGCGGCCATAGTTTGAAAATTGGGTCGTTTATGGAGTTTGAGCCCTCGTTTTGGGGTCGCATTTTTTTGGAAGACGAAGAACATCCGCTCTTGGAAGATGAGAAGCCCCTGACGATCGAATGGGGCATTGAATCGGACAAGGAGTTGATGATTCGATCCATTGAAGGGACTTTTGGAGGAATCGAAGCATCTTTTCATGCACAAAGCCGGAATTGCCTCATTGGTTCTACGCGCGTTCATTTTGGCCCGCTTTCAGAAATTCTACCGCCCCGGCTGGGCAAAGTCTTTCATGATTTGAAGATGGGAAAAGGTTACGAATTAAAAGGCCATCTTTTCTATGACTGTCAAAACCCGTCCAATATTTCATTCAAGGGATTGATGAGCGGAAAACAGTGCGAGCTGTTTGGTTTTCAAATCCGCACTTTATTGACGCAAGTCGAAATCCATCCATCTCATGTTCATTTATTTGAACTGAAGGCAAGCGATTCGGCAGGAATTTTAACCATCGATAAACTGCAAATTCAGCAAGGCCCCGATTTTGAGTGGACGATGTCGATGCCGCGACTCAAATTATTGGAATTTCGTCCCTCTCTTTTGCAAAAAACGGGGCGCGATTCGGGTCGGGTGGGGCCATTGGTCGTGCGTGAATTGAAATTGAAGGATTTAACAGGAAAATTAGAAGAGAGAGCCTCATTTACAGCAACGGGCGAGCTTCATTTTGTTAATTCATTCAAACGAGAACATACCGTTTTTGATCTTCCTGCCGATTTATTTGGCCGTATCATCGGTCTTGATAGCGAGCTCTTGGTTCCTGTCCGAGGAAAATTTAAGTTTGAGCTCAAAGAGGGGCGTTTCTGGCTTTCCGACTTGGAAGATGCGTACAGCGAAGGGAAGCGATCGAAGTTTTTCTTGGTAAAAGAGGGTCTTTCACCGACAATCGATCTCGATGGAAATTTGCATATTTTTGTCACAATGAAACAGTATGTTCTTTTTAAAATTACCGAAAATTTTCTACTGACCATTGATGGGCCTATTGAAAGTCCTTCTTTCCACCTGCAAAAGAAAAGTAAGCTTTTGGGCCTGTGCGGTTATTGATCTTTTTTTCCCGCCCCTTTGCCGCCTTTGCTCTGAGCCGACGCGTCGTTTGCTCTGCCCTGAGTGTTTTGATCTTCTGGCTATAGTCGATATTGAATCGCGCTGCCGCCACTGTTTTGCTGCGCTTGAAAGTCCCTGCGGCTTATGTAGACAGTGCGCGCATGCTCCGGTTCTCGCATCTCAGCGCGCCTATCTTTTCGATTCCTCGCAAATGGCCAGCCGTCTCCTATCGATCTTGACGCGCGAAGAAGAAGACCCCTTGAGACGAGCGGTTTCTTCTCTACTCATTGTATTATGGAGTCGTTTGAATTGGACTCTTCCCGATCGGATCATTCTTGTTCGCCCGATGCAGCATCATCGAGCTCTTCGAGATATCGGAGAGGAATTCGCCCGTATGCTGGATCGCCCATTAAGCGATGAATTTTCGTTGCGCTGGATTTCCCCCTTTCAATGGCGTCTTCAACGCCGCAAAGAAGATCTCCTTGAGAATCAATCGATTTTGCTTCTTGATTTCGCAAGCTCTCCGGAATACTTGCGCCACGCATTGAACGAGCTGTGGCCTGCATTTCCCGGGAAAATTTACATTCTCACTGTTTTTGGGCATGATTGATTCTTATTAGACTTCTTGCATAACCACAATTCCTTGCCCTTGCCCTTGCCCGTGCCCTTGCCC
>CAISYW010000037.1 GCA_903889795.1 uncultured Chlamydiae bacterium | reverse complement strand
TCGGTATGGATGGTTTGCAGAACTTTTTGACCATAGGCATTGGGGTATTGATCCTGATAGGAGGTGGTTTCAATGGCGCCGATGGAGTTAGTTTTCTGGATAAGTCGATTCATTGAATCATATCGAAGCGTCTCCCGAGCTGATTGACCGGATATGTTTCGGATGACGGCAGATCGATTTCCCGCTGAATCATATTCATATTGCTCCTGTCGGATCAGATCGTTTGACACCGTTTTCTTTTCTTCAATGACCTGGTTCAGGAGATTATGTTCTGTAATGCTGCAAAGATCACCCGTTTGCACTTGATGGAGCCGACCTAACGAATCGTAGGAAAATGTCGTCTTTTCACCATTGCATTCCTCGGCGATTTTCCGGCCTGCGCCATCGTAAAGGAACGTGGTTCGATTTCCTTCGGCATCAATTTGGGCAATGAGGTTGTTTCCTCGATATTCAAAATGCTCTTCGGCCAGGATGCCGGCTGCTGAGGAAATTGTTTTTTGAGTGATCTGCCGCAAGCCATTGTAAACATAAGATGTGGCCGTTCCCTTTGGATTGATGTGGGTTTTGAGGGTTCCGTCGAGGTTGTATGTATATTCATCGCGGGTGCCGTCGGGATGGATCACGAGAGTCGGTTTGCCATAGGCGTTATATGAGGTCTTTGTCGAATTCCCTAGGCCATCTGTATGAAGAGTTTCACGGCCGGCGTTGTCAAAGCTGCTACAAAGAATCGGCGATATGAGCTCTTTTTTCTCGTTGGCGATCGGAGGCAATCGAGTCTCAATACGGCAGTTCAGCTCATCATATACGCTTTTCGTTTCATGGCCACGCGGATCGATTTCGGAAACGAGGTTGCTTCGTAAATCATAGCCCAGACATCTGGAGAAAAAGAGCCCATCATCGCCCTTATCTTGGATGATAGATGGACGATGGAAAGCATCATAGGCGCACGTTTGAGTGAGCCGTCCGGAAAAATCACGCCAGGATGTTCGATTCCCGCAAACATCGTAGGAAAATATTTCGATTTGATTGGCGGGATTGTTCCGCTCTATGAGTCGTCCTTTGGCGTCGTACGCCATCTTGATACTGTATTGCAACACGTTTAGGGCATCATAGACATCTTGCCGGGCAATTTTGGCGCCCGTCGTATAGGTGAGAACGGTTTTTTTCAGCAGACGCTCGGAGCCTTTTTCCCCAAATTTTTCTTCAATGATATGGGGCAAGCCGATGTAGGGTTCCGATGCGATAGGAGTCATTTGCCGGATGGTGCGCATGGAATTTTGCAGTCCAGCCATTTCGGTCACTTCTCGGATCAGAATATGATCGGAGTTGTACTCAAATAACTTGCGAAGCTTCAGTTCGTTGCGATCATATGTTGATTGCGATACAGGCAGATCGGTTTTCGGAAGATAGTCAGTGACGATTCGGCAGCCTGAATCATTTTGTTCTTCGAGCAAAAGGCTCGGCTCGGTCGATGAATAACTGAAGCGTTTGACATAGACCTCCACACCGTTTTCGATGGGAATGTTGCTGGCATCGAGAAGGATCGGGGTTCCCTGGCCGGAGAGATTGCCATAGAACCTCTCTTCAAGGACATTGCCGCGAGCATCATAGATATAGCGAATGGAAGAGAGAACCGAGCCATCGGCATTGATTCGGCTTTTGCAGGTGAGATTGCCAACATCGGAACCGGAACCCCAAACGTAGACTTCTGTGTTTAATTTCAAGCCGTCTTTCGAGAATCTTTCGATCTTTTGCAAACGATGATCGTCACTGCTCCAATAGTACTCTGATCGATTGAACTCAGCGTCGTAGACAGAAGTCGAATGGTCGGAGTAAATAAAAGAATAGATGGGATAAATGCTACCATCTGGATTGACTGGTGCTGAAAGTGTTTTGACTTTGCTTCGGTGTTGATTGGGGATAAAGGTTTCAATCTTCCTGCCATCTCGCCCTTGTTTGCATGAATAGAAATCCACTAACCTGAATGTTTGGCCGGCAACGGTGTTCCAGGTCTGGCAGTAATAGTCGATTTGATATCTTCGATGACAGGGATCCGAAATGGCATGCAGGCGATTTTCTTCCGGGGCATCAATATTCAGAAAAGGCGAATAATTGTTTTTGTACCGGATATATTCCAGTCTTGAATCCGGCGCTTCCGACGAACTAATCGCGTAGACTTTCCCAATTGGCCGGTCATGGTCGTCGCGCTCGAAATGATATCTGACCATCTGGCCATCGCTGCCTAGAACGTAAAAGTTATTGTTTTTTAAATTCGGATGTTTTGAATCTTCATAGATGAAATCGGCCCAGGCAAAGGTTTTGTCTCGGGAAGGGTTCGTGCTGCGGATGGACTTCAGCATCTGAATGTTATTTTTTTCCTGATAGTCGTAAAGAATCCAGTTGCCATTGGGAAGTTGTTCAGAGAGCAGACGGTATTTTGCCTGTTCATTATCGAATCTTATCCATGTTGTTTGATACGTTCGAATCGTACCGTCGGCTGCGTGGACGATTAAATGGCGATAGGGAGCATCTTCCAGAAGGATATAGTTGTTTTTGTAGTTGGTACGGCTTGAGATTTTTCCAAGGGTTGTATTCGAAAATCCATCATTGAGGTTTTTAGGAACACATCGTAGGTATTTTGCCTCGCCGATTTTTACAGTGTTTGTTTTTTCGTATTTGATCAGACTGCCGTTAGGCTCTGTAATAACCCACGAATGTTTGGATACTTTCGAGATATATGCAAAGCGATTAAATGACCAGTATCCTCCTCCCAAAGATCCGCAGCTGTATGCACGACAGAGCCGGATCGGTTCAGCTCCCTGGATTGTCAGATCTTGTTCAAAGTCGACCACTTCACCAGTGATCGCATTGACTTTTCCTTCAATAATTACTGAAGGATCGTTGGCGAGAGTCGATAATGAAGAATCTTCGTTGGCAAATAGAGAAGTGAATAGAGAGAAAAGTAGGATGAGATAAATCATAAATCGCTTCTATTTATGTAAAAATCGGAAAGTTTAATTTGTGAAGCAAATTGCAGCAACTAAAGAGAAAACTTAAACTCGATATTTTTCAGATTCTAATGCAGTTCAGCGATCGGTATTTTTGTCTCAAAAAAGGCAACTCTTTCGCGTTTCTTGTTTGAAGAGAGAATTGCTATGTATTGGAATCATAATCCGCGTGAGACCCTACAGGACACTTCAATCTAAGCAATTTGTTTACTAATCCACTCGGCAAACAGGTGACTCAGGCGGCATAACGAACATCCCTAGCCTGAAACAGTTTTCGTATTGTTTCTGGTTCTTTTTGAAGTCCTGCCATTGTCGAGTGCAATTGATCTGATAGTTCTTTTTGATTTC
>CAISYW010000036.1 GCA_903889795.1 uncultured Chlamydiae bacterium | reverse complement strand
TGACTGGTCAACCTCTCAAAAAGGCGTTGGATTTTTAGCTCAGGATTCTGAAGCGATTGCGGGAACAGTATCGACAAAAGCCATTGTCCCAACCTCACTCAAGGCAAAGCTTGGCGATCAGACGGCCTACGCATTGCCGGTCTCGCTCGGCTCCACACTCGCACTTACATGGCTTGGACCTTTGACGAATGGCCAGGTGCTGATTGGCCAAACGGGTACGACTCCCGCTCCCGGCAATATTACAGCTAATTATGTGCTGACTAATACGTCATCGTTCAGTGCTATATTGAGCCCAGCCGATACTAACGTGCAGTTAGCATTAAATACTCTTAATAACTACATGTCTTGGATTTCTGTTACCGTTGTTGGACCCACATCTATGACTGCAAACCGTGGCTATGTTGCAAATAATGCCTCAGCAACAGTCTTCTTTACTCTTCCTGCCACTGCCGCCTTCGGCGCTGTCAATCGAGTATGCGGAATGGGTGCGGGAGGATGGAGTATCAGTTTCACTCCAACAAACTATACCGTTTTCATGGGGACAAAATCTTGTACCGTGTTTCTTTCATCAGTAAATCAAAGAGATTGTCTCGAGATGGTTTGTTCTCAAGCGAATGCCGAGTGGACGGTGCTTTCCTCAGTTGGAAATCTTTCATATCAATGAGGTATTCTGTAATCGCTTTAATATAAATAGTTGCGCAGATAATATAAAACCGAGCATGTAGGTTTAAATTAGTGTAAAAATCTTCCTGGAGGAATAAATGCATAAAAGACGGGTTATAATTGTCGATGAAAAAATGGAAAGGGATCTTACGATGCTTTGTGATGTCGCCATGAAATTTGCCGGGATGCATATGGCAACCATCGTTGCGGACATTGCAAATGCGATTAAAGATGAAGACGGCTTTGATGACGATGAATTACCCGACGAGGAAGATTGGTAAAAACCGACCTTATTAAACGGATTTTATACTTTCATTTTGACTATTTAATCGTCTTTTTTTATATACATAGTAAAGGCAACGCCTTTTAATAATAATCATCTTAGGAGTCTTCTATGAAATACCTCGAAATTGAAAAGGACATGGACCGTACTCTCCATGCAATTTGCGATGCAGCCTTGAAAGCAGGCGGTATGCAAATGATCGGCTTGATCAACCAATTAATAGCAGCTATTAAAGACGACTCCGCAAGAGTCTAATAATAAAACGGCTTGCATAAGCTTTGGTTGACCTGGTGGAGGGAAATAGGAATGTTGTCTTTTCTTTTCGGAAACCTCGCCGAATAGAAATAGGTTGGCGCAATAATCATCCCCCTGTAGAAATGCGCACGGCCCTCATTCCTATTCTCCCTTTTATACACACAACAAATCCAAACAAAACGACTTATTATCAATGATGATGGCACGATTTGGTCTACGAATTTTCAAATTTTTATTCCTATTACCAATTCGGTTAGCGGGACGACTGCTTAAGTCTTTGGTCTATAGTTGGTTGTATCGTTTGGGCAGAAGTAAGCGAAAAACAAAACGCAAGAAAAAAATCCTTCGCTGGATTTGCAGGGCTTTGTCGTCAAAATGGCGTTCAAAAACCAACCGCCTGAAGGCCGTCCTGTTTCGAAAAAAATGTTCGAAATAAAGATAAAGCGGCTTCCACTCAATGGACCAGTGCTTTTGATCATCGGGACTCGACCGGATACGATCAAACTCATTCCTCTTTATTTAGCTCTTAAAAAAAGAAAGATCGAGACCTTGCTCTGCTCGACAGGGCAGCATGCGGAGCTGTTAAACGATCTTTTGCCCCTCTTTCAAGTGAAGCCCGATTTTGATTTCAAAATCATGAAACCAAATCAGGATCTCTTCGATACGACGCAATCCGTTCTCGCAAAAGCTAAAAAACTGTTTTTAACAGTCCGGCCTTCCTTAGTCGTTGTACAAGGAGATACGACCTCGGCTATGAGCGCTGCATTAGCGGCTTTCTATTTGCAAATTCCCGTAGTGCATGTTGAAGCGGGATTGCGAACCAACAATATTTTTCGTCCTTTTCCTGAGGAGATGAACCGTCGGATGATCACGCTTGTCTCGTCCTATCACTTTGCCCCGACCCCACTTGCCGCTTCTCATTTATTTAAGGAAAAGATCTCACCGGCTTCCAT
>CAISYW010000035.1 GCA_903889795.1 uncultured Chlamydiae bacterium | reverse complement strand
CTTCTTGAATCAATCATCAGCCAACCGCAAAAAAATCCACGCCCGCTGATGGGAACATTCATGCGCGTTAACGGTTCAGTGATTTCCCTGGAAATTCTCTATCAGCTCTACATTGAACAAATTCAAAATGAATTCAAGATCCTGAATCCCAATACGCCCCAAGGATATATTTATACGATCAATCCTCCATCAATTTTCGCTAAAGAATTGGGTGGTGCAGCGATTCTGAACCGCTTACAAGCGCTGGCCTACAAAAATTTAGCTCATAACGGTCTCTTTTCCCATATGAAAGTCATGGCCTACAATAATTACGCCGACCCGTCCATGATTGACCTCTTTCAAAAAGTTCTGCCGCAGGTCCAGGTCATGAACCTCAGTAAACTCTATGATCCGAACGGCCCTCTGAATCAGGGAGACAAAAGCATTGGCCTGGTGATACACAATAATAGCGATGCTTTCGGTCAAAATATTGAATTTGAAGGACCTACAAGCCAAGATGGAATGATCGGATGTTTTTCCAACGCCTCGCTCTGTTTGAAAAGAGATCGATGTGATCTAGTAGACTCTATTTACTAACAAGCGTGCAGAGCATTCGGCTAACTGATCTCGCAATCCATATTCATAAATCGGATATTGCGTGAAATAAAAGTCATCCAAAAACGGGATGGTCAGAGCAAATCGCGCTATTAAATAGCCCAAAACATGACAGTTTCGTTGGATAAAATAATTCGCTAAACAATAGAGAGGCTCCACTCGATGAGGGCGGCTCAAATAGGCTCTCAAATAGCTATTGATGATTATTTCCGATTCCATTTTGAGTTTCTCTTGCAAAGCACCAATCCGATAGAGCGAAAAAAACAGCTCTAGAGGATCCCCACCCATCATCACTCTCTTTTCAAAATTTTTCAGAGCCGGCGCATTTTGTTCGGCGGCCTCATAGCATCCGGCAAGATGCAAAACATATCGAGAGTTATTGGGCTCATCCAAAAGAGCTGTTTCCAGGATCTGAGCATCTCGAAGATTTTTTTTTTGCAGATCTTTCGATCGATTCCCATCAAGTCCACTCCGCTTAACGATCCCTTCCAGGAACGCGCCTGAAGCAGCTGAATAATCGATTGCCTCATGTACAACACCTTCCCATTTCCAATCAATGGAGTTACTTGCGAGAAGAACTTGTACCGAGCAGCAATTTCCATGATAAAATTCGATCGCATAATAATCATAACATAGATTTGGAACCGTAAAAGTGTCTCTAATCTGCAGCCAATCATCCGCATCAATAAAGAGAAGATAATCTCCTTTATCTTTTGCCAGATCGAGGGCTTCGTTTCGGTTATGAGAAAAATTAACCCAATGCCTTTCAACAAGTTGACCGGGTATGCCTCTCATACATTCTCTAATCACCTTTTGCGTACCATCGTCAGATCCGGTATCAACAATTACCCAATAATCGATCAGACTTTTTACTGAATCAAGGCAACGTTCTACAACTTTGCTTTCGTTTTTCACGATCATATTTAAACAAACCGTTTTTTTAGTCATATTATACCTACAAATCATAACATATAATTACACTACCTCTTTACAGTATTCCATACAATACATTCGACTGGGCAAGAAGAATCAAAATTGCTAGTCTCGATTTATGAAAGAAATTGTCATTCAACCTTCGATCACTACGCCAACGACGAGTTTGGTCATTGGCGAGCATCTGCTTGAAGGAGATCTTTTGATCGATTTTTGCAAAAAACGAAAACATCGAATTGTGATCGTTGCCGACCATGCTCTACAAGATGTTTACGCCTCAAAGCTCGCCGATCATTTAAACGCTCGCCTTCTCACGATCCCAAGCGGTGAAAAAGCAAAGACAAAAGAAACCGCAGAAATGATTGAAAATGAACTTTTTAAATCAAACTACGGACGTGACACAACACTCATAGCTATGGGGGGAGGGGTAACGACAGATCTCGTTGGGTTTGTCGCTTCTATTTATATGCGCGGCGTCGATTTGATTCTCATTCCTACGACTCTTTTGGCCATGGTCGATGCATCGATTGGCGGCAAAACAGCGATCGATACGACGTTTGGGAAAAATCTCATCGGGACTGTCTATTTTCCTCAAGCAATCATCACAGATCTGGAAACGCTCAAAACTCTCCCCGACAAAGAATGGATCAATGGATTGGCTGAAATCCTGAAAATGGGACTCATCGCAGATCCTTCAATCTGGAAGATCGCTGAAAAAGAGATCAAAAACCATGAGCTGATTCTTAAAGCGATTCGTGGCAAAATAACGATCATCGAACAAGATCCTTCTGAAAAAGGCCTCAGACGTATTTTGAATTTCGGTCACACGATCGGCCATGGATTGGAAGCGATTTCCTGTTATGAAATGTCTCACGGCATCGCAGTTGCAATTGGCTGTGTAATCGAAAGCCGCCTGAGCATGAAATTGGGTTATTTATCCGAAAAGGAGTTTGAACAAATTCGATCGCTTTTTCATCGATTATCTCTTTATCTTCCGAATACGTATGATCGAAAAAAGCTGATCGAGGCGATGTTATACGATAAAAAAAACATTAACAAACAAACTCGCTTTGTCATGATCGATCGAATCGGTCATGCTATCCCCTTTGACGGAGACTATTGCCGTCCAATCGCTGAACACGAACTTGAAGCCACGCTTATTTGGATGGAAAAAACATATGGCTGATCTATCAATCGAACCATCGGTGCTCAAAGGAAGCTTGACGATCCCTTCTTCGAAATCTCATACATTGCGAGCCATCCTTTTTGCCGCTTTGGCCGATGGAACTTCGAAAATTGAACAATTCCTTCCCTCGCCGGACAGCATCTCGATGATGCAAGCCGTCCGATTACTCGGCGCAGAGGTAGCTATCGAATCGACTTCCTTAAAAATCAAAGGCTTCGCTGGAAAAGCGCACATTGCAGACGATGTGATCCAATGCGGTAATTCAGGCCAGGTGCTCCGCTTTATTGGCGCGCTTGCCGGCCTCATTCCTCAATACACTATTTTGACCGGCGACGCTTCAATTCGTCATAACCGGCCTATCCTTCCCCTTCTCGATGGGTTGAATCAGCTCGGAGCTTTCGCCGTCTCCAGCCGCGGCGATGGCTATGCTCCAATCGTGATTAAAGGGCCCTTCACTCAAAAAAAAGCCGCTTTAAATGGACAAGACTCTCAGCCAGTCTCCGGTCTATTAATTGCCGGCGCCTTCGCACCGCATCCCATAGAGATCGAGGTCGTCCAACCAGGAGAAAAACCCTGGATTGACCTCACTTTGGACTGGTTTCGAAGACTCGAAATCCCCTATGCCGCCAAAAATTATACCCATTACCGCATGAATGGATCCGCGCATATCGAGGGATTCAACTACGAAGTACCCGGCGATTTTAGCTCCGCAGCTTTTCCCATCGCCGCAGCTCTGATCACCCAATCCTCACTTACGATTCACAATATCGATATGAATGACATTCAGGGAGATAAAGCACTTATTCCAACTCTCCAGCAAATGGGCGCCCAATTCAGGATCGATCAAAAAAAACGTACGCTAACAATAGAAAAGGGCCAACGCCTTCAAGGAATCCGAATCGATATCAATGATTTTATCGACGCCCTTCCGATTTTAGCTGTCATCGGCTGCTTTGCAGAAGGCCGCACTGAAATTGTAAACGCAGCCATTGCTCGAAAAAAGGAATCAGATCGAATTGCTTCGATCGCCCGGGAGCTAAAAAAAATGGGTGCCGTCATTGAAGAAAAATCCGATGGTCTGATTATCCATGAATCGAAGCTCCATGGAGCTTCGCTGAACACCTACCATGACCATCGCTTGGCTCTGAGTCTATCTGTCGCAGCTCTAGCGGCTCAATCGTCCAGCACCATTCACGGCGTTGAGTGCATCGCCAAAACCTACCCAACCTTCTATGATGATTTACAACTAATTGGAGCCAGGATTTACCGATGAATCTCATTTTATTTGGTTTTAAAGGCTCGGGAAAAACGCATTTTGGCAAACTCCTCGCATTTACATTACACCGGCCTTTTATCGACACCGACGATCTGATTATCGAACTCTACGCCGAGCAATCAGGCCAGCAGCTTTCAGTCCGCGAAATCCATCAAGTTTTAAGCGAAAAGCCATTTCGAACCCTTGAAAGCGCCGCAATTCATTCGTTAACTTCCTTTACTGACTCAGTGATCGCTTTGGGCGGAGGGACGCTCCTGAATCCCAATCATGTAGATTTTCTGCGAAAAATGGGCCAGATGGTCTATTTGGAAGCCGGCTTTGACACAATTCAAAAACGAATTTTTGATCAAGGAATCCCATCCTTTGTCGATGCAGACGATCCCATCAGCTCGCTCAGAAAAATTTATCAAGAGCGCAAATCAATCTATGAATCGATTGCCGCAAGGCGCATCAATACCGACCTTCTCGATGAAGATGGCGTGATTGCTGTTCTACGTTCAATCATCATTCTGGAGGAACCGCCGAATGGCTGCTAATTTTTTTGGTCAGATATTTCGAATCACGACATTTGGAGAATCGCATGGTCCTGCGATCGGCGTTGTCATTGATGGCTGCCCGGCAGGGTTGTCTCTAAGCAAAGAAGAGATCGATCATCAGCTCTCCTTTCGTCAAAGCGGAAAAAGCCCTTATACATCGCCGCGCAAAGAGAACGATCGCGCTGAAATTCTCTCCGGTTTATTTGAAGGTGTAACGACCGGCGCGCCGATTGCGATCCTAATTAAAAACCACGATGCCGACAGCAGCCAATATGAGTCAATTAAGGATCTCTACCGACCCGGTCATGCGAATTTCACCTATTTGGAAAAATACAATATTTATGACTACCGAGGCGGAGGAAGGTCATCCGCTCGAGAGACTGTCGCGCGGGTAGCCGCCGGAGCTGTAGCCAAAAAGCTGCTTGCTCATTTTCAGATTGAATGCGCTGCCTTTATCTCTGAAATTGGCGGTATTTCGATTCGGGATCAAGATTTATCAAATCTATCTAAACTGCGTAAAAAAATAGAAACGAGTCCGATTTTTTGTCCCGACGAGACTGCCAGCATCCAAATGATCGAAAAATTAGAACAAATCAAAGAAGAGCAAGACTCGTTAGGCGGCATTGTTTCCTGCGCGGCCCATCTTCCATCCGCTTTAGGAGATCCTGTCTACGGCAAACTTGAGGCGATGCTCGCATCAGCCATGCTCTCGATCCCTGCTTCCAAAGGATTTGAAATTGGCTCGGGCTTTGCTGCTGCGCGCATGAAAGGCTCTGAACATAACGACATCTTTGATATCGATTTACAAGGACATGTTCGCACCGCTACGAATTTTGCCGGAGGCACGCTCGGCGGCATCTCGACAGGCTCGCCCCTATTTTTTCGCGTCGCTTTCAAACCGACATCGAGCATCCAAAAGCCCCAGCAAACGGTCAATCTGAACAAAGAAAAAGCAACGTTTCAACTCCCTGAATCAGGACGCCACGACCCCTGTGTAGCGATTCGTGCCGTATCCGTTGTTGAAGCAATGACCGCGTTGGTTCTTGCCGATGCTTTGTTGATGAATCGCAATGTTAAGGTGTAAATGAATGTGATTGCTAAAATCGTATTCTGTTTAGCGACAATGACCTGTTTTGCTTCCAACGAAATGACCTTAGACGAAAAAATTGGCCAATTATTAATGGTCCGTTTTAATGGAAAAGAGGCTAATGAGGATGCAAAAGCGTTAGTTCAAGAGGTGCATGTTGGCGGGGTGATTTTTTACAACTGGGCGAATGGATTAGACAGCCCTGAGCAAGTGCGGTCCTTGAACAAAAATCTGCAGCAACTCACTCTCGAAAATCAAACACCCATTCCTCTATTGATTGCTGTCGATCAAGAAGGCGGGCTGGTTTCTCGTCTGAATCGCGGATTTACGATTTTCCCCGGAAATATGGCTCTCGGCAAGACAAATGATCCCGATTTAGCAGAAGAGGCCGCATATGCAATGGGACAGGAATTGATGGCCGTTGGCGTAAACATGAATCTGGCCCCTGTTGTCGACATCAACAACAATGAGAGAAATCCCGTCATTGGTATTCGATCTTTTGGCGATTCGCCAAAATCCGTATCCATTTTCGCAAAAAAAGCTCTCGACGGCTATCACAAGGCGGGAATCATCACTTCATTAAAACATTTTCCGGGTCATGGAGACGTTGAGATCGATTCTCATGAAAATCTGCCGATTGTCAACAAATCCATCGACCAATTATGTGAAAATGAACTACTCCCCTTTTCAGAACTTTGCGATCTAGCCGACACCGTGATGACGGCGCATATCATGGTTCCTTCACTGGACTCGGAAAACTGTGCCACGCTTTCTCGCAACATCCTCTTGATTTTGCGAAATTTAATTGGTTTTCAAGGCGTAATTATCTCTGATTCTCTTCTGATGGAAGGCGTTTTGAAAAATTGCGATTACTCCGTTGAAGAAGCCGCCATCCGTGCTTTCAATGCAGGATGCGATATTTTGAATCTGGGCGGTAGGAGGTTATTCAGAACGAGAGATAATCTCGATCTCACCGTGCGCGAAATTCAAAAAATTCATCAAGCCCTCGTCCACGCGGTAAAAACCAATCGCATTTCAGAAGAGCGAGTCAACCAATCCTTAGACCGAATTTTAAGTTTGAAAAAACGTTATAAACTTTCATCGTCCGTACAGCAAATAGAACCCACAGATTCGTTCGAACATCGGGAGATTTCAAAAAAAATCGCCGCTTTAGCTCTTCATACGATCCAAAACGGGCCGATTCCTTCGATTAAAGAATCTCGCATCGCTCTGTTTGCTCCGGAATTTTTACGAGAAACGATTCTTCAAACCGAGATTGCTTCCATAGGGAAAAAGACCTCGGCTCTATTTTATCAATCGCTTATTCCATGCGCTGAAGAAATATTTTCTGTACAAAAACTTGTAAACCAATCGGATATGATTATCTTTTGTTCTTATAACGCATGGAAAAATCCGGCTCAAACGACATTATTACAAATTCTATGCAACATCAAAAAACCGATGATTCTCATATCATTAAGAGACCCGCTCGACACCTCGCTTTTCCCCAACATTCCACTCATTATTTCTACATTCAGTCCAACAGCTCCTTCCATTCAAGCTGCCAGCGATCTGTTAAACACCGGCATTTACTAGAGTTTTTCAATCTATCTATCTAATAATCAATGAAAAGCCACCATTTTAACAGCAACCAATTTAACTTCAGTTACTTAGATTATGTATAATGATTTTTTAATAATATAGTAAAGAGTATGCAATTAAAGTGAAATAAAGTAACATATATGGTATAATTAAATTAATATGATAAGACAGGTTTATTGATGGCAAATCCTTGCGACGAACTTCTTCGAAATGTTCTACAAAATGCTTTGGTTGAAAGACCAGTAATGAATCATCAAGACGCTCGAGAAGTTATACTTAGAATAAGTTCGGTTCTTAACTCTTATTTAGAACACGCAACAAATAGTCGAGGATTTTTCAACCAGCCGGCTAATTCAGCGCCATCTCAGCAATTTGTTTTAATTGCCTCATCCCCCCCCGCCTCACAACCTCCTGCCGCCGCCCCAAACCGGGATTGCTCGTGGAAGCCGGCTTCAAGTGGCGGCTGAATCTGGACCGCTGTTTTGTGATCAGCAACAAGTGGCAGGACGCTGAAGCGG
>CAISYW010000034.1 GCA_903889795.1 uncultured Chlamydiae bacterium | reverse complement strand
TTTCAAGGCGCGGATACTGCCAAAGTAACTGAGCAGCCGTCTGCGTTTAATGGGACCAATACCTTCGATCTCATCGAGTTCGCTTTGGAAGGTGCGTTTGCCGCGTCGTTTGCGATGAAATTCGATGGCGAGGCGATGCGCTTCATCTCGAATGCGCTGCAGTAAAAAAAGCATGGGTGAGTGGGGATCGATTAGGATGGGCTCTTTTTTGTGGGGAAGATAGACTTTTTCCTGAGTCAGTCCTTTGTCATGGCGTGCGCTCTCTTTGGTCAAGGCAATCAGATCGATTGAGGCGATGCCGAGTTCTTGAAACACATTTAATGCGCAATTGAGCTGGCCCTTTCCTCCGTCTACAATCAAGAGATCGCAAAAATGACCGTTCTTTTTTTCTTTCGTAAGATGGCGGCGCAGAACCTCGCTCATTGAAGAATAGTCATCGGAAGTTTTAGCCGCTTTGATCCGAAAGAGCCGAGTACGGCTCTTATCTCGCTCGCCATTGACAAATGCGCATAGACTGGCGACGGGATCCGTTCCGGAAATATTCGACGTGTCGATGCATTCAATGCAGCGTGGAAAACGGACGAGTTGCAAACTCTCTTGTAAATCGAGCAGCATCTTTTCTCTAAGCGAGCGCTCATCTTGTTCTCGGCAGAAAAGAGCCTTGGCATTGCGCTCGGCCATTTCAATCAGATCGCGCTTTTTCCCCTTTTGAGGAAAGGAGAGCCTGATTTTTTTCTGATGAGACTCAGAAAGAATTTCTGCTAAAGCCTGGCCATTGGCAATCGGAAAGGGAAGGAAAATTTCCGGCGGCGGGCTGGGGAGCAAACGATAGTGTTGAAATAAAAATGATTCTATCGCCTCTTCATCATCGGAGGCGATGAGATGAAAACTAAAATGCTCGGATCCGATCACTTTTCCTTCCCGTAGTTGAAGGAGCGCGATCAAGATCGCATCGGCTTGTCGGTAGAGGCCAATCACATCGCAATCTTTTGCAAAAGGGTTGTCGACATGTTGTACGCTTGTGACATGCTCGATTTGATGGAGCATCTGGAGAAGTTCGTCGGCCTTTTCGAATTCAAGTCGTTGAGAGGCTTTTTCCATACTTAAGCGCAGTTCTTTGATTAACTCTTTGTCTTGGCCTCTCAACAGACGAATGGCGCCATCCACATGTTTCAGATATTCCTCATGCGTGCATTTTCCGACGCAGGGAGCAATGCAGCGTTTAATATCGTACAAAAGACAGGGCCTTTTGCGGCCGGCTATCTCCATATCGGAACATTGGCGAAGAGGAAAGAGCCGTAAGATCAAGTCATATGTTTGGCGGGCTGCCAGAGCGTTTGTATAGGGACCAAAATAGTTGCCCGATTCTTTGGGTTTGCCTTTGTTGCGAACTAGCCGGATCATGGGCCATTTGTGTTTGGTCACGAGCAAACTGATGAAGGTTTTATCGTCCTTGAGCAGGATATTGTATTTGGGCTGATGGCGTTTGATGAGATTATTTTCGAGAATGAGGGCGTCTTTTTCCGTCAGAGTCACGATGGTCTCGATGGTCTCAATCTGCGTCACGAGAAAAGGAATCATCTCTCTCAAGTCCCGATTGGGAACGAAATATTGCTTGAGGCGCTTTTGGAGGTTTTTCGCCTTGCCGATATAGAGGACCCGATTGTTCTCGTCTTTCATTAGATAGACGCCCGGCTGGTCGGGATAAAGATTTAAAGAACCGGGTTCAAAAGGCATGGCTCATCACCTTCGAATATGGAATGCCTCAATATACACAAAGTACCTGATTCTTTGGTGTACTAGGCAGCTATCGGCCTAAATATTTTGTTTACGAATATAAATATGTTTATAACGTTAGTATAATAGTTATTTCTTCAATATTGTAATTTCTTTTATTAATAGTCTTTAAATAGTTTAGTTTGTTATAATAAATTAATTATATAATATTGAGGTATTATGGGATGCCCTGTTTCGGCAACAGAAATTGCTAATCAAATTGTTCATTGCAAGGATTGTGAAATATTACGGCAGTCGAGGCATGTCGATAATTCTCGAGTTGGCCGCAAGTATGAAATTTTAAGCGGCAAAATCGACATGCTCATTGATAGGCTGGATCAAGGAGAGATGATTTCGAGCGATCTTTCAAAACGATTACTTGGTCGGATCGATAAAATTATAAAAAATTGTTTAAATCCTTATTGGGTAGATCGACTTGTTTGTCAAAAAGAAAGATTAAACCCGACAGATCAGATGACTTGGGTTCGAAGTGATTCAGGGGTGCAATTTTCTGCACAAAGACAGTGTAACCCGGCTAGTTGTCATTTTTCCAAGACTCTTTTGATTACTGGCCTGCTTGTTGGATCCATGGTAACTGCCGCTGAAAGCTCGCGTGTTCCTGTTTGTTATTCCAATCATTCATTAAGGCCGATTCGTGATATGGCCGATGGATCTGTTCAGGTATGTTCCGGCACTCGAATGGATCAGTGTTGCATAGATATCCATCTTGAAAACAGACGCATGAAAATGTGTCCTGCTCATTTAGATCAATTTCTCCTTCCCCATGAGAGAGAAAAATTGTTTTTAGATGCGATTGAGCGGAATGAATGGGACAAGTTCACCCAGACGTTAGATGAAGGTCCTGTTGAGGGAAAATTGGTTGATTCGGCTGTGATCAAAGCAATTGGATGCAACCGACCGGAAATGATTAACCGGCTGCTAGATGAATGTTTGATTTCTTGTTTGTGCCGAGATGAAATACTTGTTTATGCGATAAACGAGAATCGAGAGGAGTTGTTTCAGCAGATTTTGAAGAATTATCCTATTTCCCCCGGAACTCAATCGAGGGTCATTGTTCAAGCTATCGATAGCGACCGACCCGAAATGCTAAGTCGGCTCCTTGATGCCAATCCTGTTTCTAAAGAGATGCAACGCACGATTGTTTTATATGCCGTGAGAAAGGATCGACCTGAAGTGTTAATTAAGTTGCCAGAGGTACTTCACTATTTTTTAGACGAACTGATTTTTCATGATGTTACAGCTAAGACTCTGCTAAAATGGATCGATGTGTTTTTAAATGCAGGTCAGATTTCTGATGGAAGTCGATACGCCGTTTTTGTGTGGGCTATAAAAAATAATCAAATGGAGTATTTCAATAGGATGTTAGAAGCCGGTCCGTTTCCGGCCAATTTTAGATCTCCATTTTATAATTTTGCGATTCTTGCTGCCGAATTTAAGCGAACGGAGATGCTGAGTCGATTGGGAATGATGTCCGTTGAGACGCGAGGAGTCGCTGTTTCGTACGCTGTGGAAAATAATCTTCCCGATCTGTTCAATCAGATGTTGGATGACGGTCCGATTTCCCGTGATAGGCTGAGGGATTCAATTAAAATCGCTAAAGAAAGACCGGAAATGTTAAATCGGCTTTTAAAGATTGATTTTCAATATACAATCAGAAAAGTTGTGGTTGCGGCAGGATGTTTAATCGGGGTTGGAGTAGCAATATTTTTAAATGATGCCGTTTTAAGGTAAGAACCTATCCAAGATGCGTTCGGTGTAGAGCAACTGTAGTTTTTAAAAATATTATAAAATGGCGGGATAATTATGGTTTATTTGAGAAAATGTCTGGGCTTGGGACCTTTTGATAGGGATTGTGCAATTTGTCGCGAGTCACTCGATAACGGTGAAGCTGTGAAAATCCATTCCGGAAGAATGGGGCAACAACATGGAATGCACGAGCAATGCTGGGAGCTGTTGTTAGCGTCTGGTTTTGACCGGTGTCTATTGTGTCAAGCGCGTGTTCGCAATATTTCTACAGCCTGTCTAGCCGGTTTAGGAGCTGCAGGATTCGCAACGGCTTGTTTAGTATCTTATGGGGTTGACTATGTTTTTGATCCTAATTTAGTTGTTTTAGGTGGGCTATCTTTTGTGTGCGGACTCAGTATCTTGATCCCCTTGCGATTTATTTGAGCTGAGACGCAAAAGACGCCGATGAAAGATTTAAAGACCTTGCCGCGGGCAGTATAAACAATCTTTTCGCGCAGCGGCGAGTTTGCGAATATTTTGAATGCATCGTTTGCCCCAAAATGAAACAGGATCCGCTTTGCGGGCAGGATCCCACGAGACGTGGGGCAGGATAAAATAAAGTTTTTTTGATCCTGCCGCCGCCTCGGCGATCTTGCCAGCGAAGCGAATCATGTTCTCTTGTTTTTGACCGAAAAAGTGAATAAGGCTTCGATTATTAACCCGAGGGGTAAAAGGGTGACAACTTACTGGCTGCGGCTTCGCCTGACTCAAATCTTAGGCGTCTTCTCGCCTCAATTCCGATTTTTGAATCACGTTCGGTATAGTAGAGAAACGATATGTCAGAATGGTAAAATGCAAGCCACACAAAATGAGCAACATAATAAATTATGTTTACGTAATACTTAAAACGTATTACTTATTAATAATAACTGTGGTACAATCGAGTCATGAAGAAGCAAGATACCAAGAAAGTTAACCAAACATTCTCGATTCCCCTGGACGTTGCCAACGACCTGCATTCTCTTATTAAAAAAAGGGAGATGAGTCAATTCGTTAGCGAGGCCATCAGGAAAGAGCTTCTTTATAGGAAAAACGACCTGAAAAAGCACTATCTAGCCGCTAACGAAGATGAGGGGCAGATTGAACAGATGAACAATTGGGAAGGAACTCTCGAGGATGGAAGCAACGATTGGTAAAAAGAGCTTAGAAAAAAATACCGGCATAGCCAGAAGAGGGGATGTTTTCTGGATTAACCTTGACCCGACGGTTGGTTCGGAAATAAACAAAACGAGGCCGGGATTAATTGTATCCAATGATGTTGCGTCTCAATTCGCACGAATTCTTTTAATAGCTCCGATAACAAGCAAAAACGCTGAAATCATACGCCCTTTCGAGGTTGCCATTTCTATTAAAGGCAAGCCGAGCAAAATTTTATTAAATCAATGCCGTGCTGTAGATAAATCTCGATTAACGTGCAAAATATTATCTGCCGATCCAGCAACAATGAGACTCGTTGACGAGGCGATAAAAATTGCATTTGGGCTACAGTAAAAAGTCACTAATTACTATTTTGTTCCGAGTGCTTTTCTAAAACCGCCTTCAATATGTTGCAAAGAGCGATCTCATC
>CAISYW010000033.1 GCA_903889795.1 uncultured Chlamydiae bacterium | reverse complement strand
TTTTTCGGGGGCTTATCGGTTCGTAGACGGGGTGCGCTTTAAAACCGAGCTCTCGAACGGCAAAAATCGCTTCCGCAATGGGTTTCCATGGCGCTTTTTGATCAATATGGAGGCGCACCTCCGTTTGATTTTTGTTCTGCGGCAGAGCGCCCAATTCATACTGACGCACCAATTCTTGCTGAATCGCGACAATGCCGTCCATCGGATATTCGTTATATTCCGTGAGCCATTTATATTCGCCATTGGCAGAAATGCTGATATCGATTTGCTGCATGTTTTGAGAATGAAGAGATGCTGTCTTTTCTGTGGGGGTGAGCGCCACTAGGCTCACTTCAGAATCGAAGAGCTTGGCGCGAGAGATCGCCAATGTGGCGAAAAGCGAAAGCATCACAAAGAGAAAATCGATCATCGGGGTTAGATTGAAGTTCTGAGAGCTCTTTAAGTCATCGTGAGGAATCAACTGCATGCTTTTCCAAGGTCTATTGTGAATCGATGCGTACGCTCAGCGCGAGCGCTTCGTTTTCAACAAGGCTAAAATTTTTGATCAATCGGTATTTGAGGGTCGTCGCCAGGATCATCGAAAGGATCGCTACAACCAGTCCGGCGACGGTGGTTCCTACAGAGATTCCCAATCCGTCAAAAACGGCGTTGATGCTGTCTACGGAGCGATTGACGTCGTAAAAGGCATAGAACATCCCTATAACCGTCCCCAGAAGCCCCAGCATCGGAGAGATGATTGCAATGTCATTGAGAATCGATAGACGTTGCCAGAAAGAGGAAGAGACGCGCTTTCCTTCTGATTTCATGGCCTCGGTCATTACCTGAGCGCCCATTTTTCGAGTTGTGAGTCCGACGGATACGATGGAGGCGAGCAGGTTCGACTGCTGTTGGCAAAGCAGGTGGGCGTCGTCAAATTTTTTCTCATTTAAATGAAGTCGGAGTTGCTCGACAAATTCTTCCGGCATGAGCTCTTTCGAGCGAAATGTCGCTTGCGTATAGAGCCATAGGCCAAGAGCTGAGCTCGACATCAAGAGAAGAATCGAGTAGATCACGGGTGATGATCCATACACTTTTTTTAAATCAAAATTTTGCAGCTTTCCCTTCACTGCGGGAGCTCTCTGTTCGATTTTCGGGGGCGTTGCGCTTTTTTCCTCAGCAGAAAGGGAGGCGAGTAGTGCAAAAGAAAAAACAAGCAAAAGGGTTTGAATGCGTCTCATGTCTTCTCCATTATTTTTGTGGACAATAGCAATTCTTTGATCTATCGCGCAAGGAGAAAAATCGGCGAAAGATTATACTTTTGGACCATGAAACATAAGTCTGAATTTATTATTCCATTTTACGGGGAGCAGAGCCGGAGCGCTTTGTTAAAAAAATGCCTCTATATTCCGGCCCATTGCCACGAGCATGAGCCGGTGGCTTTTTCATGGGAAGATCCATTCGTTTTTGAAAAACCGCAGCCTTTGATTGTCGAATATTGCAGCGGCAACGGTCAATGGATTGGTGAAATGGCCAAGCATTGCCCTCAGTTTAATTGGATCGCTGTCGAAAGAGACTTTGAGCGGGCGCGAAAAATTTGGCTCAAGATCTTTCGCATGCAGCTCGACAATCTTTTCGTAGTCTATGGCGAGGGGCTTGTATTTTCACGCCACTACTTGCCCAGCGCAAGCGTGAAAGAGGTCTATGTCAATTTTCCCGATCCTTGGCCCAAGAGACGGCATGCCAAGCACCGGATCATTCAAAAAAACTTTATCGATGAGATGAATCGAATACTCAGTCCGAACGGAATAGTGACGCTCGTAACAGATGACGTTTCTTATAGCGAGGAGATGATCGCGCTCTTTTCTTCTTGGAAAAGTCTCTTTGATCCCGCGCTGTATGTCACTGAATGGCCTGAGTATGGCGATTCATTCTTTCAGTCGCTATGGATTAAGCAGCAACGCATTATCCGTTATCACCGATTTATCCAGGGGTAATTAAAAAGAATCGGGGCAGAGGGATTTGAACCCCCGGCCTACTGGTCCCAAACCAGTCGCGCTAGCCAAGCTGCGCTATGCCCCGAATTGAATGAAGTAGTAGCTTACACAAACGAATTGATTATTTCCAAATTTCAAATTTTTTCCAGCGATCAAATCGAGAAAAAGTTGTTATGACAAAGCCGCGTAAACCTTATTTTCAGCTTTTTTAATAATTCGCTACTGTGTCATTTTTAAATGATAGCTATATGAGAAAAATATGAAGAGTTTCCTTCAATTAAAAAGCGTTCAACAACTTCAATCGCTGGTTAAACAGCCGATTGATTTAACAAACAGCGATCTTTTTACACCCAAAAGAATTGAAGCCATGCGCGCCTCAGCGGTTGGCTTTGACCTATTATATGCGACAGAGAGGGTGACTTCTCAAGTAATTGAAGCTCTATTTCATCTGGCCGATGAGACCAACGTTTATGAAAAGATGGGCAAAATGCAGGAAGGGGAAGAAATTAACGCCATTGAAGGATTTGAATCCGAGAGGCGGTCGGTTCTCCATACCGCGATGCGCGATCAGTTTGATCATCGCCAAACTGCAACTAAGGCTTTGGATGCGAGTAATTTGGCAAAAAAAGAGCTGCAGAAACTGGAAAAATTTCTCTCTCATTTGGATCGTGAAAATCGTTTCACCGATTTGATCCAAGTAGGTATTGGAGGCTCCGATTTGGGCCCCCGGGCGCTCTATCTTTCTCTGCTTCCGTATTGCCGCCCCAACCATCGCCTTCATTTTATATCGAATGTCGATCCCGACGATGCTAACGAGATTCTTCGCACCGTCGATTTAAAGAAGACGCTCATTGTCGTCGTATCGAAGTCGGGAACCACTCTGGAAACTTTGACAAATGAAGAGTTCGTTCGTTCCCATCTATTGAAAAAAGGGCTCAATCCGAAAGAGCATATCATCGCCGTCACGGGAGAAAAGAGTCCCATGGACGATCCCAGCCGTTATTTGGCCTCTTTTTATATTTGGGATTTTGTTGGGGGGCGTTATTCGGCCACATCGATGGCCGGTGCGGTGTCTCTCGGGTTTGCTGTGGGCTTTTCTTCTCTTATGGAGATTTTACGCGGCGCCCATGCGATGGATCTTCACGCTAAAACCGAGCGCAATCTTCCTCTATTGTCGGCGCTCATCGGTATTTGGAATCGTAATTTTCTTCATCTGCCAACCGTGGCAGTCATTCCCTATTCGCAAGCCCTCATTCGCTTTCCGGCGCATTTACAGCAGCTCGATATGGAATCAAATGGAAAAAGGGTCGACAAGATGGGTCGATCTGTCGATTACGCTACAGGTCCGGTTGTTTGGGGCGAAATAGGAACCAATTCTCAGCATTCTTTCTTTCAGCTCATTCATCAAGGAGTCGATCCTATTCCTGTTGAGTTTATTGCGTTTCGAAAGAGTCAAGATCCGCACGATCTGGAAGTGAAGGCGACGATTTCCCAGGAAAAATTGCTCGCTAATTTATTTGCTCAATCCATTGCGTTGGCTGTCGGACAAAAAAGCACGAATCCCAACAAAGTGTTTTTGGGCAATCGTCCCAATCGAGTCTTGCTGGGCGATCGGATGGATCCGTTCTCTCTGGGAGCTTTGCTTGCATTTTATGAGCACAAGGTGGCTTTCCAGGGGTTTATCTGGAATGTGAATTCATTCGATCAGGAAGGAGTTCAGCTTGGCAAGGTTCTTGCTGGCCGAATTCTCGATCTGTTTGCTGCCGAACGTCTTCATAAGCCGGCGTCTGAATTTGATCTGGGGGAAGCCTTCTTACGGATTTTGAAAGAGCCTCAATGATCTCTCGAGATTCTTCTCGGGCGCGTTTAAAAAACAATATTTATCGCAAATTATTCTTTCATGTAACAAAAGGTTTTTAATATGTCTGTAGAATCATCAGCCATGGCTGTGACTGAGCGACTTTCTTTTTATTCTCTTCCTTATAAAAAAAGAAAAGTCTCATCTTTTTACGATGAAACCCCGCACTCAGGGGTAGTGTCTTTCAAAGAAGTTGAGATGATTCAAGCGCAACAATTAAGGATTTTACTCCCGATTCTCAAAGAATGGGAAAAAAGCGCAAAAAGTTTATTTCGTCGAGAATTCATGTTGGATAATGAAAAACTGGAAGAACGATATTTATCGGTTCTTGTAAATATTAGGGAGTTTATTAAGGAATGTGAATCACCCAGGGAAACGGGAGATAAATTTTATTTTATTTGCAAAGCGGCCGATGGCGGTCTTCAAGGGTGTATGGTGTTGACGCATCCTTGGAAAGCAGGTCCGTTATATCAAAATACCGGTTATTTACTCATTGACCGTTTAATAACAACTACGATCCAT
Organism: uncultured Chlamydiae bacterium; assembly: GCA_903889795.1. Taxonomy (GTDB): domain Bacteria; phylum Chlamydiota; class Chlamydiia; order Chlamydiales; family SM23-39; genus CAISYW01. Next base: position 5,932 of record CAISYW010000033.1, on the reverse strand, counting down.
CCCAATCCTTCTTGGGTTAAAATAGCTGAGAAAATTTCTGAAATTTCGACAGCGCTATTAAATAAAGGAATGCAAATCAGCACGTCGGACGGCGCGAATGGTCTGATTGTTCGATCGGAGCCATCAACTCGCGAGTTGTTTTTAGCCTTAGGATTCAAGGCGTTAGAGGGAAATCCCTATTTGCTGGTTAGGGATAGCTGACGCTTCAAGATGGTTTTGTTTCACAAAAAAATCCATCACGAAAGCGAGTTTCCCAGGGTCTTCTAAAGAGGAGATGCTGTGCCGGCACTCACACTGTGAAGTTTTGCTTCAGGCCAGGCGGGGGCGGTTTGCGGCGTGGTGATGAATACTTGCCCCAGTTTTTGCACTGATTGTCGGAATAGATTCTGACGTTCCTGATCGAGATGAACCTCGAGATCATCAATCCCGAACAGGGGACAAGCCTCGATCTGTTTTTGCAATCGCTGCCATTCCGAAAGACGTAAGGCAGCGATGGCGGTGCGTTTTTGACCGTCGCTCGCATAGAGACGAGCCGGTTTTTGATCGATTAACAATGTAAAATCATCTCTGTGGGGTCCTGTGAGAGTAAGGCCAAACTGCTTTTCGCGCGTTCGATTCTTTTGAAGCTGCGCAAGATAGGAGTCGATTATCGGTTGGTGAACCGGCTGGGAAGGGGAAAATTGGGCTTCCGTTTGTTCTCCGGATAATTCCTTGCAGCTCGTTTTGAGCCCTTCATTCAGTTCTTCAAGAAGCTCCGTTCTCTTTTCAAAGAGAAATGCAGCCGATGCGGCCATTTCATGTTCCCAGCAATCGATTCCATCAGAAGAAAATGCGCGCAATAGCGTGTTGCGTTGCTTAACAGCGCGCCAAAATCGGAGAAGGTGATGGAAATAGAGCGGGTCGCTTTGAGCTAGGTGAAGATTGAGAAAACGTCGTCTTACGGCCGGAGATCCCATAATGAGATCGATATCGGTCGGAGCAAAGAGAATGGATGGAAGAAGGCCTAATAGGGACTGAAAAGAGGGATAGGTCGATCGATTACACTCGACCTTTTTAACTTGTCCATCGAAGGTGAGTCGTACGATTTGAACGACCTGGTCGCGCACAATCTGCGCTTCTATAAAAAAAAACGCGGCTCCTTCACGAATCAGCTCGGCTAGATGCTGTGTTCTAAAAGAGCGCCCTGTGCTGATCAGGGAGATCGCTTCGAGAAGATTGGTCTTTCCCTGAGCGTTATTGCCGCAAAACAAATTAATTTTAGGACCAAATGAGAGACTTGCCTCTTCAAAATTGCGAAAATTGCGCAAGTAGAGATGCTGCAGTCTCATGTCGCCGAAGCACTCAGCTCAGGCGGACTCGCAGTGGTTTCACTCAGCCGCATGGGCATCAATATGAACTGCGCTTGAGTGGAGTCTGTGAAAAGGCCCGGGTTGTGAGCATCGTTCAATCCAATGCGAACCGTTTCGTCTTTGCAGTGGCGTAAAATGTCGATAAGCAGAAAAGGGTTGAATGCGATTTCTAAGCGCGGCCCTGAAAAATCTACCGGCATACTGACACGTCCTTCACCAATTTCGCTGCTCATGGCGGCGAGATGAAGCTGGCCTGTCTCAAATGTGAAACGGACGGAGTTGCTACCCGATGAAAAGAGAGCTACCTGGCGAAGCAAGGCCATCAGTTCTTCGCGATGAATTGCAAACTGATGAGCCAGTTTCGTCGGGATAACTTGTTCGACATCAGGAAACTGACCGGAAAAGAGCTTGGTGATCAGCAATAGCTGGCCGCACTCCAAAGAAATTTTGTCCGCAGAAAGGCTCACAACGGCCTTTGCCTCATCATTTTCGAGCATTTTGATCATCTCTTCGACGGCTTTTAGCGGAATAACGTAGGAGCCGCGGACGTCTGGATCAACGATGACCGGAGAGGTGACTTTGGCCAGACGCATTCCATCTGTGCAAATAAAGGAGGCCCTTTGTCCGCTGATTTGCAGCTGAACGCCGTTGAGCATGTAGCGGCTATCTTCGCGAGCTGCGGCAAAAGCGGTTTTGGAGAGCATTTCACGTAAATTGGAACTCATGAATGTGACTTCGGGCGAGCCTTTCATGTCGGGCAAGGTAGGAAATTCCGCTTTATTCATTCCATTGATTTTGAAGACAGATGATCCGGTTGTGATTTCCGCAATTTCATTGAGATGGGTGGAGATCTTAATTTGAGGGGAGGTCAATTCGCGTACGAGTTGAAAAAATCGACGGGCCGGAAGAGCGATCGAACCCTCTTCAATCACAGTGGCATTCATATAACATCGCATGCTAACGGTTAAGTCAGTGCTGCTTACAACTATCTGATCGTCCATAGCCTCGATTAAAATGTTGGCGATAATCGGAACTGATGGTTTCGTTGGCACGACGTTTTGGATTTTTCCAATCAGATTGACAAGATCATTTTTAGCAATAACAACGTCCATGTAGAAAACTCCTCATGCGTATTAAAGAAAAAGATAGAAGAGGGCAGGGGTGACTGTCAACTTTTATTCATGGCGCAATGCGCGTTCCATTGCGCGGGTGTCCTCTCTTTTTTTAATCGCGGCACGCTTGTCGTAGGTTTTTTTGCCTTTTGCTGAGGCAATTTTAACTTTGGCGATCCCTTTTTTGTTGAAATAGATAGAAAGAGGGATGAGCGTCAGCCCTTTTTCTTGCAGGAGCCTATCTAAATATTCGATCTCGCGATGATGCATGAGAAGCTTACGTTCACGCCGTTCGGGGTGATTGTTGATGTTGCCGAATGAATATGGGGCAATGCTGGAATTGATCAGCCACAATTCGTTTTTTCTAATATCGACATAGGAATCTTGTAAGGATCCGCCATGGTTGCGCAGAGACTTGATTTCCGTGCCGAGCAAAATAATTCCGGCTTCGAACGTTTCGAGAATTTCGTAATCGTGGAAGGCGCGACGGTTGGAAACCAAATCAGCCATCTGTTTTCTTAGCCCTATTCTTCTAAGAAATATTGACCAAAAGCGGTGACAGCCAAGCAATCTTGGCCGTTTATCGTACCGGTAGCAACGATGCCGCATTCAAACAGAGAATCGAAAATAGCTGCTTTGATGAGGTTTTTTTCGTCATCGTTATATTGAGGTAATACATATTTCCAGTGTTTGCCGTTTTTCTTAAGCACGACAGTAGAACCTTCGTTAAACGAGACGACCGCACCGCGGATAAAATCGTCAAAAAGAACCCAGCCGCCGTGTAAAACTCGTTTAATTGATTTTTCAGCTTCGCGCAAATTTCTCTCTGTACACAAGTTCGGAGCCACTGTGTTGTTGATTAGTCGATTCAAAGAATGGCGATAGAGATGCAAAGCGCGGTTTTCCGGATTCATTTCCAGCCACTCATCTGCGGAATCGAAAGGAGATAATCGACCATTGACCGGCTCGGCTAGCTTGATCAGTATGAGCTTGTCAATCACTCTGCTTAAGTAGTTCTCTGCAAACGCGATCTTTTCTGGAGTATCGATTAAAATATGGCAATGGGGGGCTAAAAGACGAATTGTCGAAATGGGTATGGATCCGTTATTTTGCTGGCGATCAATGGAAAAGGGCTTCTTTTTTGCTAAGCTAAGCAGAGTGCCTATATCTTCAACGAAAGCAAAGTCATTTTCCCGATGGCGGCATATGGATTCAGTCGCTTGAAGGACAGGCGTTTCGGTCGTTTGCAAGAAGAGTAAATATTCACGCCATTCATGAATCGGAGTAACCCACTCGTTCCAATGGTCGTCTTCGCGAGAATATGTCACAAAACAGGCAAAATGAAATTCCAGCTGGAGCATGATCTGCTCGAAATCGCTTCGCGCTAAATTGTATTTAGCAATCAAATCACTACTGCTGATTCGAAACTCAGGCGATGAAAAAATGTCTCGCATGATCCCGCTCATGGTCGGGTCGGTAAAGTTCAGCTCCATGAGATAGCGCTGATAAATTTGCGGGGTCAGAAGGTATTTTTCGATGATCGATTCAAAAATATTATTGGATGAGCGGGGAATCGCATACCAGGTAGGGAGGATGTGAATGGGAACTTGCTTTAAGTGCCCTTGAAGAAATTCCATATTGGGCGTGAATTTTTCTTCAAAACGGCTAATTTGGAATTCGAAATATTTACGTCTCTCTTTATCGACAAGCAATGTATCGTCTTGAACTTGAACGAGTCCCACCTTAGAGAGCTTCTGTAAAATCGGCCCAAGTTTACTTTCTTGGCAATCAAGAGTGCGGCTTAATTTTTTGACTGAAATCTTGAGAGGATTGAACAAAATCTCTTCGATAACATCGAGATCGAAGAGGGAAAAATCGGATAGTAAAATTCGGCTGTCGATATCTAGCTGAAAGTTGTAATCGGCAAGGTTGACCTTATTTTTGCGAACTGAGCTAAGTTCAAGCATTCGATGTCCATTTTAATGACTCAAACTATAGCTCATAAATTTGTTTGGCGTAAAGCTTGTTATCGATCCCGCAGCTGATATCTTTGGGAAAATAATTTTGACCGGAAAAACCCTGCGGGGTGTCGTGATCATAAATATACCACTCCCTGTAGCCCCGTTCTTTCATCGCCCCCTTCCAGCATGCGGCAAAGCCAATTGAGCGATATTTTCGATGAGATTGAGAAGATGCCGGCCGTCTCCCGCAGCCAGTTCCGTGATCATTTGTCGAGCGGACGGTTCGATTTTTAGAGACCGCGAACAACTACAAATCGCGCGCAACTCAAAAGCCCGAACAATTAGCTATAAAGTTATTTTTTTAACACCGGAAATGTATTAAATAAAATTTAATTACTGCAAAAACATCAAATGTATTAATAAATAAACAATTTATTGAAATATATTGGTTATTTAATTACAATATAGTCATTAAGTTAATACTAACATTAGGAGAAATTATGTCTTTACGCGTATCACATCATCACAGAGCTCATCATGCGGCAGCTCCCGCTCCAGTCAAACAAAACAGCTGCAAAGGAATTTGTTGGGCAGTAGCCGGGGCAGTATTCGCCGCAAGCGCCCTGTATTTTGGATTCGAGGTTTTAGAAAACGGACATTTAAGTGAAATATGGAACAATCTCTCTCTCGATGAATTGAAGGGACTTTCGTTAATGTCGGATGTAGCGGCAAAAGTAGCTGAGACGATAGATACCCCCGAAAGATTTGAGATCTTTAAGAACCTGATGGTAAAGGCATGCGCAGACGAAGCAAGAATAAATACCTGGCTGAGCGCAGGAACCGGTCTGATCGCACTTTGGCCCATCAGAAATAGTTGCTATCATCTCTATTCCCGAGAAGGACTAAAAAGATGTTTAAAAAAAACCACAGCTTTCGTCGGCCAATCTTATGGCTCTGTGAGCAGAGTGGGAAGCCGCATCGCTTTATCATGCAAAGATGTAGTAATGGCAAGAGCCAACGAAACAGTTCAAAACATTGGCGCCCTATATACAGCTACGAAAACGGGAATGGCAACATTAGTAACGAAATTGACCCGACGCGCTATAACAAGAACTGCTTCGGAATCAATTAAAAGAAGATCAGACCTCCGTTCCGTATTGCGAGATTTTCAAACTGAAATCAAAAGTACTACCGTATTGCGAGATCTTCAAACTGAAATCAAAAGGACTACCGGAGCTGAAATAAGCTTAGCAAGCATTCTTCGCTTTAGAAAACAACAGCAAATTTAAGGCGTTAATATTTTAAAACTGTGTAAAGAATCACCTCAATATCTAGCTGAAAGTTGTAATCGGCAAGGTTGACCTTATTCTTGCGAACTGAGCTATACTGCCGTCGGTCTGAAGCTTTGATTTTTGGCGACAAGATTTTGCGTTCCAATGTATTGCGGAGATCGAAGCCAACTTGCAGCAAGTTAGCGAGATCGAGCGAAATATTGGAGCGCAAAAGATGT
>CAISYW010000032.1 GCA_903889795.1 uncultured Chlamydiae bacterium | reverse complement strand
GTATGTCGATCTGGCTGGGAACCGGAATACCGCTTGTTATTTATCTTCTTTGGCAATGGCTGATTATCGGTGCGGTTCCATCAGGTTCCATTCAAACTGCGCTCGACAAGGGATTGCCAGCGACTGCTGCTCTAGAATCTTTGACGGGAATGACGTGGATTATTGAAGCGGGCCGTTATTTTGCGTTTTTTGCTGTGATAACCTCAATGCTGGGCGTTGCTTTTTCAATGGTCGATTTTTTGGGTGACGGATTGAAGATGAATCGCAAGGGAACCTCTCGGATATTTTTAACCTTTTTGACATTTCTTCCGCCTTTTTTGTTTACTTTTTGGGATCCTGAGATCTTCGTTACTGCCATTGGATTTGCCGGTGGATTTGGCGAGGCCTTTTTGAACGGCATTTTACCCATTTCGCTTGTTTGGATCGGTCGTTATCGTCATAAATTGGGCGGCGAGCCGCAATTACCGGGTAATCGGTGGTTGCTGAGGACGCTTTTTAGTTGCGCCGTTCTTGTTATGGTCGTGCAAATTGTTTTTACTATCCAAGGATAGTATACTGCGCTCGGTCGGAAGCTTTGGTTTTTGACGGCGAGATTTTCTGTTTCAAAGTGTTGCGGAGATTGATGCCGATTTGCCGCATGTTGGGGATTGTATTTTATTTAAAAGCCGGGTTGTTTTGCTCGACGGTTGATTCAGCCCAGTTTTTCACGAGAATTATTCCTTCGATCGTACTTACAGCAATTGCGAGTCCGATTAAGGTAAGCCCAGCGGGATTGTCGGGGGATATGACGTTTATTTGTCGTAAAAGAGATGTTGCGGCTCCTGTGAGAGTTATCATGCCGCCGGCAATATTGACCAAGGTCTGAGTACAGGGGGTGAAATGATTTCCAACCGGTTTGATTATGCGCTGTAGAAGAATCCCGCGTGAAACGATTTGGTGGCCCGTATTCCAGATATTGAAAAAGAAATCAGGAAACAGGAGGCTGGGAATCTGCGCCCATGTGAGTTTATTAAATTGAAAGCCGCTTATTTTTTCTTTGCGAACTCTTATCAAGGATTGAATTTTTTTGTTGAGAGCGGGGTTTTGTTTTGCAGGAATATTTGCACCGATCTGTATCGCGGTCAATTTTTTGATCTGCTTCGATAAATCACTGATTTCTTTTGTCCATTTCGGTGACTGTTTTTGAAACCATAAAAATTTTCCTACGATGATCCCTGACGCAATGAGAGGCTGATAGGGCGTTATTTTTTTAAATAAAAATAAACAGCCATTAAATGTGGTTTGAAGTGCGCCGTGTATTGCCATAGTATATCTATTTTATGTTATTTTTAAAATAAAAACAACAGTAAATTTATTTTTAATATGTTTTGTAGTGTGTGAGCGTGGGCTTTGTTAATTATGTGCTGGTAGTCCGTAACAAAAATTCGGAAAGGGTGGGATTCCCTCGCGGCGAGCTTCGCTCGACCTACCGGGACTTTCCCCAAAAATGATGCATTTTTGAGGGCCCCTAGGCGGTCTCGGTCGCTTTTGCAAAGCAAAAGATCGACCTCAACTCTCATCCAACCACGCAAGCCAAACTATTGGCTTGCTCTTTCAAATTTTTCGGAGAAAAATTCGGAAAGGGTGGGATTCGAACCCACGGTACGCTTTCACGTACTCACGCTTTCGAGGCGTGCACCTTAAACCGCTCGGTCACCTTTCCATTAGAGAGACAAAAATGTGTTATTTTACTCGTTGAATTCGTAGATGCCAATATTAAAATCGATTGAGAAAGTAGCTTCGAGAAACATTAAACCTACGATCGATCTATAAGTTGTTGATTTTAAGTTATTAATACCTTCTCTGGGTGTGAAAGCTCTTGCGATTGAGTTGTCGAAAGTGGGTGATCTACCCCACTTTTGACAATCTCAACCCCGTGGCCTCGCCTCGAGATTCATTCATGACTTATTCAGTGTTTCCTTAGAGGTAATTGCAAAACTCGCTTTGAGAGTCAAATTCGAAGCCAGCGGAAAAAGGGCGGATTTGATTCCGAATGGAGTTTTGCAATTGCCTCCTTAGAGTGGATCTTTTAACCACTGTGCAATCTCAGGATGTTTATAATAAGCCGCTATATCAATTGCTGCTGAATAAGTCTCAGACGAAATGGGCTGTCTTTGACGTAATAAAGCGAGAATTTCCTGAGAGCCGAGTTGGGCTGCTTTTAGAAATATTTTTTCGATATTATGAGCTGAAATTTTTGCTCCTCTGGGAAGCAGAATTGGGACTAAGCCAAAATGTTTTTTTTCGATCGCCATTTTGATCATTCTATCCTGCATTGTCTGATCGTATGAGAAGCGTGGCCAGATGAGTCGGAGAAAGTCCGCTTTCCCGCGGTGAACAATTTCTTGGACAACGGGATAAAATGGTGTTGAATTAAGTGGTTGGTCGGTCGTAATCAGACGCTCGAAAACATCTATATTTCCATGATTCAATGCATGCATTGCCGCACAATTGAGGTAGTGACCGCTTATCTCATAGTTGTCGGCAACAATTTTATAATTTAGAAGGAAGTTGACGATTTTAAGGCTATTCACTTTTTGATCAGCCGCCTCAATCACAGCGAAGCCCAAATGTCTGGAGGAAATTAGTTCTTTTTGTTTTAACAAACGATCGATAGTGCCTAAATCGCCTTCGGATGCTGCAAGCACGAGTTGGTTGCCAACCATGATGTTTGGCAATATCAAAGGTGTGCTATGACTTTGTTGAGGGTGGGCGAAGTCAGTTTGGCGGACGGTAGACTCATGGTGTCGGGATGTTTCTTCTAAACCAGCAACCGGTGTTGAATGGCTGCGTCGATTTCCCAAATTGGAGTGTACGATCGTTTGGAGGCGATGTCCCGCAAACTGGGTTCCTTCAAATGTACAGTCGGGAAACGGGCATTTTAATGAACGTTGATTTTGCTTCAACATGCTCATAAAACATTGTCGATGAATTGCATGCCAAGTGTTTTGAACGTTCTCGGCTCGGTGTCCGATTAAATCATCTTGCGAATCATTTAATTCCTTGCTGCAAATTAAACATGATCCGCCTTGTTGCGGTACGATGTAAAATGACATAAAAAATCCTTTAAAAATTATTCTAATAATTTTATTACGAAAAACTTAGTACACAGGGAACAATGTTTTTGGTGTTACGGCTAGTATTAGCTTGCAAACCCGCTACTTACGAAGCGGGTTTGCTGCTGTTCGGGGTGTCTCTATTTATTCTGATTTGCCTGTGCGTGAAATCAGTAACTCCTTAAATGAAGGAAGTTGCGTGCCTTCAGCTAAATGTTTTTGACGGTCGATTTCATATTTTCCTACAAATTGGATATACGCTTCAAAATCGAGAACTTCAAAAGTATTTCCATTCAGGACGGCAGCCAGGCGTTCCGGTTGAAAAAGTCCATTGCTCCAGTAAAAATAGAGCTTGTCTGCATATTGAAAATAGAGCGGTATTTTCTTGGAAAAAAGCTTTGTTTTCTCGATCACATCTTCTGGTGACGATTGGAAAAATCGAATCTGCTTATTTCGATATTCTAATGCATCATCACGCACGAGATCTTCGCAAGAGCATAGAAGAAGTTCAATTTGGTAGCCTGCTTGTTTTAATGCTGTATAAAATGGCGCGAGATGGTTGCCCGTCGATGTTGTTCCATGCACGATATCAAGGTTTTGGCTGAAAGCCTCTTCCAGGAGGGTCAAAGTGATATAGTTTGATCCGCTCCGCCACTTCGCATAGGCAGCTTCTAGTACGTCATCATAGTTTTTCCCTGCAGCGATGGAGCGATAGTTTAGCGATTGATCATAGTAGGTGTGCACCATAAAACGCAAAGCTCTCGGATCCGGATCGAGATAGGCGTAGTGAGCGAATTCGCAATGCTCATTGAGGAATCTTTCAAGAATGGTCGTCTTTCGTGAGCCCGGACCACCGGCTGTTGCGACATACAATGGCGCCCGTCCCTTAATCGGTGCCGCGTTGCTGAAACAGACGCTGCGTACGACTGAAAGGTCTTTTTCAATCAACGCTTTCTCTGCTTCATTATATCCATTCAGATGAGTGGTGATCATTTGCGGAGAAAAGAAAATAAAATTGTCCCCCGCAACTAGTGAAGTCATTGCACATAAACCAAACAAGAAACGAAAAAACATATAATTCCCCATTGTGGTGGAACTATTCTATAACTCTTGACTTAGATGTCAATCGCCCTCGACAAGAGCGTGAGGGAAGGAGACGCTGAATAAGTGCTGTTTTGAAGATCGAGAGCGATTTTCGTAGTGAGATTGAGTTTGGAGCACGACGCTAACTTCTTGCAAGTTAGCAGAGTGCGAAAACTCGACTCGAGATTCATTCATGACTTATTCAGTGTTTCCTTATGGATGCATTTGAGAGATGAACTTTTTTATCTTTATGAGGGGCAGTGTATTAATTACGTTCTTTTTTTCAAGCCAGCCTTTTCGCGCCACATTGACACCTGAGCGGACAAAGGCCAGTTGATCGACGGCGTGGGCATCGGCATTGATGCAACAGAGAAGGCCTTTTTGGGAGGCCGCGTGCCAATAACGCCAGTCCATATCCATGCGCATGGGGTTTCCATTGATTTCAATGATCTTGTGATTGGCGATACAGGCATCGATGACTTTGGAAAGGTTCACAGCATATGGATCGCGCTGTAAGAGGACCCTCCCCGTGACATGGCCGACCATGGTTGTGGATGGATGTTCGATGGCTCGGATGAGTCGTTTGGTCAGGGTCTTCTCATCTTGTTGCAGAGATGAATGTACCGAGATAATGACATAATCGAGTTTTTGTAAAATCGAATCGGAAAAATCAAGCGATCCATTTGATAAAATATTGCATTCGAGCCCGGCAAAAATATAGGGGCGAAAAATTTTAGAAGCATTGAGTTTTCGGATTTCATCGATCTGATTGGTGATCCGCTCTTCATTGAGGCCGTTCGCCTGGTAATCGGATTTGGAGTGATCGGAGATGCCGATATATTCCCAGCCGAGCTTTTGAGCGCCCTCGATCATCTCTTTCATGGTGTTTCGACCATCGGATGCGGATGTATGGTTATGAAATGATCCGCGGATATCTCGCTCTTCAATGAGATGAGGAAGCGATCGTTTTGACGCCGCTTCTAATTCTCCCATATTTTCGCGCAACTCGGGTGGGATATAGGACAAGTTAAAGAGCCGATAAATTTCTTCTTCGGTTGAAGGTCTCTTCGATTTGGCAAATGGATTTTTGCTGCCGCGTTTGATGATTTCTAATCCATATTCGTTCATCGACCAGCCGAGCTTGACCGCTTTTTCACGAATCTTGATATTGTGCTCTTTCGAACCGGTAAAATAGATGAGTGCAAAAGCAAACTGATTGACGGGCACAATTCGTAAGTCCATTTGCATTCCATCAGCAGAGATAATGATGGATTTAGTTTCGCCATGAGCGAGAACTTTTGCTACGAATGGCTGTGTGGTGAACCATTCCATGATTGGTTTGGGATTGTTTGATCCGACTAAAAAATCGAGATCGCCGACCGTTTCCAGCTTTCTGCGGACGCTGCCTGCAATTTCCGCTTTTTTCACATCTTTAAGTTTTTTGAGGCTGCTTAATACAGAGTTGGCGATTTCGATCGCATTCCACCATAAATGACGTTTCTGGTTGGTTTTTCGTCGATCGAGCGCATCGAGAATGTTTTTTTCTGTTTTTGCCCCAAATCCTTTGAGTTTGGCAATTTTGCCCTGGTTTGCTGCTTTTCGTAGCTCTTCGATGGATCGAATACGCAATTTTTGATTGAGAGATTGTACTTTTTTGGGTCCTAACCCCTGCACTTGCAGCAGTTCCTGTAATCCTGATGGAGTCGAACGTTTGATTTTTTCGTAATAGGGAAGGCGGCCTTTGAGAACCAGTGTTGCGATTTTTGTCGCAAGTGACTCTCCGATTCCCGGATAATCGATTAGAGTTCCTTTTTTTACGACATCAGTGAGATCTTTTTCCATGTTCAATAGGGATCTCGCCGCATTGCGGTACGCCCGGACTTTAAAGGAATTTTCACCTTTTAGCTCTAAAAGCTCGGCAATTTCTTCAAGAATCCGAACAACTTCATCTTTATCCATCTTTCCCATAAACTAGATATAGTTTGCTTGCGATTATTTTTAAATGGTTCCTATCGGATTTTGGATGCCTCATTATTATAGCTACAACGATTATCTTCAAAAAAAGTTTGGGTGCCGCGTTTATAAAGTATCCATTGATGCGGGTTTTTCCTGCCCCAATCGCGATGGAACCAAGGGCGTTCATGGTTGTATTTTCTGCGATGAAAGGGGCTCTTCCTCACGCACGCAGGCGCTGTCGGAATCGGTCACGAGTCAAATAGTTAACAATATCAATATTCGGCGATCTCGATATGGAGCAAAGAAGTTCATAGCATATTTTCAGTCTTTTACAAATACCTATGCTCAAGCGGCTCATTTAAAAAATCTCTATGATGAAGCGATTGCGGCTCATCCGGATATCGTCGGGTTGGCTATTTCAACCCGAGCGGATTGTGTCGATCGCGAAAAATTAGAACTGATTGCAGCATATCGAAGTCAGGTGCCGTATGTGTGTGTTGAATACGGGCTGCAAACCATTCATGATCACACATTGAAGCATATCAATCGCCAAGAGACGCATGAAGATTTTGTGAAAGCGATTCAGATGACGCAAGAGTTGGGATTGGATCATTGCGCACATGTGATTTTGGGTCTGCCGAATGAAACGCATCAAGAGATGATCGAAACAGCCAAGTGGATTGCCGAGAATAAAATTCAAGGGGTCAAAATTCATTTTCTCGTTGCGATGGAACATACCCGTCTCGCGCAGCATTATCTTTCGGGGACATGGAAGCCTTTATCAATGGATGAGGCTGTTTCGGTGAGCTGTGATTTTCTCGAGCATCTCTCTCCTGAGTGTATCATCTATCGGGTTGGCGGTAATGGCCATCCCCAACACGCGATCGCCCCCCAGTGGGTGTGGCAGAAGAAGCGAGAGTTTAGCCAAGCGCTTGATCAAGAATTTATCCGTCGCCAAACGCGCCAGGGTTCGAAAATGGTTATATTTAGCTAAAAGTTATATTTCATTGGAAATGAGGAAAACAAATGATAAGAATTTTATTTTTAGTCTTTCCCTTGCTGCTTTCGGCTTTCGAGCCGCAGCCGGTTGCCCAGTCTCCTGTGATCGGATTCGCCAAAATTCCATTTACGGATCCCTATCTTAACATGGAGCGGGAACTTCTCGTCTGGTATCCCGTCGATCCGGGAGCTGGCAAAATGCCATCGCGAAATCCTTGGGATCTCTTCCAAATATCCGATGCGCCGCCAGCAAACCCTGCAGGAAAAAGCGTGATTGTGATTTCTCACGGATACACCAGCAGTCCTCATCAACTGTCCTGGCTGATCAGGGATCTTGTCGCCAATGAATTTGTCGTGATCGGCATACAGCATCTGGATCGAACCGGTAGCGTTGTCCAGCTCAACCATTGGCAGCGGGCGCGGGATATCAGCGCCATGATCGATCAGTTAGGCTTAAGCCGATTCGCATCGGCCGTCAACATGGACAATATCGGCATCGCCGGATTTTCCCTGGGAGGAACAGCGGCCATCTGGGTATCCGGAGGACGCTCCACTCAGCTCGATTCAGTGATTCCCGGGCCGGAAAGCGTTGCGAACCCTGAAGAATTTTCGCTCATGGAAGGGGGGCTGGCTTCCCTCGACCGTAAAATGATGGCGAAAAACTGGCGCGACTCTCGAGTGAAAGCCGCATTTGTGATTTCGCCGGCATGGGGATGGATTTTCGATCCAAAAAGTCTGCATAAAATCAGCGTGCCCACATATATCATCGCTCCGGCTGAAGATGGCCTTTTAATCACAGGTGCGAATGCGGGTTTTTTCGCGCATCATATTCCTCATTCGATTTTCCAGATCATCTCTGGAAAAGCCAATCATTATGTCTTCATCGCGCCGGTAGATGCCGATAAGCGCCGGCAAATCGACCCATCAGGGCATCTTTCCATATTATTTGAGGATGACAGCTCTGTCGACCGCTGTTGGATACAATCAAGGGTTTCATCGGAAGCCGCCCGATTTTTCAAATCAGCTTTCAGTAAGTAAAAGAGGGAATTGCAAAACTTCCATGATAGCCGTCATCATAAAACTGCTTCCGCCGACTTAGGAGCTGTCCTTACATGGATAAGGAGGCATTTAAGCCGAAAAGATCGGATAAATCAGACCCATTCCCATGAAGTCAACAATGGACGAGGCTGTTGCCGTGAGCTGCGATTTTCTCAAGCACCTCCCACCCGAGTGTATCATTTATCGCATCGGCGGCAATGGCCATCCCCAACACGCGATCGCACCCGAGTGGGTGTGGCAGAAGAAGCGAGAGTTTAGCCTGGCGATCGATCAAGAGTTTATTCGTTGCCAAACGCGCCAGAGATCGAAAACGTTCAGTATAGCTTAATCAGTTGTTTACGAAAGACTCCTAAAAGGATCAGAGCCGCTATCATAAAACTGCTTCCGCCGACCCACATGGATAAGGAAGCATTTAAGCCGATAAATGTCCCGGCCAACAGGGCGGATAATGCATAGGAAGCGGTATTGACCGACCCTAAAACGCCCAGAGCTTCTCCTTGGATATCGGCTGAAGCGCTATTGGATACGATTGTCGTTGCTGCGGGTGTGATGAGAGTGTCGGAGTAGCTGAATACAATCACAAAGGGGAAAAGCCAGACCGGCGATGGATAGAAAGGTACTGTGAAAATGCATAGAGCGGCAAAAAAACAGCCTACAAAGAAAAGAGTTTCCGGTTTCAGACGGCTCAATAGCGGACGGATGAGAATGCCCGCGCTTAATGCATAAAAGCCGCCGATCGCCCCATAAAAAATGCCGATCTTCGCAGAAGAAAATTGAAAATGTTGAATCAGGTAAATCGGGGCGAAATCCATAAAAAAGGACCATCCAAAACCGGTGAGAAATGCGCAGAGAAGAATGGCTCTGATGTTTTTGATATGAAAGGCTTTCTTTAAGTTCTTCAGACCAAGCGCGCAATTGAGTTTTTTTTCAGAGCGAGAATGTTGAGTCTCTTTAAGAATGCCTTTGGCCAGAATGAGGTTGATCGCTGTGATCAGGGATGCGAAAAAGAAGGGTAAGCTAAACCCCCAAGTGGAGAAAAAGCCGCCGATGAAAGGCCCAAGAGTAAACGCCGCACCGATCGCCATCGAGTAGAGACTAAAATTTTTCGCCTTCTCTTCAGGTGTGCTGAGATCCGCAATGGATGCCTGAACAATCGAAATGTTTCCGCAGCCAATTCCAAGAATGACTCTTGAAAAGAGCAGAATGGAGATACTGCTGAAAAATACTCCGAATATAGAAATAACATGTCCTAACATTGTAATGCTCAGACTGATCAGAAGGGGGTTTTTTCGCCCTTTATTGTCGGAAATAGTTCCCCATATTGGCGAGCTGAATAATTGGATGAGAGGCATCAGAGCAAATAGAAGGCCGAGCCAGAAACCCCTCATTTCTTGAGTCGTATTCGATGGTAGAATTGTGAGCGATGGATCAAAAAGCAGCACAGAAAAGATCGGATAAATCAGACCCATTCCCATGAAGTCAATGAAAGTGACAAAAAGCAAAACGAAAAGAGATGGGTTCATATGACAAATCCATCTGGAAGCCTCGCTCCAGATGTGATAATGATAATGCCGTCGCGAATAAAAACATAATCGCTATCGAATTTCTGCACGTTCTTTTGGTTGATGAGATGAACATTGTCGCCAATGATCACATCGGAGTCGATGATGGCCTTTTGAAGGATGCAATTTTTTCCGATCACAACGGAATACGTTGGGCAGTGCTCTCCCGTGATGATGCAATCGCGAACGATTGTATGTTCTTTAATCCAGGTTTTTAATCCCACGATGCTGTGTGTCACTTCTTTAGCTTCAATCAAAGCGCCCTGATTGATGAGAGAGTTTGTAATGGCGGTTGCTTTAATGAGGGGTGTGGTCATGTTATTATGAGGCGTATAGAGTTGATTCGTTTCGTTATAGGATTGCATCCAGTTTTGATCGTTTGTTAATGCGAGATTGGCCTGATAGTAAGCGGAGATCGTGCCGATGTCTTCCCAATACCCGTTATAGATGAACGCAGACGTTTTCCCTTTTTTGACCTGATTCGGAATAACATGCTTGCCGAAGTCATCTCCTTCCTGCTTCAAAAGATTGAGAAGGGCTTCTTTTTTGAAGATGTAAATCCCCATTGATCCGAGATATTGCTGTTCGTGATCCGGTTTGGGGGCCAGTGCAAACATATCGAGAGTTTTTCTGTCGGGTGGTTTTTCAAAAAAATCGATCACATGTGAGAGGGGATCGATCTTGAGCAATCCCATTCGTTTGGCTTCCTGTTCTTCGACGGGCAATGCAGCGATGACGAGATCGGCATCTTCTTTTTTGGCAAAGTTGATCATTTCATGGTAATTCATGTGATAGAGTTGATCGCCGGCCAGAATGAGAACATATTCAGCTGTGGACGAGAGAATTCGGTCGAGATTTTGTCGGACTGCATCTGCTGTTCCTTTAAATAAATTTTTCTTTCCGGGCGCTTCTTTTGGAGTGAGAAGAGTGATCTTGTGAGATTGAAAATGGGTCGGCGGATAAGTAGATAATATATGTTGATGGAGGGATGTTGTGTAATGTTGAGAGAGAATGAAAATGTTTTGAATTTTTGAGTTAATCGAGTTGGAGATTGGAATGTCGATGAGTCGGTATCGTCCCGCAAAACGGACATCGGGTTTGCATCGGCAGCGCGTTAAAGGATACAGCCTTGTTCCTTCTCCGCCCGCTAATATAACACTAACAATTTGATCCATCAATTTCTCTTTTTAGCAGCATTCAATGAATTCAATATGTCATTTAAGTGAGCTGTTAATTTGATCTTTAGTTGGTTTTAAAATTAGCTGGCAAGAAAAAAGAAAAGAATTTTAATTTTTTATTGAGATAGCTTTACCGATCGGTTATAGATCAGCTAGACGGAGTGCCGTAAGTCTTTAAGGAAAACCTATGAAAGTACACCCTCTGGCAGGTCAAAGCGCGACAGCTTCCCAGCTGCTCGATGTCCCTAAGCTCATTCAAGCTTATTATGATCAAATTCCCGATTCGGGAATTCCCGAACAGAGAGTGGCATTTGGTACGTCCGGACACAGAGGGTCTTCATTTAAAACGGCTTTTAATCAACATCACATTCTCGCGATCGTACAAGCGATTTGCGATTATCGCCTCGCTCAGTCAATTGACGGTCCGCTATTTTTGGGACTCGATACCCATGCTCTATCGCAACCTGCATTTCAAAGTACCATGGAAGTTCTGGCGGCTAATCAGGTTCCTGTGATGATTGCGAGAGAAGGTGAATTTACTCCGACGCCGGTCATTTCTCCTGCCATTTTAAAATACAACCAAGGTCGGCAAAAAGGCTTAGCCGATGGGATTGTGATTACGCCATCCCATAATCCTCCGGATGAAGGAGGGATAAAATATGATCCACCCAACGGTGGAGGTGCGGACACTTCTGTGACAGCCTGGATTGAAAAGCGGGCGAACGAGCTGATTGCGAGTCATCTAGCTATGGTTAAGAGGATCTCATTCGAAAAGGCCATTCAATCGACGACGACGCATCGCCATGATTTCATGAACGCTTATATCAACGATCTGAATCAAGTGATCGATATGGATCTGCTCCGCGATTCTCAAATCAATTTTGGGATTGATCCATTGGGAGGGGCCGGTGTTCATTATTGGGGGCCGATCGCAAAGCGCTATGGATTGAATCTCACTGTCGTCGATGAAACGATCGATCCTACGTTTCGTTTTATGTCGATCGATTGGGATGGCCGGATTCGCATGGATCCATCGTCTCCTTATGCGATGCGCAAGTTGGTCGGATTAAAAGATCGTTTCGAGGTTGCCGCAGGCTGCGATACCGATCACGATCGACATGGAATTGTGACTAGGAGCTCGGGGTTGCTGCCGCCTAACCATTTTTTATCAGCGGCGATATTTTATCTCTTTCAGCATCGGCCGAAATGGCGTCATGAAGCATCTGTTGGCAAAACGGTTGTGACTACTCAGATGATTGATCGCATCGCATTGAAGCTGAAGAAAAAACTTTTTGAAGTTCCTGTGGGATTTAAATGGTTTGTGAATGGCTTATTCGATGGTTCTCTTGCTTTTGCGGGTGAACAGAGCGCCGGTGCTGTGTTCGCACGCTTCGATGGGTCTGTCTGGACGACGGATAAGGATGGAATTGTCATGGCGCTGCTGGCGGCTGAGATGACGGCGCGATTAGGGAAAGATCCCGGCCTTGTTTATCGCGATGTGACAAACGAGTTTGGCAATCCGGCGAGCGGAACCATTGAAGCTCCGGCGACGAGAACGCAAAAAGAGATTTTGAAAAATATATCGTCGACTCAAATTCGTTTCAGAGAATTGGCCGGAGAAAAAATTGACGCGATTCTCACGCGGGCGCCGGGCAATCATGCGCCGATTGGGGGAATCAAGGTAATTACTAAAAACGGCTGGTTTGCTGCGCGGCCATCAGGAACGGAAGATATTACGAAAATTTACGCCGAAAGTTTTTTGGGCGAGGAGCATCTGCAGCGCCTTCTGGAAGAGGCACAATCGGTTGTTAACGATCTATTTGGATAAGTCATGAAAATCAACAATGGCCGTCGTTCGGAGATAAAGGGCTATCGGCTTTTGGAAAAGCTGGCTCTGGATTTGCGCTCATCGTGGTATCACAACGCTGACAAAGTTTGGGAACTGCTTGATCCTGATTTATGGAAGTTTACGCACAATCCCTGGGTAGTGCTTCAGACGGTTTCAATCGAAAAATTGGAATCATCTTTAGCTGATACGCAGTTTCGCGAAATTGTTGAAGAGTTGGTGAAAACCCGCGATTCGCAAGCGACGACGCCAGCCTGGTTTCAGCAAAAGCATCCCAATAGTCCATTATCTTGCGTTGCCTATTTCAGCATGGAATTTATGTTGAGCGAGGCGCTGCCTATTTATTCGGGAGGTCTGGGCAACGTAGCGGGCGATCAGCTGAAATCGGCCAGCGATCTGGGGGTTCCGATCATTGCCATCGGTCTTCTCTATCAACAAGGCTATTTTCGCCAGATCATTGACGCCAATGGGCGGCAGCAAGAACTTTTTCCCTATAACGATCCCGGTCAGTTGCCTATTTCTCCCTTGCGCAAACCAAATGGCGAATGGTTGCGCCTCGAAATAAAATTACCCGGCTGGCCAGTCTGGATCCGAACTTGGGAAGTACAGGTTGGGCGATGCAAACTCTATCTTCTCGATAGCAATGATGCGGCCAATTATCCGGCGCATCGAGGTATTACGAGCGAGTTATATGGAGGCAACCCTGAAAATCGCCTCAAGCAGGAGATCATTTTGGGAATCGGCGGCTGGCGATTGCTCGAAGCGTTGGGCATCGAACCTGAAGTGTGCCATCTTAATGAGGGCCACGCTGCTTTGGCAGTATTGGAGCGCGCCAATGGTTTTATGAAAAAAACGAAGCAGCCTTTTGAGGACGCTTTAGCGGCAACTCGCGCGGGAAACCTTTTTACGACTCATACGGCTGTAAGTGAGGGGTTTGATCGTTTTTCTCCAGCTCTGATTGAAGAATATCTCGGCAATTATGCCCAATCGCAATTGGGCATCTCTGTCGACCAGCTGCTTGCCCTTGGTCGCTGCAATGGCCATGACTGCAAAGAAGAATTCAATATGGCTTATTTGGCCATTCGTGGAAGTTATGCCGTGAATGGCGTTAGCAGGCTCCACGAAGAAGTGAGCCGCCGTATTTTCGAGCCTCTTTTTCCTCGTTGGCCTCGAGATGAAGTACCGATTGGCTATGTGACCAATGGAGTCCATATGCCTACCTGGGATTCTGAGATGGCGGATGATTTGTGGACTGAAATTTGCGGAAAATGCCGCTGGTTGGGGATGGCTGAAGATCTGGGAGAAAAAATTAGAGCTCTTTCCGATGAAACTCTTTGGAAGCTGCGTAACGCTTCGCGAGAAAAACTCATTGAATACGCACGCTCTCGGTTATTCAGGCAGCTTGCGGCGCAAGGAGCTCCGGCAAAAGAGATCGAACGAGCCAAGCATCTCTTTGATCCCAATATTCTGACTCTTGGGTTTGCACGCCGATTTGTGCCCTATAAACGACCTAATTTATTGCTGTATGATTCAGACAGATTGCTGGACATTTTGTCCAATTCCGATCGTCCCGTGCAGCTTTTCATCGCAGGCAAAGCGCATCCTGCAGATATTGAGGGAAAAGAATTGATTCACGAATGGTTGGAGTTCATTCAGCGCGATGATGTGATCTCTCGCGTCGTTTTTCTATCCGATTATGACACGCTGCTTACGGAGAACCTGGTACAGGGAGTCGATGTATGGCTGAATACTCCCCGCAGGCCATGGGAAGCCAGTGGAACCAGCGGCATGAAAGTTCTCGTAAATGGGGGACTGAACTGCTCAGAATTAGACGGTTGGTGGGCAGAGGCCTATTCTCCCGAAGTGGGATGGGCGATCGGCGATGGTAAAGAGCATGATCATGATACGGTGTGGGATGCTCATGAAGCGAGGGAGCTCTACGATCTTCTCGAACGAGAAATTATTCCCTTATTTTATCAACGAGATACTCGCGGCTTGCCAACGAAATGGATTAAGCGGATTCGAGAAAGCATGGCGCAGCTCACGCCCCGATTTTCCGCAACTCGGACGGTCAGTGAATACACCACAAAATATTATCTTCCGTCTGCCATTGCCTATCATAATCGATCGAAAGACAATGCTGCGATGAGTGCGCAAATCGTGCGTTGGAAACAGAGCATTGAAAAGAACTGGTCTCATATTCGATTCATTCATTCGATGGCCGAGACGCGTCAGGATCAGCATTTTTTCGAGATCCATATTGATTTAGGTCAATTGGATCCCGATGCGGTAAAAGTGGAGCTTTTTTCTAACGGAATCGATCCGCAGCGCAAAGAAATGGTGCGGGATAAATCAAAGGAGAACAATTACTATATCTATCGGATCTCGCTGCCGGCGATCCATGCCATAACGAATTACACTCCACGGATGATTCCCTACAATCCCAACGTATCAGTTCCTCTGGAGTCTCCTCAAATTTTGTGGCAGAGATGAAAAGGAGCCTTTTGGAAAATGCTAATCATTAATAATTGGTTGCCAGATGTCTTTTAAGTTGTCAGCTCGTCTAATTATAAAGTGATCAATTTAAATAATTTTTACATCTTAAGACTTTAGGTCGGCACTATTTTGTTCAAACTCCAGTTATACCGGGAGTGGTTCAAAAATCGGATTATGTCCAGGAACTGCCTTGAATTTGAATCAGGTAAAGCCGGCGCCGAAACAGCTCAACTTCTTGAAGTTGGGCGATGCAGGCGGATTCATATTCAATGGCTATCTGACGCAGACAGAACCGATTTTTGAATCACGAGCGGTATACATACGCAACACACCTGCGGTATCGTTTTAAAAGCAGCGATCGTGGATGATTCTTGGTAAAATAAATTATCGTAACGATTACGAGAGCAAAATGTTCAGGGACAACGACGAATTCATCCAAAATTTCTATAGGTGAAGAA
This sequence comes from uncultured Chlamydiae bacterium, assembly GCA_903889795.1. Lineage (GTDB taxonomy): Bacteria > Chlamydiota > Chlamydiia > Chlamydiales > SM23-39 > CAISYW01. The sequence goes on along the minus strand of CAISYW010000032.1, from coordinate 618 downwards.
ATGGTGAGAAAACAGGCATTGCCAAAAGAGGTTTGGATCGGCTGGGTTGCAAGCATGACCGAGGCTTATAATATGGCCATCTACGCTTTTACAGCCCCGTTCCTGGCAAAACTGATGTTTCGACAAGAGACTGCGTGGAGTGCTGTTTTTTTCTCTTACTGTCTCGTTTTTATTGGTTCCTGTCTTTTTTATCCGGCGGGAGCTACCTACTATGGTTTTGTGGGAGATAAACGAGGAAGAAACAAGACTTGCATCTATTCGACTTTTGGATTAGCGATTGCTACGGGGATGATGGGTCTAATCCCGATACATTTTTTAGGAGATAATGCTTGGGTCTGGTTCATCTTTTTAATTTGCTCTCAATATTTCTTTTCAGGCGGTGAATACAGTGGATCCATTGTCTTTTCTCTCGAACATTCAAAAGGACAACAAAATGGGCTGATGAGCGCGATGAGCTGTTTATTCGCTGTGTTTGGATTACTAATCCACTCGGCAAACAGGTGACTCAGGCGGCATAACGAACATCCCTAGCCTGAAACAGTTTTCGTATTGTTTCTGGTTCTTTTTGAAGTCCTGCCATTGTCGAGTGCAATTGATCTGATAGTTCTTTTTGATTTC
>CAISYW010000031.1 GCA_903889795.1 uncultured Chlamydiae bacterium | reverse complement strand
TTTTTTACTCACTGCGAGCATTTGAGGAGAAAGATCAACCAAAGTCATGGCAAAGTGCTTTTTTAGATGACTGGCATTGTTTCCGCCTCCGCTCCCGAGCTCGAGTACGTGTTTTAAAGGATGACAATTGCGACGGAGAAGATCTAAAAACAGATTGGCTTCTTCTTCGTAATCCTGAGGCGGTGAAAGCAATGGCCACCATTCCGCAAGAGTTGAGTAAAGGGCTAATTTTTTTTTCATATTCATATTTGTTTCCTTCTGTTCCAGTTAGCCTATCAATGTTTTTTCAAACGATCCGCCACCAATTTGGCTATTTGTTCTTCCAGAGCGCGGTTAAAGAAAACATGATTCATACCCTTAATCGTGATAAATTTGGCATTAGGAATTGCATCAGCCACAACTTTGCCATTAATAGTCAATCATTTACAGCGAAAGTTGTCTTGTCGCGAATTTTTCGATAAATGTCGCGTCGTGAGAGATCGCCAAGATGGCCCCTGAAAAATTAAGCAGGGCAGTTTCCAAGGCTTCCAGAGTCAAAAGGTCCAGATGATTGGTCGGTTCATCGAGAAGAATGACATTGGGTCTGGCCAAGATCAGAGAAAGGATCATCAAGCGTTTTCTTTGGCCGGCGCTTATCGACTGAAAGGGCAGGCGCAAGAGATCGGCCCCATCTAGACCAGCCCTATGTAGCTCACAGCGAATCTGGGTTTCATCGAGGCCAAATCTATGAGATAGATAGTCCAAAGGCGTTTGATCGAAAGGCAGCATTTCGCCATCTTGGTCGAGATAACCCATGCGAACCGAAGGATTGATGCGAATGGTTCCCGTATCTGGGACCAGTTCTTTGAGGAGACATTTAAAGAGGGTAGTTTTACCCGAGCCATTGGGTCCTGTCACAATAAGCCTTTCATTGGCTCTCAAGGCATTTGTTTGATCCTGGAAAACAACCTTTCCATCAAAAGATTTAGATAATTGTTCCCATTCGATGGCGATCGGCGCCGAAAACGACGAATCATGAAAAACGATTCCGGTAATGGACTTGGGGCGTGGATGAACAAGAGGATCAGCATCAATCTTCTCCAGACGGTCTTTCATCTGGTCAAGCCGATGTTTCACCGAGCGCTGATGGGATTCGCCCCATTGGTCATATGCCATAATATCGCGATCCTTGGGAGGAGGCGGTTTCCCCTTGGAAAATGTCGTTGCTCGAATTTGTTGAACGAGATGGGAGCGCTCTTTTTGCTGCTCTTCAAACGCTCGAATTTGCTGTTCAATCAATCGATTGCGCTCAGTCACATAAAAATCATAATTGCCGCCAAACCGCGTCAATCGCTGATTTTTCAATTCGATCAATCGATTGCACGTATCATTGATAAAACGTCGATCATGCGAAACGATGATTGTAGCGCCCTTGCGCTGCCTTATGTGGCCTTTCAGCCAATTAATACTCTGATGATCGAGATGGTTGGTTGGCTCGTCGAGCAGCAACAGATCCGGATTGTCTAAAAGCACTTTGGCCAGATCGATGCGACGCCGTTCGCCGCAGCTTAACGTGTTCAGGAAACGATCCAGATCAATTTGTAGCGATAATCCATGAACTATTTCATTGAGCGTGGACGAATAACCGCCTCTTCGTTCAAATTCTTCATGAAGGGCCGCCCATTGCTCCAGAATCATCGGGTCATCCAAACGATCTTGCAATGATTCCATCGTTTGTTCGATCTGATGTAATGAGCTGAAAAGATACTCACGTACCGTTTGCACCAAAAAATCGGGAGGTTCTTGGGAAAGGTATCCGGTTGAAAGCCCTTTGGAACGTTCTACTGTTCCCTCGTCAGGAACATCAATCGATGCTAAAAGACGCAAAAGGGTTGTTTTTCCCGACCCGTTTTCGCCGACTATTGCAAAGCATTCGCTGCAACTGATGGACAAAGAGATACCATCGAAGATTTTCTTCGGGCCAAAAAACTTGAAAATATTACGTAAATGAATAAGAAGCTGAGACATAAGTTTGATCCGTAGTTAAGGTTAATGAATAATGGAATCAAACTTATTTGCGCATGAGTGCACAATCTCCGTAAATATATTCTTAATTATAGCATACAATGCAGTTTCATGCAACAGCGGGCGATTTAAACTTCTTTAAATAAATGACTTATCTGACTTAAACAGTGAGTCTCGCGTTTTTGAAAGCGAGACTCAAGATCAATAGCTGATTTATGATGATTTTCGTTGGTTGAGTTCCAACTCGAGTCCAGCAATTGTACCGTCTTTTTGAGCCTTCACCGAAACATTTACTCGGCCAGTGAAAAATTCGGAAAATTCTTTCCATTCTTGTAAATCAGTGCTGAAGAGAAAATTTTCTTTTTCTTCGCATCGAATATAGCAAGTTTTGAGGATCTTTAGATACAGAGGCGTTTCAGCCGCTGACTCCAGCGCCAAAAATTCACCTGTGAGTACCATCTTCAGGGGTAAGTAAGTGCCTTCGGAACACTCTAGAATATGGTCGTTCAGTTTTCCTTGTGAAAAGCCATCTATTTCTTTTTGGTTCAGTTCTTTAAGGTTGAGAATTTGATCCTGGGTAGCTCCTAAAAGCGGTTCCGAGCCGAGTGCAGTCATCATTAAAAATCCAAGCATTGCTAGTTTCTTCATTGTCTTTCCTTTACTACATTTGTAGTAGTTTGGTTTCAAAAAAAATTAGAAAATCCACATTTTACCAAATAAAATCGAACAAAGGCTGAGACCCAAGAGTCCGTATTGAATGGTTCTCCCGCCTAAAGTTCGTTGTGTAGGTTCTTGTTGTAAAATCGTTTGCATCCTGTTTGTGAGGATCGTTCGATTCTCTATAAATGAAATGACTGACCTGAGGTTGGATACTTGAGTATTTCGAGCTGCTTTTAAGACGGCCTCGGCAAGAGCGAATTTCGAAATTTCAAATTGATAGATTGCCTGGTCAGAAGCTTTTTCCTGAAGCTCTTCCACGCGCTTACGCCACCATTGCGTGGGTATCCACCAAAAGACCGCTGAAATCAGCCAGCACATCAACCGTATGATACAATCTTTGCATCGTAAGTGGGTCATTTCATGAACGATGATTGCTTCAAATTCCTGCTGAGATAGGACATCGATCAAAGAAGAAGGAAATAAAAGTTTTTTTCTGGCGACGCAAGGTGAGTGTATCTCGGGTGATGCGACAAACTGAACTTTCATTTTGTTCACCCAGGATTTCAATTTAGGGTTCAAAATAAATCGATGAATCGGCAAGGCATTTTGTATGATGCGATTAATGCGTTTACCATCTCGAACGAAACGGACCCAACATAGTATGAGGGCAATGACCGCTCCTGAACCAATCGAGATCACGATGACTCGGACCCAAAACAAGCCAATGCTTAAGGCAACCACGTCTGCCAAACTAAAAGTTTGGCCATTCTGCATACAGAATTGAATTCCAAAAAATGGATCAATCTGGACGCGCAGCGTTCTGGTTCCTGTCAGAGCAAGGAGCGGATTGACGTTAAACGCAAGCGCCCAACTAGAAAAGCAATAAAAAAACAGATCAAGCCAGATTTTGCAAAATGGAAGCAGGTAGCAAAAAGATTGAACACGAGGATTCTTGATTCTTAAAAAATAAACAAAAAGCGAAACGAGTAAAACAGATGAATAAAAAGAAAGAATGCTATTGATAATGATATTGAACAGGTAAATCCAATAAAGTTCAGGGTTCATTATAATTTTCCACTACGCTTCGCTTCGATCATTTTTTCGAGCTTTTCGAGTTCTTCATCAGTGATCTCATGATCGGACTCAAGAAGATAGCTGATCATCTGTGCTGACTTCCCATCAAAAATTCTTTGCTTCCATTTCTCGAACAAGCTAAGACGAGGTTTTTGAACTTGCAGAGAATATCGATAGGATTGTCCATCGCGTTCTCTATGAAGCTCTCCTTTAGCCACTAAACGGTTCATAACCGTCATGATTGTTGTGTACTTATCTTCGTTTTTTAGCGCCTGTAATACGTCGTGAACAGTACATCCGGATCCGTTTTGTTTTAAAACGTTTAAGATAGAAAGTTCCAGCTCCCCAAAGATCCGTTTTTTCATGGACTTCCTCTGATGAAAGGTTAGATTACTACAATCGTAGTAAATTTGGCAAGAAACATATCTGTGCTCTCGAGCCACCTAGCGCGAAACGGCTCAATTGACTCTGCCTGAAGTTTAAGCTATTTTGTACCGAATGAAAATTTATGCCACGAGGTGAGATATGAAAAAGAGCCATCTTTTTAAAATTAAAGTGGCCGTTCCTGCTGATGTTCCTGTGATTTTGCAGATGATCAAGGAGCTCGCAGCTTTTGAAAAAATTGAGGTATCAGCCACGGAAAAAAATCTTCAAGAAGTGCTTTTTCATGATCCTAAAGGCCCAGAAGCTTTGATCGCTGAAGAGGATCATATTCCCATAGGATATCTCATTTTTTATCAAACTTTCTCCGGAAGTTTAGGCAAAAGAGGGATTTATATCGAAGATGTTTATATCAAAGAGCCTTATCGGAAAAAAGGCTATGGAACGCTTTTTTTTAAAGAAGCCGCAAAAATAGCCAAAGCAAGAAAATGCGGCAGGTTAGACTGGTCGGTATTCAATTGGAATGAAAATGCCATTAGATTTTATCAAAAAATAGGCGGCATTCCTATAAACGATTGGACCGTCTATCGCCTAACGGAGAAAACCTTTGATAAATTTTGGTTTTTAGATTTTGTGTTCAGAGAATTGAGGACGATGGGACAGATTCAGAACTCGCGATTGGAAGAAACTCTTGGAAATTGCAGCATCTTTTGATGAATGATAAAATAAGCGCAAAATATTCATCTTCAGTTAGATGAACTTCTTTCAACAAATTGGTTTAAAAGTCTCTAATCCAATTGGTCGGTTGTGGATTTGAGAAGGAACCGAAACACCCTTTATACCTCCAGTAATGGCACGTAAACCAAGCCAAGCGGCAGCCGTTAATACTAAAGACTTTATCGGGAAAAAAGCATTTTCAACAAGTTT
>CAISYW010000030.1 GCA_903889795.1 uncultured Chlamydiae bacterium | reverse complement strand
TTCATCGAACGTTTGAAGTGAAGCTTCTTCTTGTCCCCCTCAATGGTGCGGGTTTCATAAGAATAATCAGCCCGCGTTCCGTCCGATCCTGTGAAGTGTTTTAGATCCTGGACATCGATCGACGCATAGATAAACTGTCCGCTGGGATCGGTTGAGGAAATTTTTGCTAATCGATTATTTTGATACTCATAGCGAATCACTTTGCCGTTACTCAGGATTTCCTGTTCGAGCCGATATGAGAAATCTGCAAGGCGTTGGTAAATACGCTCAGTCCCATCCGGAGTTTGTACGCGCGCGCACGTGTCGTCAACAAACAGTTTCGTGTTGCGCCAATCGGCAGCGGAGCAGGGCTCCTCGCCGCGCAGATTGCTCATTCCAAAAGAGGGTGTAACGAATGTGCCTATCCGGTTTTTTAGCCGAAATTCCAGAACGCATCCACTTGGATCGGGTACCTGAAAATGGTGCGAATGAAAATTGATGCCGCACCAAAGATGCGAGAGAACGCTCCAGCCTTTGTAAGCTCTTAAAGCGATGGCCAACTCAAACCGATCATGCTTGTCTTTCTTCTCGTAGCGGCCCAAAACCTGCGGGGGTATATAGGTTCGCCGCAGGATCAGATCTTGCGCAGCATGGATATGCAAATCTATTTCCGTGCAGGCGATTTGCCCTGAAAGGGGATTGATCACGCCATCAATCAAAAGATCGGTACGCAACGATGCGATCTCTTCCGGAGCGGATGGAGTTAAGTCCTCAATCGGTTCCGCAAAAACGCGGACGGCAAAAAGAAGAAAAAGAAAACGATGCATATAAATATCTGTAAATGAATTGGCTGGGGAGTTTAGGTAAGAAAAATAAATCTTGTAAATAGAAATCGTTTGGTCTGTTTGCTATGGCCAGGAAAAAACGGATGAAAAAGTAGAATGGAATGCTTGCTCATGCTTCCCAGAGTCTCCATAAAGATGGTACACCCAAATTATCGTCGAATCAGGTCTTTGATGGAAAAAGAAACCAAAGGCTGAGGGGGAAAAAGAGCGGGGGCTGGGCGTCCTAAAGGAACAAAGAAAGCACCGACAAAAGTAGAGCGATTGCCAAAAGATATCGCTGATTGGATCGAAAAGCCGAGCTCATTTCCACAAATACGGCAAATGATCGCCAAGGGAAGGCGTTAAGAATGGCCTATTTTTCAGTAGGCGACATAGATATCGTTAGTACGCGAAAAGAATCAAAAGATTCGCGGAATGGGGTTTCCCAGAGTCTTCTTAATGATAGGATCTTTCAAAATTAACTTGAGATTTGCTTTCAATGGATTCATTCACGTATTCTCCACAAATAGGAGGAAAAATATGGATGAATTTGTCGCGTATCTAGTAAAAAATATGGTAAATCAACCTGAAAAGGTCGACATTCGCTCAATGGATGGTCAGGGCGGAACCTTGATCGAAATCCGCGTCGCACCCGAAGATGTGGGTAAAGTCGTCGGTCGTAAGGGCAATGTGATCCGATCTTTGCGAACATTGGCAATGATTATTGGCGTGCGCTTAGGCCGTCGAGTTCATTTAGAAGTTGTTCAACCATAAGGAAATAGATTTATGAGCGTCAGCCTGCACATTGATCTGGAAGAAATCGATCAAAAAATGATTTTACGCCTCGATGGCAGGCTTGATGCCGCAACAATTCCGATTCTCGAGCGCAAAATCAATTCTCTCAGCGATGAGAAACACAATTTGATTTATCTCGATTTTTTGCGTGTCGATTATCTCAGCAGCGCAGGAATGCGTCTGCTTCTCTCTGCTTCAAAAAAATTGAAAACAAAAAAAGGCGCCCTGGTTATTTTTTCGATCGGTGAGGAAGTCATGGAAATTATCAAGCTAGCCGGCTTTGAAAAAATTCTTTTGATTTTTGAAACTGAACAGGATGCCACCCAATATACGCCGTAACCTCGGCTTTGTACATTTTTTAGGACCGAAGGGCTTGCGATATTTGCCTGCTGAGGCGTTAAATTAAACAGGAAGGGGTTAAAAACCCCTTCCTGTTTAATTTAATCGCCTAGTTCGACCTTCGGTCGAACGGCCGCGAGCAAATAGACGAGCCAGGCGGTTCTAAAAAATATACAAAGTCGAGGTAACTTGTGAAAGAGGCTCAAAGCGGATCTTCCCTTCTTTTGTCGCCTCAACGCCAAAAGGTGCCTGTTTGGGGTCGAAAAAAGAGAGTGATCGTGATTGCGGGACCGACCGCGTCAGGAAAGACTCATCTTTCTCTCAAGCTTGCCCAAGCAATCGGGGGCGAGATCATCTCTGCCGATTCTTGCCAAGTCTATCGCGGCATGGATATAGGAACCGCTAAGACGACGCCGGAAGAGAGAACTCTGATTGCCCACCATTTGATTGATATTTGCGATTTGAACGAATCGTTCAATGTCGCAGAGTTTTATAAGGCAGCGCAAGAGTCAATCAAAGAGATTTTGGTCCGCGATAATGTCCCCATCGTTGTCGGGGGTTCCGGTTTTTATGTCCATGGGCTTCTTTATGGCCCGCCCCAGGGTCCTCCCTCCATTCCTGAAGTGAGACAGCAGCTCGAGCGTCAAATGCATGATCTCGGTGTTGAAGTGCTGTTCGAGCGTCTGCAAATCCTTGATCCGACCTATGCCGCGACCATTTCGGAATTTGATCGTCACAAAATTATTCGCTCTCTCGAGATCATGGCGATCTCTGAAAAACGAGTCAGTGATTTTTCCAAACCGGCGCAGATTGAACAGCAAGACTATGATTTTCGCTGCTGGTTTATTTATTATCCGCGAGAAAAGCTCTATTCGCGTATTGAGCTGCGCTGCGAAGAGATGGTTCGAAATGGTTTTTTAGAAGAGGTGAAAGAGTTGGAACAAAAGGGACTCAGGCAAAACAGTTCCGCTCAACAAGCGATTGGCTATCGACAAGCGCTGGCCTTTTTAGACAGCCCCCAAACAACCCATGATCGGGAATATTTTTTAACCCAGTTTAAAAAGGCATCCCGCCAATATGCCAAGCGGCAATTCACCTGGTTTCGCAAAGAGCCGCTCTTTCGTTGGCTGAATGTTGAAGAACTGGATCCTGAGCGATTGAAAGAATTGATCCTGCAAGATTTCGAACAAAACGAATAATTCTATACTGCCGTCGGTCTGAAGCTTTGATTTTTGAGGGCGAGATTTTGCGTTCCAATGAATTGCGGAGATCGAAGCCAACTTGCAGCAAGTTAGCGAGATCGAGCGAAATATTGGAGCGCAAAAGATGTCGATGAAAAATCAAATGTTCAGGCCGACAGCAGTATACTTAAAAATCAAATAACAGATCGATGTTCAGCCCTTGGAAAAAGAGATCTCCCTGGGTGGGAGCCATCGTGTGGCTTTGAGCGATCGGTGCGTCGTAATGGCGAAGCAGCATATTTTGTTTCCACCAGTATTGCCCTTCATAGGACGCGCTCAAAGCGTAATGAAGAGAGCTTGTCTTATTGCAGCTGCAACCGCCCCATTGAATGCCGAATACCAAGGCTCCTTGGGGGCGATAAGTCCAATATTTATCCGTATCGCGATATGAGCCGATGATGGTTTCAGTTGTAGAGGAGACGTCGAACTCATTGCGTCCGACTTGAAAATTCGCTCCAAGCAGCGCTCCCGATAAAGAACCGAATAAATTCCAATGGCGGCTTAATTTCCATCGGCTGCCGCATCCGACGCCGGGTCCAATATTCAACGAACGATTATTCATATTGATGGTGGAGCTCAAGAAAGTTTGAGTGGAGGTATTGTTGCCGGGAGCGTAAAACACCCTGTAGCGTTGCTGGAGTAAAGCCAGTTTCAAGCCGAAGGCGGGCTGAAAAGAAAGAGCCTCTCCAATCCATAGATCGTGGCGTAACATCAGATCAAATAAATTAGCGTGAATTTTCCATTTTGCAGTGGCTTCTTTCCATCTCGCGAAAAGGTTTTGTGATAAAAACGCCCCCGGAGAGGTCCAAACAGAGAGAATTCCTCGGCCCAAGGTATCTGCGGAATCGTCGACATGGTTATAGAGATGTTGCGAAAAGTGAGAATAGGAAAAATCAATCTTCCAGTTGTCGATCGGAAGGTGGTATCCCAAAATAAAACGGAAAGCAGGGTCCCATTTAAAGACGGGCTTATGAACCGAGATGTCCGAGTCGGATTGCACGCCTTTGTTTTTTAACGCATAATCCAGGCCTCTTTCTCCGCATTCCCAATAGAGAAAGGAGAGTTGGGTATAAACATTGGCCTGAGTGGATAAATCCGCTTTGATGCAGGGCTGGTGCGGTGAAAGGGTTGTACAGCATGGATCGGCCATCAATCCATTCATTGTCAAGGCGAGAAAGGCGCCTATATGAGCCAGTTGTCTTTTCATGTGTCCGACTCCTTTAAAATCCAAATCGAAATGTTGTTGTGAACCCGTGGCAATGCAAATCGCCTCTTATTGAGAATGCGGAAAATGAGATCGGTTCCGCCGACATTTGCCGCAACATGTTTTGCTCCCAATAATACTGCACCTCATAAGCTGCCTTGAGCTCAAAGCTATATTGTTTTCGGCATCCATAACAGGTGCTCCATCCGGCTCCCAGCACGCCTTCAAAATTCGGACGGTAGGCATAAAAACTTTCCCGGAATTTTGACTGCTCATTATAAGAATTTAAACCATTGTCGCTGATCGACTGATCGACGTCTTCTCTCTTGAGATTAAAGACGCAAAGCGACAGCGAGGTGGCTCCATCGGCGATGAGAGACCAGCCCTTTTTAAGCCGCCATTGGGAATTAAATCCAAAACGAGGGCCTAATCCGAGACAGCGGTTTCTCGAAGCCGCTTTTGATGGAAGAAGGGTGAAGGCTCCATCGTCGATTCCTTCCGAATAGCGAACCGTGAATAGCTGGGAAATGGAAATGCCCTTTAAACCGCAATGAAGCCGCAGGCTGAGTTTATTTGTCAAAAAAGGAAGATAACCAAGCTCGAGATCCGCAGTTTTGAGATGAAGGTGCCAGACGCCTCGTGCTTTACCGAAGACGTTTTTCGTTCCATGATAGCTCTGCGGCAACACCCAAATGGGCAAAAGACCGCTGTCCGTCGCTGCATTGGTTTGTGTGTGATAGCTGGCGGTCGAGCGAGTGTAAAAACTGGTCCAGCGCATATCGAAATCCCATGAATTCGAAAAGGCCTGTTCAAAATTGATCTTATAGGCAGGCTCCCAGCCGAAATGAATTCCTTTCATGCGGCCATTGACGTCGATTAAATTACTCGCAGGCGCCAATCGGGAAGTGTTTTTTAGAGCAAAGTTCAACCCCTCTTCGCGCGCTTGCCATATGAGTAAACTTACGTCAAGAGCTGCGCCATAGGATTCCGGAGAGCATGAACATCCAATGCAAGATCGAGCGGATCGCAATTCGTTATCGACCGTAGGGCTTGCGAAGAGCTGGGCACCGAATAGCGTACTAAAAACAAGAGAGTAGATCTTCATTATGTCCTCTTAGGTCTAAAAATCCGAACGAATCGAAGCCGTTAAGCCGTGCATTTGCAAATCGCCGCGCATATCCCACATGTTTCCGGGAGCTTGGACGGCGAAATTTCTCTGAGCATGGTTTTGCGACCACCAATATTGCATTTCGTAAGCAAGCGTTATCCCCATATAGATCGGTTTATTTTTACAGCCGAAACAGTAACCCCAATCAACTCCGATATTGCCTTCGAAGACAGGAATGAGTTCCCATCGATGCTCTTTCATTTGCAAATCATTGTTTTCATTTACAGATCTCGAAAAGTTGTAGAGTCGATCATGATAGGAATTCATTAAATCCATATAGGTGCATAAGAAGGAAAATGCTCCCTCGGCCACCAGGCTGAACCCCCACCCGAATTTCCATTTAGATTCCAAGCCGCCGCGCGGACCGATGCCCCATGCGCGGCTGGTATAGGCCATTCGGCTGCTGAGAAATTGAATGGCTTCCTCTGTAGGAGGCTGAATGATTCCGTTAACGGTCGTGCTGTGTTCATATTCGACATGGCTGCGTTGGCGAATCCAGGAGCCTTTCGCGCCCATATGCATTCGAAGAAGAAGTGATTTCATGGGAGAAAAGCATCGTCCAAGATCGACGTCGAATGAGTTGAAAAAAAGATTCCAATTTGCTGAAGCCGTCTGGAATCGTAAGGGTGCGCCGGGTTCAACGATATCGAAGAATGGATAATGCCATAGAGGCACGATTCCAAATCCTGTCGGGGCGATTTGCGAATCGAAGTGTTTTTTCAAATTGGTGCAGTCGCCATGATAGTAAGTCCACCGATTGTTTAAATCCCATCCGTCATAGGGAAGGTTGGTGCCGAGATCGACTTTGAAACCCGGACTCCAGGAAAAATCGGGGATGGAAAGCTTTTGCTGGAAGGTTTGGGTGTCTGAAGCAGGGTCCGATGCCAAGCGTGATTTCGAAGCAAATTCAAATCCCCATTCTTTTGACTGCCAGATGAGAAAGCTCGCTTTTAATATGACCGGGCCGGCGCGATCTTTCTGACAAAATGTGCAGGAATGGGCTGCGGGGAGCAAATTTTTGTCAAAATCATTCGCTTGTTCGGCTAAAAGGGGACAAGAAGCAATGGCTAAAATTACAAAACGACGTGCCATGAAAACCTCGGAGATGATTTTAGAGGTTTAGCGGAATCTCTCTGAAAAGTCAAAAAATATCTTTATTTCCGAGGGAAAATCACTAGAGGGAATATTTTTTTAATCTTATTGCTTCCAGAAAAATTGCTGGTCATTTAAGATTCTACACGTGTTTTTTCATCTAACATTGTCTTCTTCCATTAGGTTTTATGATGACCCCTTCTGAATCCATTTCCTCGGAATCCGCAACTCCTGAATCTCCGGAACCCGCTCATTTCAAAATAACGTCGATGAGCGAATCATTTCAGGAATATTTATTGAAACTGAGTCAACTTCCCACACCTGAAGAGAAAATTGCTTTGGGATTAGAGTTTATGCGTGGGACGATTTCTCAAGAAGGAACGCCCCGTTTTCGCGAATTTTGGGAAGCCCGGCGCGATTTGCTGCCTATTTTCAAGCAAAATCTCAATCCTTCGATCCGCTCAAAGTTGTGGAATGATTATGTTGAGCTGACTGTCGAAGCGCGAAGGCTCAAGGAAATCTTAGAAGAGCAAAGTAACTTTGCGATGGAACAGATTGATCTCGCCATCACAGCGCTTGAACAGGACGTTGCCCATT
>CAISYW010000029.1 GCA_903889795.1 uncultured Chlamydiae bacterium | reverse complement strand
GCCGGAGACGGTGATATGGCCTGCGGTTGGCGTTAATAGACCGGCAATCAGACGGATGAGAGTTGTTTTTCCCGCACCGTCGGGTCCGACGATACCGATAATTTGGCCGGGGGTTAAATTCGCCTTGATCTCTTTTAAAGCTGGAGGCGACAGGGGAGTAAATTGCTTGGTGATGTTCTGAATCTCGACAAGATTCGTTTCACTCACCATTGCTCTCATTTTGATTTTTTGCTGTTTTCAGTGTGACTGTAACGGGCATGCCCTGTTTCAATCCCTGATCGGGATTGTCGACATAAATCCGAAGGCGATAGACGAGATCCGTGCGCAGTTGGGTTGTTTGTACGGTTTTGGGGGTAAATTCGGCAACGGGTGAAATGAATCCTACTTTTCCCGAATAGACCGGGCCACCTTTTGTGTCCGTATGAATTTCTGCCGTCATTCCGAAAAAGACTTGGCCGAGATGCGGTTCGTCGACATAGGCTCGGATCCATACGGGCGATGCGACGGAAAGGGTGTAGACGGGATTGGAGGGATTAACAACGGTCCCCGGTTCGCGGATGCGAGTCAAGATTGTTCCGTCTGTTGGACAGTAACTTTTGGTGTAATTCAAGTTGTCTCTTGATATGGCAAGGGCTGCTTCCGCTGCGTAGAGATCGGCCTGCAGCTGATCTCTGTTTGATTGAGTATTGTCCAGATCTTCTTGCGAGACTCCGCCCGACGTGATGAGTTCCTTGCGCCGTTTTAAGAGAATTTCGGCATTCTTCAAGTTGGATTTGATGGACTCGAGATTGGCGGCTGCTTGTCTTACCTGATCATCATAGGGAGTTTTTTCTAAAACGGCCATGAGCGCTCCCTCATGGACGAAATCTCCTTCTTCAAAGCAAAGCCGCTCCACTTTTCCACTCACGCGAAAGCTGATATCGACCTGGCGCACATCTACGTTGCCGTAGAGGGTTAGATGCTTGTGGTTCTTTTCCACGCGAACGAAAAAAAGAATCCCCAAAATCATGATACCGATCAATAAAGCGATTAGAGCGATTGAAATGATGATTTTTTTTATCGCTTTCAAGACAGTTTCCCTTGTATAAGATTTCTCTCGACTTTCTAGATTTTTTAGGACCGCTTCAGCAGGCAAATATCTCGAGCCCTTCGATCCTAAAAAATGTACAAAGCCGAGTTGCTCTCAAAAAATGTACAAAATCGAGCGGAGGTGTTGAGCCGTTCAGGTAATTAATAATACCCATTTGTGTTTGTTACCACAAATGATAATATTTGTTTAGCTTGGGAATGAATCAGGTGAATGTGTGCGCCGCTCGATTTGGATTTTTTTTGTAATTGTTTTTTGCTGCCTGTTTTTTTGGCGTGATTTGCTGTCGATTGGCTTGCAAGGTGTTGTCCAATGGAAACTCAAGTGCCAGATCGCCTTTCGTCAACTGAGCTTCCAAGAAGGCCATCTTGTTCTCGAAGACGCTCTTCTGCTGAATTGTTCTAATCAAAGAGCTTCTTTTCACATTCATGCGAAAAAAATTCGCATTTCCATCGTTCATCTTCAAAAACCATTACATATACATATCGCCATTGACGAACCTCATATTACTCTTTTGGAAGGGAGTGTTTCAAATGCCGGTCAATGGATGGAAAATCGACCGAAGTGGTTTTATGCCGATTTTTCTGTAGATCGGGGCACGTTTGAATGGCAGGAAGAGGGAAACGAATCTTTCCAGGGTCGATTTTCTTTCAATAATGAAAAACTGCAAATCGATGTCGCGGATGGCTCGATGAGCGCTCAGTTGATTCATAGCGGCCGTGAACGAATGATCGACTGTTCATTTGATCGAATGCCCATGACACCGTTATCTCATCGTTTGGTTCCCGGGGAATGCCGTGGACGGATGAGTGGTGCATTAGTACTCAATCTCCATCGGAGAAAAATTCAAAGCGCCAGCGGCCGGCTGCGCTGGGAAGACGCCGCGTTTTCTTCTGAAAATGGGCAGGGTGAGGGAGGCGCTGAGTTCATCGAATGGGAAGGAGAGCACTCTTTTGTAAAAG
>CAISYW010000028.1 GCA_903889795.1 uncultured Chlamydiae bacterium | reverse complement strand
TGATTTTTCATCGACATCTTTTGCGCTCCAATATTTCGCTCGATCTCGCTAACTTGCTGCAAGTTGGCTTCGATCTCCGCAATACATTGGAACGCAAAATCTCGCCCTCAAAAATCAAAGCTTCAGACCGACGGCAGTATACATACGAAAACCCACCGGAAAAGAAGTTGAGTCTGAAAAAAAGCGGGTAATGAGGTTCGAACTCACGACATTCAGCTTGGGAAGCTGACGCTCTACCAACTGAGCTACACCCGCGAATTGAAGTGAAAATTATATCATACACGAGAAATTTTCTTCCAAACATGCGAAAATTTTCTTATTAAAAGCGACAGAATTGCTAATTGGTATGATTTTCATCCTTCTGTTCCCTCGAGTTTGTTAAGATTCTATCATAACCTTATGTTAAGGGAATATTAGTATACACTTTCCCAGCGTCTCCCTAGAGTAAAATTTTAGCACAATTATTAATCGTCATTTTTAATGCTTTTCCTTAGCGATTAATTGGCGAACTTGTGGAATTGCGCTGGGTTGCTCAAACCATTCAGCAACATCTTTCGGGAGATAAACTCTTTTTTTCGCTTCTTTCTTTGATCCTTTTGGTCGTCCGGCTCCTTCGCGTTTGCCACCGTGTCCTTTTGTGGCCTTTTCTATATGAGCGGCAAGATTATCATTTAGACGTTCTTCAATGAAATCGCGCAAGTACAGTGGATAATTTTTGATAACCTCTTCCGACGATTCACCTGCATACTCAACATCTGGATAGTTTTTGTGACTGAAAATCCATGCATTAAAATTCTTGTCGAACCAGGGATTAATCTCGCCGACTTCTTTTAATGCTATATTCAGGTGTTTTTTAATTTCTTTTGCGGTGGCCATGGCCATCCCCTTTTTTTAAATTCTCTTTCCGTTTTTTGAATACTGAAAGCAACAACTTCTTTCTTCGTGTGTTTTCCGTGAGCAACCTTAATGGCGCATAAAAATTCACCATTTTCGTTAAGCAACTTGTAGTCTATACTTCCCTTGGTGAGACTCCAACCAACCACCTTCAGGCACTTCAAATACACGCCCTCGCCCAAAGGTTTAAAAGCCATAGCGTTCCTTCTTTCTGATCTTAATTTTAGATTATTTAGGATAAAAATTCAAGATAAACATAAGTTTCTTATCTTTAATAGCTTTTGATTTATTCTTTTGCAAATCCTTACCGAGGGAAAGGAAAGCGTTTTAGATCTTCCGCAACAAGTGTGTTGGGAAATACTTCACGAGCTTCGCGGCCCAGCTCTTCGAGATCGCGATAACGTGCTGAAAAGTGAGTAATAATGAGCTGCTGTACCCCGGCATCTTTAGCCAATTGGGCGGCCTGCTTTGCTGTCATATGCATGTATTCTTCAGCCTTATCCCGATCTTCTTCCAAATAGGTGCTCTCGCAAATAAGCACTTTAGCGCCCCGCGCGATCTCTATGGCTTGTTTACAAAAACGAGTATCGACGACATAAGCCAGAGAATCGCCGGCTCGCACATGGCTCACTTCTTCGAGAGATACCCAACGACCATCGACTTTGATTTTTTTGTCCTGCTCGAGTTTACGAACTTGGGGACCATCGATACCGAATTGCTTCAACTCTTCTTTATGAAACTTAATCATATCGGGCTCTGTAACGCGCCACCCAATATTTTCGATGCCATGCTCAAGGAAAACTGCTTCTATTTTGAATTTACCATCATCCTCGACAAGCCCCGCCTGTTTGACCGGATGCTCCACCACGGTGATATTTTCGCGATAAACACAGCCATATCGCAGTCGATCGAAATTCTTTTTACCGCTCGCCGGATAATAGCAATGGATGGGCTGCGTCACCTTGTCGAGATTCAGACGCATGAGCATGGAACCGACCCCCAGGCAATGATCGCCATGAAAATGGCTGATAAATATGCGGCTGACCACCGTCGGAGCAATCTCGGCATAGATAAACTGTCGCTGCGTCCCCTCTCCCGGGTCGAATAATAACCCCTCGTCATTCCAACGAACCAGGTAGGCGCCGTGATTGCGAAAACGAGTGGGCTGCTGGCTGGAGCAGCCAAGAATGATGATATCGCGCACACTCATTTCACCCTCCAGGCAAAATAGGAAAACCGCCCTAATAAAGCACCAACGAGAGCACCGACAATGTGAGCGCTATTAGCGATATTTAAAATAAAAGGTAGATTCGTTGTGAGCTGCACGATCAAAGATATCATCTGCAATACGAACATCGAGAGAACAAAGAATGCGAGAAAGAGAATCGTCGCCCTTTGCAGCGGATAACCTTCCCACGGAGCGATGCGCTCCCGCATCCAAATAAAGCCCGCCAACCCCATCACCACGCCCGAATAACCAATAAAAAAGGGCCCGCTCATGAGATATTGCACCGTGTTCGAAACGATGGCGACGACCAAGGTCAGTACAATCGTTCGCCACACTCCGATCCGCTTCTCGATAGGCCGCCCTAAAACCCACAGCCAGATCATATTAAATAAAATATGCACGAGATCCCGATGCAAAAAGCATGGTGAAAAAAAGCGCCAGACTTGTCCTTCCTGGATTTTAATGAACATCGGTCCTTCTGCGATCGAAGGATCTCCGATTTTGATTTTCAATAAGATCCAGTCATATAGGCCGCGCCAGTAGGGGGCCTTCATTAAGGAATCGAGCTCAGCACGCACATCGGAGCTTAAATCTTCACTCTTCTGATCGGCCTTAATTTGATGTTCTTCAAAAAAAGAAGCGGTTTGCTGCACAATGCCGGGCAGATCAAAAAGAAAAGCTTTTCGGATCGGCGTCATGAGAAATTCCTGCTCGGACAGCTTGTAGCTGCGCATGGGAATTTCCTGCACCAGATTGAGAAGATAGACGAAAACGCAAAGACCTAAGAAAAAACTAGTCGCGATGGAAAAGAACTTTTTTTTCTCCGGCTTTTCTTCAACGACTTCTTCGATAAGCTCTTGGCGGACCGGAGCATCGAAAAGAGGATCAAAGGGATTGGTTTCAAAGCGCTTTAATAATTCGTTTGCTTCATCGATGCGATCTTCATCAGAAACCCAAATCTGAAAAACGGTTTGCCCTGTTGGAGCATCCACAACGGATTCACTGCGATTCTCGATTCCGCGGTAGTTCAAGAAGTTGGAGAACCTCTCTGCCGTTGCCTCATTGAAGAGCGTGCCAATTACCCGCATTGTTTGATCTTCTCAATTATGGAACTTGTCGCAAGCGAGGGAATCCGATCGACCAAATGCAGACGTGCGCCGCATGCCTTTACAACGGAGACTTCAATACAATTTTCTCCATATTCATTCCCATTGACATGAACATCCGGCTTCATTTTCTCGATAATCGCACATGGATCCGTTTCATCAAACCAGGTAACGTAATCGACGAATTCAAGAGCAGAGATCATCTCAAGGCGATATTGCAAGGAAACAATGGGCCGTTCACTGCTTTTGTATCGTTGAATGGATGAATCGGTGTTCAAAGCGACAATCAACCGATCAGCCTGCAATGAGGCTTGATGGATAATATACAAATGACCCGCATGCAAAAGATCAAATGAGCCATTGAGCGTCGCAATCGTCAGATGGCGAGCGCGCAGGTCAGCGCATTTTTGCTCAAGTTGCTGCGGATCGATGAGCTTTTTTAACAGGTAAGGTGGATTTGCCATGAACCATCTCTGGAAATGCAATACGAAATACATCGTCGTAATATTCGACAAAATGAACTTCGAGCCCCTTTTTCAAATATTCCGGGAGCTCATCATAGTCGCGTAAATTTTCTTTTGGAAAAATCAGTACATTGACCTTCGAGCGGCGAGCGGCGATCAGCTTTTCTTTCAATCCGCCAATGGGCAAAATCCGTCCGGTCAATGTCAATTCGCCTGTCATCCCCAAATTTTCTCTCACCGGTTTTTTTAACAAAAGCGAGAGCAGAGATGTCACCATCGTGATGCCCGCCGAGGGGCCATCTTTGGGGGTCGCCCCCTCGGGTATGTGAATGTGAACCTGCTTTTTCTCAAAGAAAGGAATCCCCGGAGCATAATCGTTGGAACGGCCATGCAAATAACTCCATGCAATCTGCGCCGATTCCTTCATCACGTCGCCCGCCTGGCCTGTCAGTTTCATTTCAATCTTTTCTGCGGGATATTCAATCGCCTCGACATAGAGAGTCGCGCCGCCGAGCGATGTCCAGGCAAGACCCGTGCAAACCCCAATCGGATTTTGTTTATAATAGCGGTCGGATGTAAAAATTGGTTTACCGAGATATTCGGAAAGATTTTTCTCTGTAACCAAGGTTTTGTGGCGCCGTTTGCCTTTTCCTTTACTATCTTCCAATCGCGCGAATTTCACAGCCACTTTGCGCATGATTTTCTTGATATTGTTTTCCAATGAACGCACCCCGGCTTCGCGAGCGTAGCCATTGATAATTTGCGCGAGCGCCCCTTTGGTGAAATTCAGATCGCTTGCCTTGAGTCCCATTTTCTTACGATTGCGCGGCACGAGATATTTCTTGGCGATTTCAATCTTCTCCGCTTGGATATAACCCGAAAGACGCATCATTTCCATTCGGTCTTTGAGAGGCTCCGGAATCGTATCGAGTATGTTCGCTGTCACGATAAACAATACATTGGAGAGGTCGCAGGGAACATCGAGATAGTGATCGAGAAACTCGCGGTTTTGTTCCGGATCGAGCACCTCGAGTAAAGCGGATGCCGGATCGCCCTGATAACTAGAGCCCATTTTATCCACTTCATCAAGCATGATCACAGGGTTCATCGTCTGAGAATATTTGAGAGCCTGAATCAATTTGCCCGGCATGGCGCCGATATAAGTACGTCGATGACCTTTGATCTCCGCCTCGTCGCGCATTCCACCCACAGAAAAACGATAGAATTTACGGTTTAAGGCACGAGCCACGCTCTTACCAATACTCGTTTTACCGACTCCCGGAGGGCCGACGAGACAGATGATGCTTCCTTTCACGCCGCCCGTGAGCTTGCCCACGCCAATGAATTCAAGAATTCGTTCCTTGATATCCTTCAGGCCATAGTGATCCTGCTCAAGGATCTTTTCCGCTTTTTTCAAATCGTGGGTCTCTTTGCTGTAGTTACCCCACGGAACGATCGTTAGCCAATCGAGATAATTGCGGCATACGCCATATTCAGCCGACTGAACCTCTAAAGCGGAGAGTTTGTCCATCTCTTCGCGAATGACGCGCATCACAGGCTCTGGAATCGTGCGATTTTTAATCCGCTCTTCGAACTTCTCAGAGTCGACCGTCTTATCATCTTTTTCCATCCCCAGCTCTTTCTTAATCGCTTTGAGCTGTTCTCGAAGGAAAAATTCGCGCTGCGTCTTGGATATCGTCGCTTCGATTCTCTGATTGATCGAGCTCTGCAGCTTGCTGATGTCGAGCTCTTTTTTCAACAGGAGGAGCGCTTTGTCGATACGATCCTGAATATCAAATGTCTCGAGAACCTCTTGCAGCTCATCTCGACTCGCAGTGGTCAAAGCCACCGCAAAGTCAGCCAAGCGGCCGGGTTCAGTGAAATCCGAGTGGCTCAAGAAAATTTGAAGCTCTTCTTTAAATAAAGGATTGAGTTTCAACAACTCTTTAATCGTCGTAATGATGCTGATCGAATAGGCTTTCAATTCGCGCGACAGATGTTCCAATGAGGTATCTTCGTGATATTTGACTGAAGCGCAAAGATATTTATTTTTAATCGGCTTTTCGATGACAACGCGCTTTTCCATGTTAAGCACGACCTGTGCGCCGCCTTGCTCGATTGGAATAATGCGCAAAATCCGGGCGACAATACCCACCTTGTGCAAATCGTCGAGTCCGAGCTTGTAAATGTTATCATCTTCTTTTTTCGTTAAGAAAAGACCCAAACATTTGTGATCCGTTTTGGCAACGATTTTGAGGACCTCGTAATAAGGCCCGGGCTCAATGACGACAGGAGCCGCCATGCCGGGAAAAAAAGGACGGCGGTTCAACGGTAAAAGATAAAGCGTATCCGGATAAGGCAGAACAGATAAAGCAGCTTCTTTCTTTGATGTCGTATTTTCTTCCGGCAGTGTTTCGTCAGACTGGTTTTTCGAGGTTATTTTTTCGTCGTCCATATCCATCTTTTTTCAAAAATAGGGAGGACCCTATTATGTTGGCCTACAGTAGTGGTATTAAATCGCAGCGATTCAAAAAGCAAGTTACTTTATCATCCCAATCATAATGGCGCAATCCCGAGATACCGAACGCGACTCAAAAATCGGTTTTTCGGCTTGGCCAAATCAAGCTCTCTGTTAATTGTAGAAAAAAAGCATCTGTTAATCATATAATATTCGGCTATGCAAGGCCTAATTATTGATACAAGCTGCAATCGTTCCTATCTAATTCTCGCTCAATTTGGGAACCCGATTGCTTTTTTACCAATGGATGGAGGCGAAGGCCTTTCAAAATCTCTTGGTCTCAAGATTCAAGAACTATTCGACCAACACCCATCTTTTCAAGCGAACTTCATAGCCATTGGCACAGGCCCGGGATCTTATACGGGAATACGCGTTGGAGTCGCAATGGCGAAAGCCCTCGCATTTGGATGGCAGATCCCCTTGCTCCGTTTTTGTAGTTTGCAAGCCTTTCTTCCTTCCCAACCAAGCCATTTTTCTGTACTTATCGATGCCCGAATGGGAGGCTGCTATTGCTTAAGAGGGCAAAAGACAAACGATGGAGTTCAATTTAACGAACCATTCCTGCTTAAATCCGCCCTTGAGCTTTCTGATAATGAATTGCTTGTTTCTCCTCATCCTGCGGATATTCAGAAGAGATTAAGCATCGCACGCCCGATTTTGGATATTCACCCCAACGCCTCTTTTTTATCATCCGATTGCTGCCAAAGAGCTTCAAGCCGGGCGCAAAGCCCTTTGACGCCCCTCCCCCTCGCCTACCTTTCCTAAGAAAACATAAAAGGCTTTTCCTCAAAACCCATACGTTCGCATCTCTTTGATGTTCAACAACATCAATACAATCGATGGAGGCCAACAAAAACAATCCCGAAGTTGCTTGCGAACAAGAAGAGGCCCGGCCCTTTTACCCATTCTTGAAGGAAAGACCTTGAATAAACTAAGATAGTAGGCAACTTACGAAATGGACCGATCCCCAAAGGCTGACTGTTACTCACAAGTTTCATTTCTAGAGGGAGGCGAGGCAAAGCCAGATGGAAGTGTAAGCGGTCCGACTGGTGAAGCTCATAGCTGAAAGCAGCTATGAGCGAGACAGAGGATCCATATGGCAAAGCTCGGAGCGCCCTATCGAAACGGAACTTGTGAGTAACAGTCAGCCCTAAAGGGCAAGGTATCCAAAATTATGATAACCGCAAAACAAAGGTAGTAAATGCCCAGCGTAAAAGTCAGAATCGGCGAGCCAATCGACAAAGCTCTGCGAGCTTTAAAGAAAAAACTTGATAAAGAAGGAATCATGAAAGTCGCTAAAGCGCACCGTTTTTATGACAAACCCTCTGTCAAGAGCCGTGCTAAATCGAAAGCGGCAACCAAGCGCATCAAAATCGCCCTGCGCCGCGGTTATTAGATTAGATTTGCTGAGCAACTTATATAAATTTCTAAATTTTAGAATTTTATAAGTCAATTTTTATAAAAATTCTTAGCACTCAAAACGCTTGTTTGCTAATTATTGATTGAATTAATAGTTTGGTTTTATTATATTAATAATAAGCTAGCTGGCTTATAGGTTCTTGTTGCCATGCAAGCGATGACATAAATACCCGTTAATTTAATTTGGACTTATGAAAGACTATTACGCAACTCTTGGAATTCCCCGCGATGTTTCAGTAGCGGAGATTAAAAAAGCCTACCGCAAAAAAGCGCTCGAATGCCATCCCGACCGCCACCCCGGCGACGCGAAAGCGGAGGCGCAATTCAAAGAAGTATCTGAAGCCTACGAAGTCCTCGGAGATGAAAATCGACGCCGAATCTATGATCAATATGGCGAAGAGGGGCTTAAAGGGGCCGGAATGGGCGGCGGAGGCTTTCCGGGCGGAGGATTTTCCTCGATGGAAGAAGCTCTGCGGACCTTTATGGGAGCTTTTGGCGGGCAAGGAGATGTTTTTGGATCCTTTTTTGGCGGGAATCCTGAAGAAGCAGGCAACGCTCGCCGTGGCGCCAGCAAGCAGATCAGCCTCACCATTCGTTTCGAAGAAGCCGCTCGCGGGCTAAACAAAGACATTACCATTTTGAACCTGGTTCCCTGCAAAAGCTGCAACGGAAGCGGAGCCAAATCAAAAAATGGCATCAAGACCTGCCCTACTTGTCAAGGCAAGGGACAGGTATTCCAAAATCGAGGCTTTTTCAGCATGGTAGCCGCTTGCCCGCATTGCCACGGGGCTGGCCAGCAGATCACCGACCCCTGTAAAACATGCGGCGGAGAAGGCCGCGTAAAAGAAAGACAAAACATCACCGTTCGGATACCTCCCGGAGTTGATTCCGGCATGAGTATGAAAATGAATGGATATGGTGAAGCCGGCCTTGCAGGCGGACCTTCAGGCGATCTATTTATTGCAATCACCGTGGAGCCCCATCCCGCATTTCAAAGACAGGGCGACGATGTCGTACTCGAGGTTCCTGTTTCATTCATTGAAAGCGCTTTGGGTTGCCGAAAAGACATGCCTACCCCGCTTGGAGAGACCGTCCGAATCATTATTCCTGAAGGAACGCAAAGCGGAAAGGTCTTGCGCGTGAGCGGTAAAGGCATTCCAAATGTCCATGGCAATGGCCACGGCGATCTGTTACTCAAGATCAGCGTCGAAACGCCGGTTCGTCTCAGCGACAAACAAAAAGATTTGCTGCGCTCATTTCAACAGCTCGAAACGCCGCAGAATCATCCTAACCAAAAAAGCTTTCTTGAAAAATTAAAAGGCTTTTTTAATTAGATATGTTCGGCATAGGATCTTTAAACTGTTTTTTTAGCCTCTTTCAATTTTTGAGCTAACTGCGAAGGGTCGATTTCGTTATCTTGCAGCCCTGAATAAGATTGAGCAATCTTTTGGTTTTGATCCATTAAATCCGACCGTTTCAATTCTCGCGCCGTTTCATTCAGTACTTGCATGGCGCGGTCCATCACTTCGCGAAACGCGTCCTTTTTGTGAATCTCGTCAGCTTTATTATATTCACCCAATGCGCGCTGAAACAGATCCACGCCGCGTCGATATTCTTGCTCATACAAAATTTTGTCCCGTGGAGAAATAGGAGAAGAAGCTCCCTCATTCGGTCCTTGTACATTTGACATAAAACTCCTGTCTATTTAATTAACCTTGTAAGTCCACGCAAAACTGATGACGCCGCAAACAAAATTGTAGCTATTGCGTCCATAGACCGAAAACCATACCCCACCCAAAATACCTAAGTTAGGGCTCCAGTTATATTCAATAGCCGGTGCGAGGCTTAAATTGTCGTTATACCCGCCTCCGATCGAAGCCAGCTCGCTGCCTCCACTCTCTGTGGTTCCTTCAAAACCTGAATATCGGGTACGGTTTGTTGCGGTATAAAGGAAGTCAGTCGCCAACACCCATCGCTGTGTCAAACTAATCTCGATCGACGCATCAACATTAAACGTATTGCCGGGATGTACTTTTGCACGAGTTCCAAAGCCTCCGCCGTAGTTATTGAATCCCCTGACCGTAACGCTTGTTGGAAGAACATAGCTGAAAGCAAGCCGGGCATTAACCGGATGCAAATAATCCCAGAACATCACCTTCGACATAGCAAACGTAAATTGCGACTGATAGGAGCCGGCGCCCGTTGCACCCAGGTTAAGTCC
>CAISYW010000027.1 GCA_903889795.1 uncultured Chlamydiae bacterium | reverse complement strand
TTGTCACCTTTTTACCCCTCAGGTTAATAATGCCCAGCGAAAATTCTTTCAGTGCAAACAAGCCAGATGCTATAAGAAGGGTGGGCGTCTGTTAAACTGAGTAAGAGCTATGCGCAGGTTTCTTCGAACATTATCCATTTTCGCACTCGTGATATTCGCGGGGTGCGAGAGCAACCGGTCGATTGTCAACAACGTCGAAGAGCGCGACGCGAACGAGATCGTCGTCTTTTTGGCATCGAAAGGTATCAACGCGCAGAAAGTGCAGGCTTCGGCTGGCGGAGCCGCTGCAGCCGCCGGACCGTCCAATCAGTTCAACATCATGGTAGAAGCGGACCACGCAACGGAAGCGATGGCCCTGCTGAATCGCTACGGACTGCCGCGCATCCAGGGCACGAACTTATTAACGCTCTTTGCCAAATCCGGACTGATGTCCACTGAGCGCGAAGAGACGATTCGCTTCAACGCCGGCCTTGCCGAACAGATCCGTAATACCATCCGCAAGATCGATGGAGTTTTGGACGCCGATGTGCAAATCTCCTTTCCCTCTACCGAAAACACACCCGGAGCTCCTCCTCAAAAAATCACCGCCGCTGTCTATGTCAAGCACCAGGGTGTACTCGAAGATCCCAATAGTCACATCGAAACCAAGATCAAGCGGCTCCTCGCCGGCAGCGTGAACGGCCTGGAGTACGACAATGTCTCGGTCATTTCCGACCGCTCGCGCATTGCCGACATTTCGCTCGAACAAGATCAGGAAATGATCAGCGCCAAAAACTATCAACAGACTTATGTGAGCATCTGGTCGATCGTCATGACCAAAAGCTCGCTCACCCGATTCCGAATCATGTTTTTTTCGCTCATCGCGCTGGTGCTGTTGATGGCAGCCGGAGCGGGCTGGATGATTTACAAATTCTATCCCCAGATCTTCTTGAAGAAAGAAAATCCGCCTCTATAACGGAAACCCATGCGCTCAGCCGCCGAGATGATTCTCAACGCCTTTTTGAGCCGCCAACCGGCTGATAAGCAAAGCCGCCTCATCCAATTTTTACCGGATGGGGAACGCGAGAGCCTCAAGCAGCTTCCCTCTTTTGCCGCATTCAGCTATGAAGGTTTTGCCAATGGAGGTGTGCTGGAGCGCGTTCACTGGTCCTGGTTTTTACCCACATTAAAATCCTATTCGCCGCAAGAACAGACGCTTTTTATCGGCGCGCTCGATGAAGGATTCGCACTCTCTCTCGCTGCTGAAATCCCATGCAAATCCCCCACTCATCCTCTGCTTCCAACCGGCCGGGCCTATCTTCGGCAAGTTCTGTTGGACAGCCTGATCGGCGCCCACGACCGCCTTATCCCCATCGATTTTCTGCCGCCATCTCCACTCAATTCGCTCTTGCATCTATCCAAAAAACAGCTCATCCATTTGATCGATTTGCTATCTATGCATGATCTCGCTGTAGAAATTCGGCAAATTGTCGAGACAAAAATCCTAAAAAAAATCTACAGTTTCCTTACAGATGATGAGCGGCGATTTCTCAAACAGACCAGCGCCAAACATGAGCTGATCGCACAATCGAAAATGGGACTCGACCGCTGGGATGGGAACGAAGAATCGCTGCGCCATCTCCTGCATCGAAGAGGACTGGCCCGGCTCGGCCTCGCGCTAT
>CAISYW010000026.1 GCA_903889795.1 uncultured Chlamydiae bacterium | reverse complement strand
TCATTAGCTTTCCAGGTTCTTACTTGGCGTAAATGCTCAGAGACTCCGATCTCAACTCGAGCGTCATATCTCATCTCTAGAGATCGATTCGCAAATTTTCTTTCGAAATGAAATAGCAGGGGAGTCGCTATGGCCAAGCCGACAGTGAGGGCAAGAAATGCGTTGCTGAAAATGGCTGTTCCGAGAACCGACATGATTACAACGGCTGAAGTGATTACGAAGAGCGCTGCGAGAGTGACTTTGGCGGCAATATCCCATAGAAGTGCTCGCCGGTTCAGCTGCTGAGCAACTAAAGAAGGCGATTCCCGTAAAAAATGCGTTACTTGTTTTTGAGATTCTGCCACGGAAATGGCCATAGAAAAATCCTTTCACTTTGACGCAGCTATTTTAAGGCGTCGCAGGATTGAGTTCTATTGATTTCATCGTTGATAATAAAAACTTTAAGGCATCTTTTTTTATTCGTTGATGAATGTGGGCGAGGCCATTTGATCGAGAAGGGGTTATGGAAGAGAGGATTCCCAAATCGAGTAGAAAATGAGGCGGTGTGTTGAGGATGGTTTCGGGCGACTCGCCGCTATAAATGAAAATCATAAGAGCCGCCAGGCCGGCAGAGACCAGAGCGTCAGCGTGTGCATTAAAAATAATTATGCCGTTTTCGAGACGAGACGAAAGATAAAGAATGCTTTGACAGCCTGAAACTTGGTATGATGGAATTTTAAGATCGTTAGGGTAAGATGATAGTGAACGGCCCATATCCAAGAGGAGCTGGATTTTTTCTTCAGACGATCGCACGGAAAACGAATTTTTAATTTGTTCGATTTTTTTTTCGATATGGGAAAGGTCGATGTTCATACGTGAATTTTATCCTAAAATCGCATTTGCTGCAAAAGTCCATTGACATTTAACCCCTCAATATAGTCTTATTGTTAGCATTTGCTAGCTAATCACTAACCAAAGTACCAACCCATGGCGAGAGAAGAGACCATCAAAATTGATGGGAAAGTCGAAGAATTATTGCCAAATATGCATTTTAGCGTGGTTTTGGAAAACGGAATGAGAGTGATTGCGCATTTGTGCGGAAAAATGCGCATGCGGAACATCCGAGTATATGCCGGGGATACCGTTTCCGTAGAAATGTCTCCATACGATTTGACCAAAGCGCGGATTGTTTATAGGCAAAAGTAGTATTCATGAGGGTAAACCTGGGAATGGCTTGCGAGAATTTGATCATGACGGCTAAGCTTTAAGCTTTTTAGTGAATTGTACGATAAGAAAAACCGAAACGCCCAGGTAGCTCAGTGGTAGAGCACTTGCATGGTAAGCAAGTGGTCGTAGGTTCAATTCCTATCTTGGGCAAATAAGATCCTAACGGAGGAACAATGGCGAAAGAAACGTATCAACGGAAAAAACCACACGTCAACATTGGAACGATTGGCCACGTTGACCACGGTAAAACGACGCTGACAGCGGCGATCACGAAAGTGTTGGCAGATCAAGGAACAGCAAAATATCGCGACTATGCCTCGATCGATAATTCGCCAGAGGAAAAAGCGCGCGGGATTACTATTAATTCAACGCACGTTGAGTATGAAACGGCGAACCGCCACTATGCTCACGTAGACTGCCCCGGCCACGCTGACTATGTCAAGAATATGATTACCGGTGCGGCTCAGATGGACGGCGCGATTCTCGTTGTCGCTGCGACCGATGGTCCGATGCCTCAGACGAAAGAACATATTCTTCTCGCTCGTCAAGTTGGTGTTCCTGCGATTGTCGTTTTTCTCAACAAAATGGACATGATCGGCAAGGGCGATGAAGAGTTGGTCGAACTCGTCGAGATGGAATTAACTGAACTTTTGGAAGCGAAAGGGTATAAAAACGTACCTATTATTCGCGGTTCAGCTTTAAAAGCTCTGGAAGGCGATGCTCATTATGTAGCGCAAATTAAAGAGTTGATGAATACGATCGATGATCGTATCCCTACACCGGCACGTGAAGTTGATAAACCCTTCCTGATGCCAATCGAAGACGTGTTCTCTATTTCAGGACGCGGTACGGTAGTGACGGGACGTGTTGAGCGCGGCATTGTACGTGTGAACGATAAGCTTCAAATCGTCGGAATTCGCGAAACGCGCGAGACCGTTGCGACGGGCTTGGAAATGTTCAACAAAATTCTTGATGAAGCGCGAGCTGGAGAAAACGTTGGTGTTCTTCTGCGCAGTATTGAGAAAAACGATGTTGAGCGCGGAATGGTGTTGTCCGCTCCCGGCACATGCACGCCTCATTCGCAATTCAAAGGAACTATTTATGTTCTCACGAAAGACGAAGGTGGACGTCATAAGCCTTTCTTCACGGGATACCGTCCTCAATTCTATTTCCGCACGACGGATGTTACGGGTACAGTAACACTTCCTGCAGGAACAGAGATGGTTATGCCGGGCGATAATGTCGAGCTGACAGCTGAACTTATCCATCCAATTGCGATGGAAGAAGGCATACGCTTTGCTATCCGCGAAGGCGGCCGCACGATTGGAGCCGGTACGGTTTCCAAGATCATTAAGTAAGTGACTGTCGAGCCGCGCAATTGTTGCGCGGCTTTGGGTTAGGGTGTGTAGCTCAGCTGGTAGAGCAGCGGTCTCCAAAGCCGCGGGTCGGGGGTTCGAATCCCTCCGCACTCGTAGATAAGGATCGAATGAGTACAATTATACCGCAAAAGAAGAAGCAAAGTTTTTTTCGCGAAGTCATCAATGAACTGAAAAAGGTTACTTGGACTTCAAAAGAAGAACTGTTGATGAGTACAAAGGCAGTGATTATCGCAACATTTGTCTTTGGATTGATGATCTATCTCTGCGATTTGTTTATTCGCGGGACGGTCACGGGGATCGGAACGCTTGTACGGATGATTTTTGGTTAAAGGAATCATAATGCAATATTGGTATGTCGTTCAAGTGATCCCGAGCCACGAGAAAAAAGTCAAAAAAAACATCGAGGAAGCACTTGTCTCTAAAGGGATGAATGAATTTATTTCTGAAATTCTTATTCCAACAGAACAAGTTGCTGAGGTGAAACGTGGTCAGCAGCATGTTAGCGAAAAACGGATTTGGCCGGGATATCTACTCATTAAAATGGAGTTTACTGAAGAATCATGGGCCTACGTCAAGAATGTCGCGGGTGTTATTGATTTCTTAGGCGGCGAAACGCCATCGGCTCTATCTGAAAAAGAGATCAGCAATATTTTGCAAGAGCTTGAAGAGCGTAAGAAAGGCGTTGTTCAAAAACATAAAGTCCAGGTGGGCGACCGAGTCAAGATCACCGAAGGTGTTTTTATCAATTTCATCGGATCGGTTATCGAAGTCAACCATGAGAAAGGACGTCTTAGCGTGATGGTTTCGATTTTTGGTCGAGACACGCGTGTCGATGATCTTGAATTCTGGCAAGTCGAAGGTGTTTCTGCGGATAGCGCATAGTATTGTCCCATGCCATTTGGGCTGGGATCATGAAGAAAGGTGCAGCTTTTTGCACGATTGCTGCATGTAATGTTGCGGGGAGAGAATCTTCTCGAAAGACAACTCTGATGAGTTGTGGACCCGTAAAGGAGAAAGATGGCAAAAAAAGTTGTTAAAACAATTAAACTGCAAATTCCTGCAGGAAAAGCGAATCCCGCGCCGCCGATTGGTCCTGCCCTCGGTTCGGCCGGTATTAATATTATGGCTTTTTGCAAGGAATTTAATGCAAAAACACAAGATAGGACTGGCGATATTCTCCCGGTCATTATCACCGTTTATCAAGATAAATCGTTCACGTTTATCACGAAGCAGCCTCCGGTCTCTCGGCTCATTTTGAAAGAGCTTGGGATCGAATCGGGATCTAAGGTGCCTAATCGCGACAAAGTGGGAAAGCTGACGAAATCTCAAGTTTCGAAAATTGCAAAATCAAAAGTCCAGGACATGCGGATTGTATCCGAAGAAGCTGCCATGATGATGGTCATGGGAACAGCACGTTCTATGGGCGTTGATATAGTTGAGGGTTGATATGGCACATAAATCGAAACGAATGAAAGAGATCGAAAAGCTGTTCGATCCTCTGAAGTCCTACAAGCTGGAAGAGGCAGTAGCGATATTGAAAAAATGTCCTCCAGTTAAATTCGACCAATCAGTCGGTATTGCTCTGAAGGTAGGCGTTGATGTGAAGAAGTCGGATCAGCAAGTGCGCGGAACCGTTTCATTACCTAACGGTACCGGTAAGACGTTAACTCTCGTCGTTATCGCCAAAGGCGATAAGGCAAAAGAGGCGTTGGATGCTGGAGCCGATTATGTTGGAGCCGATGAATTGCTCGAAAAAATCAAAGGCGGATGGACGGATTTTTCTGCACTGGTTGCAACTCCGGATATGATGCGCGAGCTGGGTAAACTTGGAAAAGTTCTCGGACCTCGCGGGTTGATGCCGACTCCTAAAGCAGGAACGGTAACGACGGATGTAGCGAAAGCCGTTAAGGAATTAAAGGCGGGAAAAATCGAGTTTAAAGTCGATAAAATGGGTATTGTCAATAATGCTGTTGGAAAACTCTCCTTTATCGAAAAGAATCTCGTCGAGAATATTCACGCGCTTTTGAATTCTCTCAGCCGGATGAAACCTGCAAGTTCGAAAGGAGCTTTTTTTCGCTCCCTTTATCTCACATCTACAATGGGACCCGGTCTGAAAATCGATCTACAATCGATTCAGTCCGTTAATACGGAGGAGTAACGATGAGAGACGAAAAAAAATTGTTGCTCGATGAGATTAAGCAAAAGATCGATTCCTCGAGCGCCATGTATATTACTCGCTATAATCGCCTTCCACCCAATCTTTCTTGGGTTTTTCGCGATCAGTTAGCAAAAACAGGTTCTCTTTTCGAGGTGGTGCGTAAGCGTATCTTTTTGAAAGCAGCCGAGATGTCCGGTCTCAAAATCGATGAATCGATTTTAAGTGGACATATTGGCGTAGTATTCGTGCAGAAAGAAGATGCAATCGCACCAGCGAAGGTCCTCTACAAGTTTTCGGAAGACAACCAGAATATACTCGAAGTTGTCTATGGCAAAATCGAAGGGAAAGTATTCAGCGGCCCAGATGTGGAAATGCTGTCTAAACTGCCAGGTATCAATGAGATGCGTTCTGAGTTTATTGCTCTCCTCGTTTCTCCGATGTCTCAAATGCTCAGCGTTCTCGATGCAGTTATGAGCGAGCCCTTATCGATTTTAGAACAAAAAAGTTAAGAAAAACAATTAAGAGGTAACACCGTGAATGCACATTTAGATGATCTCGTAGAAAAACTCAGTCAACTCTCCGTCCTGGATATGGCTAAATTGAAAAAGGCTCTGGAAGATAAATGGGGTGTTAAAGCTGCTGTTGCTTCTGTTGCTGCTCCTGTTGCTGTTGCTGCTGCACCGGTATCAGAGTCAACTGAATTTAAAATTATTCTGGAAGCACCAATTCCTGATGACAAAAAGATCGGCGTTATTAAAGCTGTTCGCGAAGTCACGGGCTTTGGTTTGAAAGAAGCGAAAGATTTAGTTGAGGGTGCTCCTAAGGAAATTAAAGCATCGTCTCCCAAAGCGGAAGCAGAAGAGATTTCGAAGAAGCTGCAAGCGGCCGGCGCGAAGGTGACCTTAAAAGGTCTCTAAGAGTGGCTTAGCTAAGCGTGAAGTGCAGAAACCGGTTGGAAGGTTTCTGCTCTCTTGTCGTTGTCGAGAACCATGTCAAACGTATTTAGGAGCGAAGCAGCATGCTAAAAAAACCGCCGAAAAGGGTGAGTTTCCGGGAACGGGAAGA
Organism: uncultured Chlamydiae bacterium; assembly: GCA_903889795.1. Lineage (GTDB taxonomy): Bacteria > Chlamydiota > Chlamydiia > Chlamydiales > SM23-39 > CAISYW01. The sequence continues at coordinate 1,073 of CAISYW010000026.1, read as the reverse complement.
GATTATCGATTTGCCTAATTTGATCGAGATCCAGATCAAATCTTACAATCTGTTTCTTCAGTCGCATTTGTTGCCTCATGAACGCGAGAATGTCGGATTGCAAGAGGTCTTCAATGAGATCTTTCCAATTAAATCCTATGACGAAAAAACTGTCCTTGAGTTTTTATCATACAACCTCGGTGTTCCTAAATATTCGCCAGATGAATGTATCCGCCGCGGTATTACTCTCAATGTGACAATGAAAGTCAAATTTCGTTTGACCGATGAGACGGGGATTAAAGAAGAAGAGGTCTACATGGGGACAATTCCCGTGATGACCGAAAAAGGAACATTTATCATCAACGGAGCGGAGCGAGTCATCGTATCGCAGCTGCACCGATCTCCTGGTATCGCTTTTGAGCAAGAGCGTCATCCAAAAGGTACCATGATTTATTCGTTCCGAGTCATCCCTTATCGCGGTAGTTGGCTTGAGGCGTCTTTTGATAACAACGATCTTGTCTATATTTACATCGACAGGAAAAAACGGCGTCGTAAGATTCTCGCGTCTACATTTATCCGAACTCTTGGCTATTCGACGGATGCGGATATTATTGAAGAGTTTTTTGAAACGATCAAAGTAAAGATCAAATCGGAAAAAGATTTTGTCAAGTTAGTGGGTAAAATTCTCGCGGAAGATGTCGTTGACGAAACCACGGGACTCGTGTTCGGAAAGGCCGGTGAAAAACTGACTACGGCTATGCTTAAGCGAATGGTCGACGAGGGTGTTCAGGCGGTTCGTATTGCCGAAGAAGCTGATGAAACTCATCCTGTCATTAAGATGATGACGAAAGATACGTCGGATTCTTACGAGTCGGCATTGAAAGATTTTTATCGTAAAATCCGTCCCGGCGAGCCACCTACGCTCTCCAACGCACGTTCGGCAATCATGCGTCTGTTCTTCGATCCGAAACGTTATAATCTGGGTCGTGTTGGTAGATATAAGTTGAACCGCAAACTGGAGTTAGGGACAACAGATGAAGATCTGTCCGTTGTCATTTTGCGCAAAGAAGATGTGATCGCGGCTCTTAAATATC
>CAISYW010000025.1 GCA_903889795.1 uncultured Chlamydiae bacterium | reverse complement strand
ATGATCTGAAATTCATAATCGCCTAAATAACCGTTGTGATAACGAACCAAATCCACACGGCGGAATCGATACTCATGCAAAGCCACTCCATCCGCTTCAACAACGACGACGACATGCGAAACATTCGAAGGGGATAAGTTAGCGAGAATGTGTTCAATCCGCTCGCGAACTTGCCCTTCCTCCCGGTAACGGACGTTCACAATTTTGAGATAGAGAGAATCAAGTCCCAGGGCACACGGCACAAGATATGCGCGGTATAGATCAAATCCCTGTTCTTGGAATGCATAGGCGAGATCGCGAGCCATCTCCTCACCCGTGCGCAGACGGCCGACAGGTTCGGTATCAACCGGAGCAATATAAGGCGAAGGATCGGAACTTTTAGGAAACAGACCTTTTGATTGACCCAAATTGTAATGTAGCGAAAGACTCGCCGCCCAATCGCATCCGCGAATCGTGCTCGCAGAAACCTGAAAAATTTTACCCAACTGGTATTTTATCCCGGCATTAATGCGCGAGTCGACTTGACGTCCTGAGGGATGTTCGTTTTTATGGTGTTTGTAATCATTCGCATCATACTCTGCAGCAAGAGTCAACCCTTTTAAAAAGTGTTCGGAACATCGCCAGGGCGTCCAGGCAAGACCGCCAAAAAAACCCTTGATGCGGCCATCGCCATAACCCAGCGTGGCCTCCAAGTTATAGCAAGGCAACTCTTCGGTAGCGACTGCATAAAAAGAGTTAAAACGACAGGAGCCAAAAAAATCATTCCAACCGATTGAAAAATCGGGAAGGAAAGGAAAGCCATCCTCAGGCCGAAGCAAACAAATTTTGATGTTGGCCGAGCGCTCGGCATCATCGCCAAAGCCCAAATGCCCAAAATTTCCCTCCAAAATGCCGCGATATACCCAATACGTACCAACAGCTTCCACATGATCGAAAAATTGGAAAGAGAGACTCCAAACGTTGTATGGCGGAAGATATGAATAGCCAAATCCGATCAACCCCGCTTCAGGCATACGAGCAGAGGGCATCGTAAAATAGCCCCCCTGTCCCTGATAGTTAAATAATACAGGCAATTTATCGTGGATTTGCCGGTCGATTTTTCGCACGGTTTCTAAATCGTGAAAAAGCCCCTCGACAGGATCGGGGCCGCTCACCATTTGAGCATAGATAGGCGTGAAGAAAATAACGCCGCCGATGAAAAAAAATGAGAGGCTGGAGCCTTTTTTCATAAAAAAAATTGATTCAAGAAGAGTTTATGCAGCAGCGAGAAGATGGTGGCCAGAAAAATCTTTTTCAAGCCTCGATTACCATCGAAAATTTTCAACAAATTTACATCGCGACAGCAAGCCGGTAACTATTAAAAAGATAAGGACTTCAGTGTTTTGCGAAATGATCATTAGAAACGATTCGAAATCTCCGCAAGAGCATCTTAAAAGGCAAAGTTCTTTGTCTTTGAGCACGAGCTTTATAGATTCTTTGAACATTATTTGGAAAGGCTCTATACTAAAAGTCACTAAGCAATTCTAAAATTTAAATCTTGATAGGGAGCTATGTCTAAGGATCGGGAAGCCGCGATGAGCTATTTAAAAGATTTTCGAGAGAGAATCGTAAATAACGACTACACCAGCGTTTTGAAACTCTGGGAAGAATATTGCTATGGCGACCAGCCCGATGGCGAAGAACTGATCTTGATCCTTCAAGAAATCAAAAATTCTGAAATGGTAAAACCTTTCGGTCTTCAAATCGAAAGAGTATTGACCATCTGGCGTGAGATCAAAGATCCAAAACTCTCGCACGACGTACTCCGGCTGATCTACGATTTAGAAACAACCAACACCGAAGAGCTCGCCGATCTCGCTACTCAGCATTTAAAAGATTACTATCCGAACGATCCTTTGTTTCTTGATAAAATGCGCCTCGTCGGGTTGCGCAATCGAGAACGTTTCCAAGGCTGCATTCGCAACTTTGAGCTCCTCACGCATATGAAAAAAGGCAACTTTGTGTTTCACACTGCCGGCTGGGGAACGGGAGAAATCATTGATGTTTCCCTAATCCGAGAAGAACTTGCCCTCGAGTTCGAATATGTGATTGGCCCACAGCACTTCACCTTCGAAAAAGCATTTAAAACGTTATTGCCTCTTCCCGTTGACCACTTCTATTCGCGCCGATTCGGCAACCCCGATCAACTTGAAAAAGATGCACGGGACAATCCGAGCGAACTCATCCGATTATTACTGCGCGATCTTGGCCCCAAAACAGCAGCGGAGATCAAAGAAGAACTAAGCGATCTCGTCATTCCGGCGGCTGATTGGAATCGCTGGTGGCAAGCGGCGCGAGCTAAAACAAAAAAAGACACTAAAATCGAATCTCCAAAAGATCTTAAAGAGCCCTTCCGTTTGCGAGAAGAAGATCTACCGCATGAAGTCGCTCTCCACAAAGCGTTCGAAAGCAAACCGAGCATCAACGCGACTATTCAAATGGTCTATACGTTCATGCGCGATTTTCCTGAGACGTTGAAGAATTTCGAATTCAAAGCATCGCTCGATGCAAAATTTAAAGAAGTTTTGGAGCACGAGACTTTAAGCGATGCGCAGCGCTTGCAAATTCTCTTTTTCCAAGAAGATCTTGACGTTCCCCACGCTTTGAAAGAAATGAACGCCTTAATCGAGAAAATGCCCAATATTGGGGAAATCATCCGCGATATTGAAGTGCTGGCCTTCCAAAAAAGAATGATGCAGCTCGTACGCAAAAACCGTAAGGATTGGAAAGAGATCTTCATCGATCTTTTTTTTGTGATCGAGTCAAATTTGCTACGCGATTATTTGTTGCATGAACTCGATTCTCCTCAAACTCGAGCCGACCTCACCGTAAAACTTAATAATTTGCTGATCCATCCGCTTTCTTATCCGGAAGTATTCGTTTGGTATTTTCAAAAACTGCTCGAATCGGGAACAAAAACGCCCTTCTCTGACGCTCAGGGACAAAACCGCTTTTTCGAAGGTCTCTTGATTTTGCTCGACCATTTGGGTCAAAAGACACAAATGCGGGATTTGGCCAAAAAGATTGTAGGACTGCTCACGGCGAATCGATATAAGGTCGTGCGAGACATTATGCAGCAATCAAGCATCGAGGAGATTCAGGAATATTTGCTTTTAGCAACCAAGTGCCAGTCGTTTACCGACCACGACATCAAAATCCTGCATTCTCTAGCGGAAGTCGTCTTTCCTTCGCTCACTCGCATCCGCAAGGAAAAAGGAGTCCATATTTCTGATGAAAATATCATCTGGACATCTCAAGAAGGATATCAAAAAACACAGTTGCGTATTCAAGAAATCGCCACCACGGAAACAGTACAAAACGCCCGAGAAATTCAGGCTGCCCGCGCACTGGGCGACTTAAGAGAAAATGCGGAATTCAAAGCCGCCCTCGAAAAGCGCGACCGTCTCCAGTCGGATCTGAAATTCCTATCCGATCAAATCTCGCATGCACGTATCCTCACACCAGAGGATGTTCCTTCGGATGAAGTTGGCGTTGGTTCTGTGGTACATTGCCGTGATTCAAAAGGTGAATCGCTTCGCTTTACACTGCTTGGCCCATGGGACGCGGATCCGGAAAAGCATATCCTCTCCTTCCAGTCAAAACTAGCGCAAGCAATGAAAGGCCTCACTGTTGATCAAAAATTTGAATTTCAAGGTGAAAAATTCACCATCACGGCGATCGACAGTTTTTTTGACCAAGAATAGAAAGGTGTTTAAAAATTAACGTATAATTTTTAAACACCCTCTAAAAATCTGGCAGCTTGTAGAGTGGTATATAGGAGATGTCCGCTCCGGATTGGATCCCTGATGAGGTTAGTCTGATGAATTATTTACGAGCCGCCCCGAGAACTCTCACTCTTGTGATTGCCAGCCATAACATTCACAAAATTCGTGAATTTCGAGCGATGTTGAAAGCTGTGCCGGCAATCGACGTATTGAGCCTCGTCGATTTTCCCCAATATATTCCTCCTGAAGAGACCGGCCTCACCTTTGAAGAAAACGCCGCTTTAAAAGCGACGCACGCCGCAATGGCTTTAAACCAATGGGTGATCGCAGATGATTCCGGTTTGGTCGTTCCCGCTATCGGCGGCGCGCCCGGGCTTCATTCCGCCCGATTTGCCGGATTAAATGCCACGGATTCAGACAATCGAAAAAAGCTGCTCGATGCAATGCATCATCTGCTCGACGATGATCGTGCGGCTTACTATGAATGTTGGATCGTTTTAGCCTCGCCTCAGGGCGTCAAAAAAGTTACCCGTGGAACCTGCGAAGGAAAAATTCTCCTCCAGGAAAAGGGCGGCGGCGGTTTCGGCTACGATCCTCTCTTCGTCAAGCATGAATATAGCAAGAGTTTCGCAGAACTCGAAGAATCGGTCAAAAATCGCATTTCTCACCGCCGCAAAGCCTTTGATAAAATCCTTCCTTCGATCGAGTCTCTCGTCGAAATAAATTGAGGCCGTTGCTTAATGTACTTTCTAATCGACGGTTATAATCTTTTATTTCGGCTTAGCGAATCGAAAAATTCTCTCCAATTTCAACGACAAACCATTATCCGCTCCTTGCAAAAAGAATTTAAATGTCTTCACCTCGAAGGAACGGTTGTTTTTGACGGCCGTCATCAACGCGACGAGCAGAGCGGGCTCTCCTACCAAAGCCCTCTCGTCATCGCCTATTCACACAAAGGGCAGACGGCAGATCAGTATATCCTGGAAAAGCTGGAAACGGCTTCCACTCCCTCCGACATCGCAGTTGTCACGGACGATCGATTCCTCGCAACGACTGCGCGAGGCTTAAAGGCGCGAACAATCGGATTGAAAGCCTTTATCGTTCTGCTCGAAAAAAAACATGCTCAAAGACGGCTTAAACGAGAAGAGACGCAAGATGAAAGACCGGTTCGAGAAACGCAGCGCAACATGGAGCGGCTCCTGAAAGAATTCGAAGCGAGGTTAAAGAGCGTTCGAGATTACTAAGAATATGATCGGTTTTATTGCGTAAATATCCACCACAGAGTACTGGACCTTCGTCGCATGAAAATATAAATCTTCCTCTGTGGTTCCTATCTCTGTGGTGAATATTTATGAAACAACGATGGTACGATCCCTAACCCTCTATTTCGGCAAATTGAGGCTTTTGGTGCAGACTCAAACTGCTCCAATCAAAGGTATCCAATAGCAAAAAAACCTCGTCCAGACTCACAGCTTGATTGATCTGCATCCGAAGCGCTTTAGCTCCGATGCAGCGTTTCAAATACCAGCATCCCACACGGCGCATGTCCAGAACGGCTTGACGTTCGGGTTGATATTGCGTAATTTTTTGAAAATGATCGATGAGAGTCGAGCGAAGATCTTCAAGGGTGCGCTGAATCGGAGGAAGTCCCGAGAGATGGCGCTCTATATCCTCAATAATCCAGGGCTGTCCCAACGTCCCTCGAGCCACTAAAACCCCATCGCACCCCGTCTTCTCAAACATACGGGCCGCGCTCTCGCCATCCACGACATCCCCATTGCCAATAACACGAATCGTTTTCGCCGCACGTTTGCATTCGCCAATGATTTCCCAATCCGCGGAGCCTTTATATCCCTGCGCTCGGGTACGTCCATGAACCGTTATCGCCGCTGCACCCGCCTGCTCTGCGATCGTCGTCACCGACACTGCATTGATCTCCAAATCGTTCCATCCAGAGCGGATTTTGATTGTCACCGGTATGCGAACGGCCGAGACAATCGCCGAAACAATTTCACCAATGAGCTCAGGAGTTTTAAGCAGCCCCGATCCGCTTCCGTCTTTGACGACTTTATCCACCGGACAACCGCAGTTCAGATCGATGACATCAAAGCCGAGATCTTCGACAATTTTAGCGGCAGTGGCCGCGATCTGTGGCTTGCTGCCGCAGATCTGCGCACCAATCGGGCGCATGTCCGGAGTATAATCGAGAAATCGGGAGGTTTTCGAATTGTTATGGATCAGCGCCTCGATTTTAATCATTTCACAAAATATTAACCCTGGGCGAAAACGGCTCGTCATTTGTCGAAAAGGTAGATCGGAGCAACCCGCCAATGGAGCGCAAAAAATATTTGATGGCAGCTCAAGAGAGCCTAGTGAAAAGGGACGGCGCAAAGTCATCGAATGACACCGAGAAGAAACATCTCAAGAAATTTTAATGCAAGAAAAGCCAGAATCGGACTGAGATCCAACATACCGCCAATAGGAGGAATTAGGCGGCGGAAGAGGTTCAGATAGGGATCGGTATAGAAAGCCAAAAAGCGCACAAATCGATGCCCTTGCCACTCCATGGAAAGCCAGCTGGAGAGAATTCGCAAAAACAGCATGACCGTATAACAGACAAACAATAAATGAACGATGGAGCCAAAAATAGATCTTGTCATCATATGGGCCTATTTTAGAATAAAGATGCTTAAAAGTCTCGTCAGAGATAAAATTACTGTCTACGTAAACATTAAAAGTTTCACTATTTATGCAGGCAGCGGGCATTCACCTAGACGGCGTTTTCGTTCATCGAGCGGTTGTGAGGCAGACACGTCGTAATTTAAACGTGATCGACTTAAGCACCCAAAGCATTCCCGATCCGCAAAATGACGTGGAGCACCCCCTCTTCGCTAACTTTGGTGCATCAGCTCTAGTCAGCGGGCTCCACTCCAACGATCTCCTGATCCGCTCGCGTATCTTTACTCCATCGAGGAGCCGCAAACTGCGGCAAGCATTGATCTTGCAAGTCGAGGCGCAGCTGCATCTGAAAGCGGAAGAGCTCATCACAGTTTCCGTATTCGAAGCGCAAGAAAAAAGAGCGACAACCTATTCCACAACGCACAGCGCGCTGAATGAACATCTTGAAACATTCAACCGTCTTCGATTGGATCCTGAACGCGTGAGCGCAATCCCTGCAGCCTTAAAAGCCTTTGTCAAATGGAAGGAGTCCGACGTTTCTTCCTATTTTCTCTTAGATATCGGCCTGACAACCACCAACTGTATTTGGGTCGAAAACGGTTTATTGCAAAAAGCGCATGCCCTCGCTTCCGGCTTACAGCGGCTAAAAAATTGTTTTTCTGAGGAGAGAAAAAAGCTCTTCTCGATAAATGAAGAATCCCCTATCGATTTTGCATCTATTAAAACGGGCCAATATCCTGTTTTCGCAGAAGAAGCCCGCACATTTCGCCGCGAAATTTTAAAGTTGCTCCATTCATTCCAATGCCAACGACCACTAATTTTTACCGGAGAAATCGATCAAGGCGGGTTTCGTGAGTTTTTATTGGAAACCTTGCGCGAATGCGTGAGCGAAGAGAAAAAAATTGGCTGCACCCCCGAAGAGCAGCGCTATGCGGTCAGTATCGGCCTGGCTATTGACTACCTCGTCAATAGCAAACAACCCCTTCAATTTCGCGCGGGTGCCTCAATATCTAAGCTAAATTGGCAAAAACTCGGCCGCCGCAGCGCAGGTTTGATTGGTGCATCAGCTCTAATCTGCACGTTGATTTGCGGAGCCGGAGCCTGGTGGATGGACAAGAGAGAGTGCGAAATTGTCCACAACCTCGAAACCTGGACCACAGAAAAAGACCCCTCTTTGCGACTTGAGCTCTTTTCCTGCGGAGGAGAAACGACCGTTCTCGTCAATCAATGGCTCAAGCTCATTGAAAAAAACACAAAAGATTATCGTTTTTTGATGAAGGCTCCGAAGGCAGCTCGGTTTTTAAATTGGCTTACGCAGCATCCATTGGTTGAATCGTTCCGCCTCGCTTCCGACCCCATTTTTTTTGAGCAGATCCGCTATCAACTCGTATCGTTTCCTCATTTAGAATCGATGGAAGATCCCTATTTGGTTAAAGTCGAGCTGGACTTCAAAGTAAACAGCCCTTTGCACGCTCGAAAATTTCATGAAATGCTTTTACAAGGGCTTGGACTGGTTGATGCGTCGCGCGATGTATCCTGGGAAGTACTCCCGGATCGCTATCGAGCCTCTTTTTATTTAAAAAATGAATGAGTGATATGGCGTTTTTTGAACAGATTGGCAGCTTCTTCTTTGAAAAAAATCGCGTTTGGCTTTTCTTTGGCCTTCTCGTGTCCCCATTTTTTCTTGCGCTTGCCATTCTCGCTCCACGCTACTTTGCTCTCAGGGAAACCGAAAAGATTTTCGATGCCGCAGCTCTGCGTGGCCGCTGCGCTTTGGAAAAGCGTATTGAACGGGAACAGTTTCTGAGCCGTTATTCTCATTTTGAGCCCTACTTTATCGACCAATGTTTAGAAGCGCTGCCTCTATTGCAGGGAAATCTCCATGAGCTCCGTGCCATGAAAAACCACCCTGCCTGCAAAAATCGAGATGAGGTGATGAAGCGCATCGAGTTTTTGGAGGGACCGGACAACCGCCTCTCTTTTGCGGAAGAAAACATCCGCTCATCGAAGCGCATCAAAGAAACCGAAGAGCGCTTGCTCCACCCCGTCGAAATTGATGCAGATGATCTCGAGCACTTGCTCAGTCTGATTGAAGATGTAGCGATCGGAGGATATGTCCCCAATCAAACCTCCCCCCAGCTGATCCTCCGGGATTTCATTTTGACGAAAAAAAATAACAGCTCTTATGAACTAAACCTCTCACTCCTCAAACGCGAATTCATCCATGCATCTGAAAAATAAACTCTATCTCACTTTTTTATTTCTGCTATGCGCGTGCCATTCCTCAAAACCGGATGAAAATCTCGTTCTGATCCAAATTCAAGATCGAAATGGTCTCGCCGAAACGATCAGCAATCCCGATCGCCTGATCACCTATGACAAAGTTGACTTTCTCTCCTCTCAGCCCTACCAAAAAGTGCTGCGCGTTTTTCGAAAAGAGGGAAAAAATCGCTCCATCGTCACAACGTACCACCCCAACGGAACCACTTGGCAGCTTCTGGAAGCAAAAGAGATGCGGGCTTTTGGTTCTTTTCGCGAATGGTTTGCCAGCGGCGCGCAGAAAATCGAAGCAACGGTGATCGGCGGCAGCGCAGATTTATCACCAGGAGCACAGGAATCGTGGCTTTTCGACGGAATATCCAGCGTTTGGGACGAAGAGGGGCACCTTCTCGCCAGCATTCAATACGACAAGGGCGTTTTATCCGGTCTCAGCACTTACTACTATCCCTCGGGGGCAATCGAAAAGACGGTTCCTCACCAACAAGATCGCATTGAAGGGGAAGAGCTGGCGTTTTGGGAAAACGGACAAATCAAAACAAAAACGCAATACCGAACTGGACAAAAAGAAGGAATTAGCACGGCTTTTTGGCCGGCAGGGGAGCGCCGCGCCGAAGAAGAATATGAAGCCGGCCGGTTGAAATCAGGCCGCTATTGGACACCCTCTCAAGAGATCATTTCTGAAGTAACCGAAGGAGCGGGGTTTCAGGCCGTTTTTCATGAACAGCAACTGATCCAACTCCAAGAGATTCGCAAGGGAATCGTGGAAGGACTCGTCAAAAACTTCGACCCCTCAGGCGAGCTTCGCTCCACCTGTTTTTTAAAAAACGGAAAAAAACATGGCGAAGAAATTGCGTACTATTCTCTCCGAGAAATCGATTCCAACGAAACTCTTCTACCGAAAATCTCCCTTTATTGGGATCAAGACGCTCTCCAGGGCGTTGTGAAAACCTGGTATTCCAACGGTCAACTGCAGAGCCAAAGAGAAATGTGCCGCAACAAGCGCAACGGTATTTGCTGCTGCTGGTATCGCGACGGCTCGCTCATGCTCACGGAAGAGTATGAAAGCGACGAGCTCATTCGCGGGCAATACTATCGAAAAAATCAACTTGAGCCAACTTCTTCCATTTCGAATGGCAATGGAGCCGCCTCCATCTATGACGAAGATGGCGTTTTCCAGCGCAAAGTGATTTATTTCAACCGCAAGATCGTCGATCCTGAGTAAAAAAGAGCCTGACAAAAAAACTTTACCGTCTTCGCTTAATCGTGCATAACAAGAAAAAATAGAGGCTGCAGCACGAACGGCTCGAAAATGAACGCATCAAAAAATCAAGCACGAAAATATTGGATTGAACAGGAAGCGGAACTGCCATCAATGTTTCGCAAAATCGATGTTCAAAAACTCCACGCCTCCGAGCAGCGAGAGATGATTGGTTATTTTCCAGACCTGAAGGGTAAGCGTATTTTAGACCTTGGGTCGGGAATCGGCCGTTATACACGTTATTTTTCTCAGCATGCGCAGCATTTAACGTCTGTCGATCTGGTTCCTCAATTTGTCCAAAAAAACCGAGAAGATCACGCAGATTGTCAAAATATTGATTGGATCTGTTCCGATGTCATGCAGATCCAACTTCATGAAAAATCGTACGATTTTATCTTTTTTAACTGGCTCTTCATGTATCTCGAAGATGCGGAAGTCAAACAACTACTTGAACGCTCTCATCTCTGGCTCACGCGCGATGGCGAACTGTTTATCAGAGAAACTTGTGAGTTGAAACGATCGAAAAGTAGAGATCCGACCTATTTTGTCCATTATCGAACGATGGCTGAATATGCGTCTTTTTTACACAAGAACTGGGACGTCCGTAAAGAAGGAGAACTGAAAACGTATATCTATTGTTATAACGACCCTTTTCAGTGTTATTGGCACTGTCGAAAAAAATAAATTATGCGCTAGAGCGATCCTCATTGGTGGACGATGTGAAGAGAATCACCCGAATTCTTCATAAAGAACCTCACTAATAAAGCTACTCAACGATCCTTTTGATGAAGAATCATCACCGAGTTTTTTCAATCCGGCAGTCAACGCTGAATAAGCCGTTTCGTCGCCGGAAAGAATTTTTTTACAAATAGACTCTAATGTAATCGGAGGGGTTGTACTATGACTCGCATCAAGCGGCGCGGTAATAAACTGTGAAAATGCCGTTAAATACCCATCCTTTATTCCTCCGGAAAGAGCACTATCGGTATTAAATTGTTCTAAATACGTAGCTATCTTCTTTAAATATGCCTTCTTAAGATCTGGATCGGTTTCTGTTTGATATAAACTTAGATATTTTTGCAATTGCTGTAAATCAGCCTTGAGATCGGTTCGCGATCGATCCATATAGGAAGTTGAATAACTTGTGATATGATTAAAAAACTGATCCAAAACTGTCGGAGTGCCTTCTATGTCTTTTACTAACTCTTGGTAGATTGCTGATCCTGCTGCGCTTTGAGAAAGTTCGCCCCAGCTTTTGCAACCAGGATTATGATAATTTAAATCTCCCCATATCGTACGTGCGAGGTTAGCAGCGGCTGATGTGTCAGAGGCTAGAGGAAGATGATCTTTAAGATATTCATAAGTAGCCTGCATCGATCGTATAACCGCATTCGTATTACAATCGCTCAGGTTGCCTTTCTTGAATTCCTCGATCGCCTCCCATAATCCATCGAGCGTATCTTCAAACGTAGCTCCATCAAACGGAGCTGCAGAAGAAGAAGAACTTCCTGAAGAAGCAGAAGCGCCGGAGACCTTCATAAAACCCCCATCCTATTTAATATTATTATTACACATTTTTATTAATTACGCAAACTAATTATTATAACAATCAATAGTTAATAAACTATTTTTGCCACAACAGAACCTAAGCTAAAGCTTTATGGCTTATCTGGTTTATGAGGCCAATGATGATAAAATCGGGACTATTTCTTCTTCGGCTTGGCGCTTGGCGGCTGACTCTGAGGCTTTTGCTCTTCTTCTTTTGGGGAACAGAAGAGCAGTCCGGGACATGAACTTGCGCGCATGACCGAGCCAGCGGCGCCATCCTGGCACATCGAGTAGAAGCCGCCGCCGGCACAAGTCCAGACGACGCGATAGGGGGT
>CAISYW010000024.1 GCA_903889795.1 uncultured Chlamydiae bacterium | reverse complement strand
GTTTGCGACGCCGCTGATAGGCGGGGCTGAGGGCTGGATAAAATGGGTCTTTTGCAAAAAAGCGGTCGCTAACTCTTGGGTTTTGGACATTATTTTTCTCCGGTCCGGCAATTCATCCTCTAACGAGGAGACCCCGTCCTTAAGGGCGGGGTTTTTCAAAAAAACGAGTGGGGAGGGGGTCGAATCCCCCTCCCCAACCATTACAATCCCAGGCCTTAAGGCCTGGGTTTACAAGTCGGCTCTTTTTAAAAACTCTGCAGCTAACGCCTGATAGTCTATAGAGGCTCTCGATTTTTCTTCCGTCTCAATCACCGGTTTTCCTTGTAGAATCGCGCGATTGACCGCGATATCCCGTCGAATTTTCGAATGAAAGAGAAGATTCGGAAAAGCGACATGAATCGCTTCCAAAAAAGCATTATTTGTAGCGCCGCGCTCATCCCAAAACGAGATGACAACGCCTGAGCATGCGATCGAATGATGCTCTTGGATGGCAGCATGATATTCTTTGAGACGGTTCATGGCGAGAATGGAGTAGGGCTCCGGTAGAGCGCATATGACGCTGGAATGAGCTGCGTAAAACGCGGCCTGCGTCAGCCAGCCCAAAGAAGGCGGCGTGTCAATAAAACAGATGTCATATGGGAGAGATTCAATCGCCTTGCGAAGCCGCTCATGGGCATACAAGTCCGATACCAAAGGAACATTGGATTCGATACCGTCGAGGTAAGTGTTGGCGGGAATAATATCGAGCCCCCTTACAAGAGTGGGCCGAATCACATCGATCGCCTTTTTTTTCCCCTGAAGCACGGGAACCATTGTATCTAAGCTATCCGGACCGATTCCAATCCCTGTCGACAAGTTAGCTTGACTATCGAAATCGATGAGCAGAACTCGTTTTGCATGATATTTTGCTAAACAAGCTCCGATATGAAGAGCTGAGGAGGTTTTCGCTGTGCCTCCCTTAAAAGAACAAAAAACAAAGGTACGCATGAGATGCTTTTTTTTCGATTATGTTAAACGTCCGGACGAAAAGAGAGCAATGCAAAGATGTGCAACCGTTACACATCTTCCTCAAAAATTAAAGGCGCCTCTGAAAAACGGTCCTTTCACAGTCAGGGTCGATCCTTCCGGAGGAAGTACTGCCGTGCTCCACCAGTTCATTCTCATCTGACCCCACCATATCTGCGATTCCCAGCCCACCGTTAGCTCAAGGCTGCTCGCATCTTTGATTCTCCACCATTTAGACAGGCCGACTTGCATCTGTCCCACTTCAAACAGAGCCGTTTTCTTTTCAACGAGAAGGCCTTCCCAATCCGGATTCGCATAATCACTATAGGATGTGACCCCGGAAAAATTGCCCAACATGGCTGAAAAAGCTCCTTTGATAGAAAGGCTGATGTGTTTGGGAATCAGAAGGCGCATTTCGCATCCGATTTCCGGCCCGACACCCCACACGCTGCTGTGCGCTCGTATCCGGCCTGCATTCGATTGAGGGACTGCGGAAGCGCGCTCTTTCAATGTATAGGTGTAATGAACATCCACTTTTTGACGGATAAAACAAGCTTTTCCCCCCATCGATGGCTGCAGCAGCAAGGCCTGGCCAATAACAAAAGGACGAGTCATTTCAAAATCCGCAACATTCATTTTTAAATTCCACTTTCCCTTTGCCTCAGTCGCTGCTTGCCACGGAGAACTGCTAATTGATGAAAAGTTCAAAGAAGCCAATAGATCCCCCTCAGGATCTTTGACATGAGTTGCGGGGGGAGTCGAATAAAAATAGGTATAGGTCAACCCGGCATCCCACTCATCATAAAAAAGAGGAATAAAAATCGAAGCTCGCGCTCCCGGATCGTACCCCCAGTTCTGATTCACAAAAGGGCTGGAAGGAGTGGCTGCGGTCAAATTCTTCATTGCATAACGCAGAGATTCTTCGACGCCTTCCCAGTAAAGCATTTCCAAAGAGACCTTTCCATTTTTGAGCGGCGACAGGCCTGTTGTCGAAATAGCTATAGAACGCAGCGGAGCCGGCGCGTCCGAATAATAAGGACGGCAGAGATGCGGCGCTTTTTCCTGTTTAACTTGTTTGGCAGGCATTACCTTGGGCGCTGGTGCAGATGCAGGTGCACAAGTCTGCGTCTTAACCGGTTCCGGTGCACAGGGACTAGCGCATTGATCTGAAGAATATGTATGAGTTGATGCCTTCACAACAGGAGCCGGTTCGACAGCGGGGGAAGTTGGCTCAGAAGACTTCACAACAGGAGCCGGGTCAACTGCAAGAATTTGCTCACTCTGCGGGGTCGCAACGGAAGCATTGGCCGCTGCATCGACAGTTTCGGAAGGATTTGTCTGCCGATTCTCATCGGTAGAAATTTTTTGCTCGGTGCTGACGCTTGGCGGTTCACTGATGTTTTCTTGCGCCCCAACGAACCAGGGAAGGCTGCAAATGAGCCCAACCCAAAGTAGCCGACTCGAAGGCTGAACTTTTTGAAATGTTAGCATTTGACGACTCATCTTTTTCAATTTCATATTCAAATCCTTCAATAAATGATCCGATTTCACCTAAAAATTCGGCAACTCGGAGCAATGCAGTAAGGCTTTTTCTTCAAAAAAGCCGTTACATTCATATGTACATCCTTGTGCTAATAAGAGCAATTGTTCAAATATTAATCAAGCGACTGTTTTAGCATTTTAATGATGAAGGTTGCAAAAAACAGCGCATTTGATTTATTTATAACACCTTGAGACTGTGTAAATGAGGGTGAACAGTTGATGAGTAATTATTGTTGTTTCCTGCCTATCGATAAAACGACGCCTATTCAGGAGTTGCGTGAACTAGGAAAAACATTGAATGGGGCCTTCATCGGAATCGGCTATATCTTTCCGCTCGAACAAAAAAGCCGGCTTCAAGCTATTTGTGATCAAGCACACATTCATCTTCTCTCAATGCCAATGGGCACTTTAGATTTTACCGCCTACGTCGATTCTTATAAGCTCGACTTTTTGAATACCTTGAAAAATGAAAAAAAATTAAAGCTCAATCTCTTGATGAAAGAAAAAGGCGTTCAAGATCTGACAGATACGCTAAATGATCCCCGATTCAAAGAAGTGCGCGAGGAAATTGAGGATCTGGAGACGGCCATCCAAAAACGCGAAAAAGCGCAGCTCCTTCGCAATGCATCTGAGCAAATCTCTCCTTATATATCATTATTAAAGGCGCCTACGGAGCAAGAGATCGCAGAAGAGCTCTGCAAAATTTCGCCGGGCGTTTTAACCGGCTATCGAATCGACAAGTTAGAACTCAAGCTGGAAGGCGGAGAAATCAGTGTCATCGCCGCACCAACGGGACACGGAAAAACCAGCTTCATCATCAATATTCTTCTCGGCATCTTAGAACAAAACAGCGACTCAAGCGTCTATTTATTTTCTTATGAAGAAGCGCGCGCACCTGTAATCTCTTTAGCCCTGAATTGTTATATCGGCGAGAAAATCTCACAAAACAACCGCGAATCGATCAAGGCTTGTTTTCGCAGTGGAAATGTTCAATATGTCGCAGAAAATATGAGAGAGCGGTTCTTAAAACAGAAAAACTCCTTTTTCAGCGATCTGATTCAGTCGCGCCGCTTAAACATTTTTTACTCTTCTTTCACTGCCGAAGAATTAACCGGGGCCATTCGGTTTTTAGCCAAACAAACCCCCAAGCCGACCGCCATTTGCATCGATTACATGCAGCTTCTGCGCATTAGCTCCACGGGAAAAACCATCTCCCGCCAAGAAGAGCTCAAGCAAATCTGCTTGTTACTGAAGGATTGCGCGGTCGAGACCGGTTTGCCGATTTTAATCGCCGCCCAATTCAATCGAACCGTTCAAACCGAGAGGGAGCTTGTCGCTCAAGCGATTGGAGAGGCCGGCGATATCGAAAGGATCGCCGCTTTGATTTTAGGGCTCTGGAACAGAAAGTTCAGCCAGGAAAAAGCCGAAGAAACACTTTATGTGAAAGTTTTAAAGGGGCGTCATATTCCGATGGGAGCGGATGAAGTATTCGACTTCAATGGAAACGCCTGCAAAATTTCTAACAGACACCAGCCGTCTGCCTTTGACAAACAATTTAACGACCTATTTTAAATGAAAAAGACAAACAAACCTAACCCAGAACAACTTGAAGAAATCGACAATATCATGGAAGAGTTTGAGCGCTGGGTTAAAGAGGGCCGCTTTCCCGAGGATGTGAGCGCTCTGCGCTTAAAATTCGAAGAGCTCGTCCGCAGCAACAAGCGTGAAAACAAAGAACCGACCTCCGACGAATGGACCGAGCTAACACAAAAACAGCCGGGAAGCGTTGTCGACATCAAAAAAAACACGACCCTGCATAAATTTGTCCTCAATAACCGCGAAACCCTGCTTCAATTGCTTCAACCCGACAAGGTGCGTAAATCCCGCAAATTTCGCCAATCAGGCCATTTCGTCGATCAAAAACTCAAGTTCTCTGTTCCCAACGATCCCAATCCTTCTCTATTCGATCTGATCAGCACGGAAACCAAAGACAAAATTGTGCGCAACAACGTGGAGATTCGGACGGAAGGGATCCGGCTGACCGCTCCCCAAGATAAACTAATGAACGCCCTCATGCGGCTATTGCACGAAAAAAGCGAACATCATAACGAAAAAGCGGAAAATTTTTATCGCGGCAATTTGGAAACCCAGGTCGTTCCTTATGGAGGAAAAGGGCAAAAAAGCCCTTCAGCAATGATTCGAATCTACCCCTCCGAGCTCTACAAAGCCTACCTCGACAACAACGACTATTCCGGCGCGGATATCAAATTCATCAAAACGCTCTTGCAAGACACTGAACAGCAAAAGTTTTTAATTATCTATGAGCGAAAATACGAAGTGTCGTCTGCAAAAGGTCAAAAAGAGTATCGAACAGACCGTATTGAAGACTTTCAGAGCCTATTTAAAATCGTCCGGTTCTTCGAAGGTTTGACAGAAGAAGAGCGGAGGGAGTTAGATCAAAACAACGAAGAGGTTCGGGAAAAACGTGGAGAATTGGTCATCGCATTCAATCCCCTTCTCACCGACCAGATCAATGCCAAATATGTCGAATATCCTGAAGATATCAACCGACGGACGATGATCGCAACCGGCGGACATAAACTGGTGACGGAAAGCGTCGTCGCGTTGCGGGACTGGATGCTCAGAGAAATTAGCACCAAGAGAAAAACCGCTGAAATCAATGACATAAAACTTCCTTTTTTGCTGAAACTCGATAACTACGTGCAGCAAAAAAGAAAAAAGCTGATCCAGGCGCGGGTGCAATCAGCGATTCAAGCGGTGAAAAACCTCGGCCTCATCACCGATCATGAGGTCGTTGTGGGAGCCAGCGGACAATGGAAGCATATCTTTCACTTAAATCTCGATTTTGAGTGATCTGCCGTTATCCTTTGCAGCGCCCCCCATTCTATCTACAGAGATATTTTGATATGACCGTCATATTTTGCAGAGTTTACCGTTATACGTTGCAGCGGCTCCATAGATAAAATCCGCGACCCAGATCTTTTGAGAAGCAATTTACTTTTTTTTACCGGCTAAAGACCGTTATCCTTTGCAAGAGCGCCTATTCACCAGCACAGTTCTGCATCTTTTACCGTTATATCATGCAGAGTTTACCGTTATACGTTGCAGCGGCTCCATAGACAAATACTGCGACCCAGATCTTTTGAGAAGCCTCCGCTATCTCTTTTTCCTAATACAAACCGTTATCCTTTGCAATAAATCGAACCCTAATGGACGCGCTAATTCTATTTTGCCGTTATATCGTGCAGTGATTACCGTTATACGTTGCAGCGGCTCCATAGACAAAATCTACGACCCAGATCTTTTGAGATCGAATACCCACCACAGAGATAAAGACCACAGAGGAACGTCTTTTCATAAAAATATAAATTTTTCTCTGTGGTGTTTATCTCTGCGGTAAATATTTGCGCAACAATGCCACGAGCGAGACAATCTTTCGAAGCTTGTGCGTTATACGCTGCAGGAATTCCCGTTATACTTTGCAAAAAAGAGCCTTTTTTACCGTTATAGAGTGCTCAATTACCGTTATACGTTGCAGGACTTTCAGAGAGAAAAAATTCGACCCAGATCTTTTGAGATCTTTTAAGATCTCTAAGATATGCGCTCTCATCGCCCAGGGGCGCTTGACGCGCCCTGGTCTCGAGGCTTTCCGTTACTATTTTCAAGCCTTTATAAAGATGGCGTATAGAAACATTTAAATGAAGGTATTCTATTGAAATATAGGCATTAACAGCCAATTGCGAATATATAAAAATTTTTGCATTATATGCGCGGAGACACAGAAATACTCAAAATAAAAAGTCAATTCACCTTGAGCAAAAACGATGTCTGCTAACACGGGCCCCCCGCATTCAAAAGAATCGGAGATGATGGTTTTAGGATGCATGCTATCCAACCGTCATTCTCATGCGTCTTCAGCCTCGGCGTTAGAGAGTTCGGATTTTTTCTTCGATGAGCACAAACTGATATTTCAGGTTTTGCGCCGGTTGTATCGAGAAGAAAAGCCAGGGGAGATTCATTTAACAGCTGAAGAGCTTAAGAAAAACGATCACTTACAAGCAATCGGCGGGGTGGCTTATCTCACTGCATTGGCACAATTTGCCGGTACCTCGGCGCACATCCACGAATATATTGAAATTCTCAAAGCGAAATCTTTCAATCGACAAGCCTCTCTATTATTAGAAGAGGCCAAGAAAGCTTTTATTTCCGATCCGCCGGATCCAAATAACATTGCTGAAAAAGTACATCGCCGTTTGCATGATCTTGGAAAGCGCTATTCAAATAGCGACAAGGCTTCCATCGGTGAAATTTTAACCGGCGCAAAGTCTCGGACAGACCCTATTCCCTTGATTGAGCGCATTGAAGAGCGTCAGCACTATTTTAAAATCCATAAAAAACCCTTCATGACAGGGGTTCCCACCGGATTTATCGAAATTGATAATGAGACAACGATTTTAGAAGAGACCAACCTGGTGGTGGTGGCCGCTCGCCCTGCGATGGGAAAGACAGCTTTTGCAATTAACATCGCCAACCACGTCTGTTCAGAGAGAAAAAAAGCTGTGGGCATTTTTTCTTTAGAGATGGGGGCGGATCAATTAGTCGAGCGATTTCTCTCTCTGCGCACAGGCATTCCGGGAGAGAAAATCAAAAGAGGCTCTCTCAGCGATATGGATATGATGCGGATCAAAGAGCAGGAATCTTTTCTTCGGTCAGCGAAGCTTTTTATTCATGATCAGAATTGCGGGACAATTGGACAAATTGTCTCTAAAGCGAAGAGTCTTAAGGAAGAAGAAGATGTTTCCCTCATTATTATTGATTACTTGCAGTTATTGAATGCCGGCGGACACGCAGAGAGCCGGCAATATGAAGTCGCTGAAATTTCAAGAAAGCTTAAGCTACTGGCGATGGAGATTCGGACGCCGATTTTGTGCGTATCTCAGTTATCCAGAAAAGTGGAAGAGAGACAGGGACATCGACCGATGATGAGCGACTTGAGAGATAGCGGCCAAATCGAACAGGATAGCGACGTCGTGATCTTCATTCAGCGGCCTGATTATTATGATCCTTTGGACAAACCGGGAATGGCCGAACTGATCGTTGCGAAAAATCGTAACGGAGGAACGACTCCGTCGATCCAGCTTCATTTCGATGGAAAGTCGGGGAAATTTTCGTCGCAGATCAAAGAAACGCCACGGCAAACACGGCCATTTCGCCAATATCGGGCCGAGCCGTTGTTTGAAGAAGAGGGACATCCTCTTCTTCGGTGATCATTATAAGGAGATAAAACCATGCTAGAAACAACCCTTTGCCCATATTCAGAACGAAAAGAGCTGATTGTCAGTCATGAATGCCGGGAGCTATTTCAAGCAGAATCGGCGTCCTCCTATTTGGAATTTATCCGTTCGTTTTTGAAAAAAGCGCGCGAAAACAGTCAGGATTTTTTAGCCTTTTATCAAGCAGCCGTTTCGGTTATTCATTTTTTATCCGCTGAAGATCCTTCGAAAATTCATTATCATGTGGCTCGAGAGGTTCTGCGAGAAGCGGGTGGAGCAAAACTGGAAAATGAGGAAAAAGCGCGAGATCTTCTTGCGCGTGAATTAGTTAAGGAGTGCAAAGAATTTGCCTTTCGTGCGCAATCCCAGCGTTTTTTTCATAATGGCATTAAGGATAAAAAAATTTTCCCTGAAATCGTGCCGGATGAATGCATTGTTTTTGCAAAAGATGGCAGGTTATATCTCGATGAACTGTTCTCGATGCATATTTCTCGAATCGGAGTGCACGGGAAAAATTTGGCGGAAGAGCTGTCGAGCGCTTCCAAACTTTGGTATCAGGCCTATGTTGCCGATCAAAATGTTTCGGCGCTCTTTCGCCTTTGGGTCGATTTTGAGCGACCACCCTATTATTGCCGATATCTGAAGCTGCTCGCGGAGATTTTATGGAAAGATCGCGTGGCTGCGCAATTCGAGAAGAATAAAAAACATCTCCCTGCTTTAACGCAGAGCGTAGCGCGTCCTGTGAGTCGTTTTTTGTCTGCCCGAGCTGAGATTGTCGAAAAAAATGGGCAGCCTTCCGTGGTCTATGAAGGAAAGACGGTGGCTGAAGTTGCCGCTATTGACCCGAAACTGATGCCTCTGATCACAAAGGGCACCTTATATCTCAATTCCATCTATCATCATAAGCTCTTGCGCTATGAGTGCAAGGCGGGATTTGAAAATTGGGTGCAGGGTCGAACCGATCCACGAGTTATGCGGTATGAGAGGGGAGAAACAGAGATTGCTGAAATCCTTGGTTTCAAATTTAAGGAAGCTCCTACGATTCTCCGCTCTTTGCTGCATGCCCAAGCGCACATGAATTTTTATTTTGATGATGGAAGCCGCGGCAATTTGATCATGCTTCGTGAATTTCGATCGCGCGCGACTAACCGCGAAGAGGGGCTTGAAATTGTATTAGGCACGCAGTTAATGCCTTACTATACATTTCAAACCGATCGCCGTGGATGTCTCTTGGTTCCTGTACCCGATCTTCCGCCATTGATTTCGGCGCCGCAATATCATGCAGGACAGGCGCTTTTGCAAATGCTTATCATGGAAGAATTTACAAATAAGTCCATTGATCTGGCTCAATTGGGGTCGATCGAAATTTCCGACGCTCGTTGGGATGAGCTATTAAAACAGACGGGGCTGCCCCATTCTGTTTTTAAACAGGCTCTTTCAAGGTGGTTGGTCGATGGAGATGATGGAGGTCGGTTCTTGATTCAAGTCGAGCCTACACGCTTTACTTTTGGAGAAAAGTACAATAAAGAGCTCAATTTTTTACGTTCTCAAGGTTTGATTCGTAAAGATCGACAAAAACAAGGACAGATTTCGGTTCGAAAAAGAACCTCTTTGGCTGCCGGACGTCCTGCTGAATAATTGCAGGATGTCCCTACCTTTTACGTTTGATACACCTACCTCACGCGGTCGATATCCCTATCTTTAAGATGAGTTACATGTTGAAAATGAGTAGCTTGTCAATTTGAGGGTCGAACGGTAACGGTAACGGTACGAAAAAAAAATATGCACCCCAGCGCTCGCCGGGGGGCTCGCTTGGGTAAGCAAATTATTAATCCTATTTTTTTGTAAAGAGAGCAGAAGCTTTTCCGGTCTTAGAAATTTGTGGATAAGCTTCGTGGGAGTGTGATTTTGATGAAACCTAGCACTCATAAACGAACCCTGCTAATTTTTCCTTGCGTTGAACAAGCAAAATTTTTAAAGTGGAAATGAGCCTCATTTTGGGTGGAAGTTGAAGCCCGGAGGTTCGGGCGCCAGCGGGCTTGTAAAAATAATAGATAATAAATTAAGAGAATGAGCCCGCTCCCCAAAATATACCGGGAGCGATTCAAAAATCGGGAATAGGCAATGCAAAGCCGACGCAGCATAAACCGATTTTCGAATCACGAGCGGTATAAACGTCGATTAAAAATAAAAAATGGAAAATTGGAGACTGTAAATGCAAATTAATAACAAAAAAGAAAACTTAGAAGCCGTTGATAAAATTGCTCGCCTTTCAATTGATTTATTAGCAGCAGATCATAAGCGTTTAAAAACAGTGGCGTCTTTGATGGGAATGACCATGAAGGATCTCGTTGTGATTAGCGTCGGTGATTTTATGCAGCATCGATTGAACCAGGTCGCCAAAGCGCCTGTAAAACAAACAAAAGAGATTTCCAAAGACAAGAAAAAGAGTCGAAAAAAATAAAACCAGCGCTCGGTGTCAATGTTTGTTAATAATTTAACATGTAAAAGGAGAAGTAATGTGGACGATCGGAAGACAAGGATGTCGATTGATGTAGAAGAAAAAGAACATAAAAAAATAAAAATACGTGCAGCCAAAGAGGGTGTTTCGATTCGAGCGTTTGTTACTGACTGTATTCGTGACAAAATTCGCCCCGATCAGGAGGGGGAACAAAAGAAAAAATAGAAGCGGGGATTAAAGAGCTTCTTTTTTTCTTTTTTGATGCGGGGAGGCTTTCAGAGACTCAAAGCGTTTCAAAGTTTCCCCCGCCTTTTCTGAAAGCCATTGATCGTCGATAGCCGCCATCTTTTTAAAAGCAGCCCAAAGAACAAATTCGCGCATGGTCACTCCAAGCTGGGCGCTGGCCATTTTGAGAAAAGCATGTTCTTCGGGATTCATATCGATTGTTAATCGTGCATAAGATTTCATAAAGACTCCTTTAAGTCTTTTGGTATACAAAAAAATTGATTTCACGGCCAGCAAGAAGATCCTAAAGGCTGGGGTGTTCATGTGTAACGGTTACACGTTCGGTTATATACTGTGTTCGGGTAGGTCGTTAACTTTTTTATCGGCCTCTTTTGCATCTCAGCGCACTGCTACTGAGGGCGCAAAATCTAGTCGCCAAAAAGTTAAGAACCCACCCGCGCCCATTATAATTTTTGAAAAAAGATTTTTCCAGCGTATTCTCAGTATTTTTTTGACTAAATATTAATAATACTGTTATCTAACAGATTAGAGCCAGTAATATTAATAGTACCTTTCTAAGGTTCGGTTTTTCAATTTACTTTAAAACAAAAATTCCTTTAGTTCCGATAAGAAAATCAAGCCTTAACAACAAGTAAATAAGATAATTAAAAATGCAAAAAGATTTAAAATAGGACAAGAGAAATCTCGGCTGATCGATCCAATTAAAGAGTTAGCGGAAAATTAAAATACTTTTCAAAACGAAATCAATAATTGATTTTACAAAAGTTTTTTGTGACAACAAATAACTCAGGTTATTTACCAAGGTTGACTCATAATATATAGAGGTAATTGCAAAACTCGCTTTGTGAGTCAAATTCGAAGCCAACGGAAAAAGGGCGGATTTGACTCCGAATGGAGTTTTGCAATTGCTTCTATAGTTATTTGTTGGATCGATTCTTGGAAGGCAGGTAGTAAAGTTCTGGACAGCCGGCACGGGTATTTTGATAGAAAACGACTCAAGCGCGATCTGAATCAATACCGATGGCACCAATGATCTTTTTGTAGAAGATGAAAATACAACAGCCAGCTTCGTAAGCAATATTTTCTATCTTTGCGGAGCGCAGGCGCACGGTTTTTTCACTTCGGAATCCGGCAATACTGTCACGTTCTCGAACCTTAACTGGACGACAATCTAAAAAGGCATTGGCCGATTTTAAAGATCATTTAGTTTTCAAACCATCAACCTTAGTTTTTTATATGACTAATTGTTTCGCATGTTACCTCACTTTTTTTACTTATAATATTTCATCTCAATTTTATACAGAGGTGCTCTAATGCCAGGCGGTGTAGTAAGTTATCTATTTATTCAAGGTATG
>CAISYW010000023.1 GCA_903889795.1 uncultured Chlamydiae bacterium | reverse complement strand
TCGTTTATGTCGGGGATTCGATTCTGGGCAATCGAGTCAATTTGGGTGCAGGCGTTAAATGCGCCAACCTTCGGCTCGATCGCCAGGAAGTGAAGATTTCGTTCAAGGGGGACAAAATCGGCACGGGCCTAAAAAAAATGGGCGCAATACTAGGCGATGGATGTCAAATCGGCTGTAATACTGTCATCAATCCGGGAACGCTTGTGGGCGCAGAATGCGCAGCATATCCTTTAACGAACCTTCACGGAGTGATTCCTTCGCGCACGCGAATTAAAAATACGCAAAGCCAACTCGATCTGGCTCCTCTTGATGCGTCTATTTTAGAACGGCTGAGGTGATCGATGCTTCTTTCTTTAAAAGCGTATCAAACGAGAATCGATCAAGAGTTGGCGGATGCCGTTGTTCTAATGGGCGATCCCAGCCCTTTGCGTGACGCGTGCTCGTACTCTTTGCTAAACGGAGGAAAGAGGCTGCGACCGACGCTTGTCTATCTCATAGCGGACGCGATGGGCCTTCAGCGCGATGTGTCGTCAGCAGCTCTGAGCGTCGAATATTTTCATACAGCGTCTTTGATCGCGGATGATTTGCCCTGCATGGATAACGACGACATGCGGCGCAACAAGCCATCGCTTCACAAAGTTTTTGGAGAAACAACGGCCCTTCTCGCAAGCTATACGCTCGTTGCCGCAGGCTATGGCGCTATTTACGATGCGAGCCGCGCTCTTAAAAAACAGCTCCCCGACAAAGAGACTCAGATCGATGCGATTACGATGAGCTGCCTGGAAACGGTTACCCAATGCGCGGGTTTACGCGGAGCAACCCACGGACAATTCCTCGACCTTTATCCGCCCGACCAATCTCTCGAGACGATCCTCACTATTATTTATCGCAAAACGGCAACGCTCTTTGAAATTTCTTTTGTATTAGGATGGCTTTTTGGCGGTGGTTGTCAGAAGCGGCTTGAGGAGGTCAAACAATGCGCAAGACACCTCGGCGTGGTTTTTCAAATAGCCGATGATGTTCAAGACTTCGTGCAGGATAAAAAATCGACAAGCATCAACATCGCCCGCGTTTTGGGGCTAGAAAAAGCACGCGAACGATTCAATGAAGAATTGCAGGGATTGAATCAATCCCTGCGGTCTCTTGGTCTTTGGACGAAGCCGTTTCAACAGATCAGTAAACAGCTTTTGCACTCAATTTAGAAACTCTTTCAGGTTGCCGCTTCGACAGGAACTTCCTGTTTTTTATTGAGCTCGGGTTTTTCAGCCACTCGTGCGTAGATCGCTTGTTCGATTTCCGTGCAGAGCTTGCTGTTGGCTTTTAACTCTTCGCGAACGGTTTCTCGACCCTGGCCGAGACGATGCGTCTGATAACTGAACCAGGCGCCCTTTTTCTCGATCAAGCCCAGATCAACGCCGACATCGATAATTGAGCCGATGTGAGAGATTCCATCGTTAAAGAGAAGGTCGAATTCGGCCGCACGGAAAGGAGGCGCGCATTTATTTTTGACAACCTTCACTTTTACGCGAGAGCCGATATCCGTTGTGTTGTCTGCGCTTTTCAACCCGCCGATACGTCGGATGTCCATACGGATCGAAGCGTAGAATTTTAAAGCGCGGCCGCCAGTTGTTGTTTCCGGATTGCCGAACATCACTCCGATTTTTTCACGGATCTGGTTGATGAAGATGGCGCAGGTATTGCTTCGCGCCAACGTTGCTGTCAGTTTGCGCATTGCTTGCGACATCATTCGCGCTTGCAGCCCCATATGTTGATCGCCGATCTCTCCTTCCAGCTCGCTTTTGGGTACGAGCGCAGCGACAGAGTCGACTACGATTACGTCAACCGCGTTAGAGCGGGCCAGCATTTCAGCGATGTTGAGAGCCTCTTCGCCATTATCCGGCTGCGAAATCATCAAATCGTCGATATTTACGCCGATGCGTGCGGCATAAGTCGGGTCAAGCGCGTGTTCGGCGTCGATGTACGCGGCCAGACCGCCTGTCTTTTGAGCATTTGCGACGATGTGGGTGGCGAGCGTCGATTTGCCGGACGACTCGGGACCATAAATTTCGATGATGCGGCCGCGGGGCACGCCACCGATTCCTAATGCCAGATCGAGAGCGATCGCTCCGGTTTTTATCACGCTCATTCCGTGGGAGATCGAATGTTTGCCCAAAGTCATGATTGCTCCATCGCCAAATTGCTTTTGGATGTGGGAAATCGCGAGTTCGAGCGCTTTTTTCTTACCAGCTTCAGCTGCAGACTGATTCATAGAAAAC
>CAISYW010000022.1 GCA_903889795.1 uncultured Chlamydiae bacterium | reverse complement strand
TCAATCCCCGCATTCCCTACGCTTATGCAGGTAAACGATTCGATCCGGCCACAGGCCTGATCTACTTTGGCCAGCGTGACTATGATCCGAATCTCGGACGCTGGATCACTCAGGATCCGGCCGGATGGGCTGATAGCTCGAATCTCTATCAGTACGTTTTCAACAATCCGTTTGCCTACCGAGATCCGGATGGGCAATTTGCATTTGTGATACCTTTTTTAATTTGGGGTGCGGAAATTGCATTGCCCACTTTATCAGCTTGCGTTGGCCCAATTATATACGGTGCACTCACCGGCGCTGTGGTATATGGTGGTTATCAAATGACTCAGGTATTAAACAAAAATCCAATTTCCTGGACGTACATCCCCTCGACGCCTGTATTGAGCGATTTTCTGTATCAGGATAATTATTCGCATGTTTTAAATTGGAACAACGATACGATTGAGTATTCCATATGGAAAAACAATGATGGAAAAGGCGTTGATCCTAGTTTACCTGCGAACCCAGATGACCTCGCTAAAAGACCAGGATGGAAAGAAACCACCCATCCAGGTGCAGGGAAAGAAGGACATCGAACGTTTGAAAATGAAAAAACTGGTGAAACGCTTCGCCACGATGAAGGAAAGCCTGGTGAAACAGGTCATAAAGGAAATTCGCATTGGCATCGCTATAATCCAAACTCGACAAGTAGCAACGATGAATATTTAGATGCAACAGGAAAACCGACTCCAAGGAACAGTCCTTCTTCTCATCTTTATCCATCAAGATAAACAACAACTGGTAAATATATGGATATCAGAAATTACGTAAACTTTTTTCATGACGGAACTTTGATTGACATAAAACACATCAATAACAATCTACAACTCTTTATCGAAAGTTTTCCGATTGATCAAAACGATTTATCGAACAATGATTTACCATTTCTTTCACCGAATAACACTTTAAAAGGAACTCTACATGCCGATGGCATAAAATATATTAAGATTGAAAAAAAACTATTTCATGAAATTCTTTGTAAAGAATATGATGATGGTGAAATCCTAGATCTTGTAGTTAATAAAAACACAATTATTATTATCATTGAATGGAAAAATTTTCCCCCAAAGAAACGAATAATTGTTACAAATGAAATCGAAATAGAATCTGAAGTGATTTATTGGGAAAGTGTTGTTAAAAAAGCTAACGACTGATCCCTTATCCCCGATGTGAACAGCAGAGTTGTACACGTGAATGTGACAAACTCGGCCGGCTCATTATATCTTCCGGTTTTTGATGTTCAGGGCACGATCCGTTGTCTCGTCGTTCGTTTTTCACCTTTCACAAAATTTTATCAAATAAATTATTAAAATGTGGATAACTTCAAGCCCTTAAGGGGGGTAAAAAAACGATTACGTTCCCTTTACTGCCGCCGTTTCTTCCGGTTTCTTTTCGATTTGCGGCGCGCTCTGGTCGATAAAGACGATCGCATTATCTTTGATGCTAATGAGATAGCGCTTTTCGACGTTCGGCTGCTGCAAGAGTTTTTCGGCGAGCGGATCTTCAAGATATTGCTCGATGATGCGGCGCAGCGGTCGTGCGCCCATTTCCGGAAGATAGCCTTTTTCAACCATGAAGTCGCGCGCGGCGTCATCGAGAACAACCTCGATTTTTTTGCGTGCCAGACGATCTTTTAGCTTATTGAATTCAAGGTCGATAACCAGCCTGAGCGAGGGCTTGTCGAGTGTTTTAAAGATCACAAGTCCATCCAATCGATTGAGGAACTCCGGCTTAAAGTGTTTTTTCACCGAAGACTCAATCTTGTCTTGCATCATCTTGTAATCCATGAAGCCCTCTTTGGCTCCAAAGCCTACTTCGGTTGATTTGCGGATCAAATCGGCGCCCAAGTTCGATGTCATCACGATGATCGTATTGCGGAAATCGATCTTACGGCCCAGCGAATCAGTGAGGCGTCCTTCTTCAAGAATTTGCAATAATAGATTCATAATATCGGGATGCGCTTTTTCCACCTCGTCGAATAAAACGACGCAATAGGGTCGGCGGCGCACCTGTTCGGTGAGCTGTCCGCCCTCTTCATAACCGACATATCCCGGAGGCGAACCTGTCAAGCGGCTGATGGCGAATTTTTCCATGTATTCCGACATATCGACCTGGATCAGCGCATCCTCTCCGCCAAACAGATGCGTGGCGAGCAGGCGAGCCAAATGGGTTTTTCCCACGCCGGTGGGGCCCAGGAAAAGAAAGGCGCCAATCGGACGGTTCGGATCTTTGATGTCGGCACGGCTGCGTCGAATGGCACGGCAAACGGAGCCCAGCGCTTCATCCTGGCCAATGATTTTCGTACGAAGAATTTCTTCCATCTTCAGAACTTTTTGCGTCTCTCCTTCAGTGAGCCGCGTCACGGGAATGCCGGTTTGCTTTGCAACGATATTTGCAATTTCTTCTTCGTCGACGACGGGCTGATTCTCTTCTTTATGATTTTCCCAATCCGAACGCTGGCGCTGCAGATCTTCTCTGAGATTCTTTTCCGTGTCGCGCATTTTTGCCGCTTTTTCATATTCCTGTCGTCCGATCGCTTCTTCTTTGGAAATGCGGGCCTGTTCGATTTGCCCTTCCATTTGAGTGAGCTGCGGCGGCTGATGCATCATGGAAATGCGCGCTTTCGCTCCCGCTTCATCGAGTAAATCGATGGCCTTGTCAGGTAAAAATCGGCCTGAAATGTAGCGCTCGGAAAGAGTTACAGCAGCGCGTACAGCCATATCAGTATATTTACAGCGATGATGTTCTTCATATTTGGTTTTGAGGCCCACGAGAATGGCGATGCTTTCGTCAATGGAGGGTGGATGAACAATGATTTTCTGGAATCGGCGTTCCAGTGCAGGATCTTTTTCGATATGCTTGCGGAATTCGTCGAGCGTCGTCGCGCCAATGCATTGGATTTCACCTCGAGAAAGAGCGGGTTTCAGAATGTTGGAAGCGTCGATCGCGCCTTCGGCTGCGCCGGCTCCGACAATCGTATGCAGCTCGTCGATGAATAAGAGGATATTTCCGTTTTTCTTGATCTCATCCATGACTGCTTTGATGCGCTCTTCAAATTGGCCGCGGTATTTGGTGCCCGCGATCATCAGCGTCAGATCGAGCGAAATCAGTTTTTTCTTTCGTAGATTGTCGGGGACATCGCCGCGAACAATTGCTTGCGCCAGTCCTTCGACAATCGCAGTTTTTCCGACACCGGCTTCGCCAATCAATACCGGATTATTTTTACGACGGCGGCAGAGAATGAGAATCAATCGCTCGACTTCGTCGCGCCGGCCAATGACCGGATCCATTTTCCCTTCGCGGCAAAGTTCCGTTAGATCGTGGCCGTAGGCACGTAATGCGGGCGTTTTGTCTAAGGCGGGAGTGGGT
>CAISYW010000021.1 GCA_903889795.1 uncultured Chlamydiae bacterium | reverse complement strand
ACAAAGGCAATGCAAAGCCGACGCAGCATAAACCGATTTTCGAATCACGAGCGGTATACCTTTCTACAGCCGATTTATTAACCCGAGGGGTAATACCTATCGGTCTTTTAGTAAATTTTGGTCATAGATTCATAAAATATAAAAGAGTTGAAGATCTCCTCCCAGAAGGAGTGGGACACAAGGCAAGCGATGCGTTCATCATCCTCTTTTTCATCCTGCCGCCGAAGGCGATCCTGCCAGCGAAGCGGATCTTGTTTTTTAAATTTAAATTAGAATATAAAAGAGTTCATCATCCTCTTTTTTATCCTGCCAGCGAAGTGGATATTATTTATTAATATTTAAATCCGGTCATTTTAAGCAGGTACTGATTTCCCGGATAAACCATAATTCTTTAGGAATCAGAAATGGAAGAGCGCATTCAGAAATGGCTAGACGGCTCATACGATGTAGCGGTAAAAGATGAAATCCGCCGCCTCATGAAAGAAAAACCGGACGAACTCAAGGATGCCTTTTATCGCGATCTTTCCTTTGGTACCGGAGGAATGCGCGGCATCATGGGAATCGGAACCAACCGCATGAATATTTATACCGTGCGAATGGCCACACAGGGCTTATCCGATTATCTTCTTCAACAAAACAGCCAAAAACTGCGGGTTTTCATCGGCTATGACGTGCGCATCAATTCGCGCCTATTTGCCGAAGAGAGCGCTCGCGTCTTAGCGGGAAATGGAATCGAAGTTTATATTACAAAAGAGATCTGCCCCACCCCTCTTGCGTCCTATGCCTGCCGCAATGATCATTGCAGCGCGGCCATTATGATTACCGCCTCCCATAATCCTCCGCAATATAACGGCTACAAAGTATTTTGGAGCGATGGAGCGCAAATCGTAGCGCCGCACGATGAAGGAATTATATCTGCGGTACGTCTCATTCTAAATCCGAATCAGGTTCAACTCGCCTCCATCGAGCATCCTCTCATTCATTGGGTAGGAGATGAAATCGATCGGGACTACCTAAACGAGCTTCCAGTTGATCCAACCTCGCCCCAGTCGAGCTTGAAATTGATATACAGCAACTTACATGGAACCGGCATACGCCTACTCCCTCAAGCTCTTCAGAGGCAGGGATTTACCCACCTCCACTTGGTACCGGCGCAGCAATCGCTCGATGGCCATTTTCCGGCGGCCCCCTCACCGAATCCCGAAGAAACAACAGCACTGGCTCTCGGCTCGCAGCAATTGATGAATGAGGAAGCCGACCTCTTCCTTGCGACAGATCCCGATGCCGACCGACTCGGCGCGGTTGTGCGTTACCGCGGCCGCGCGGTCAGGCTCAATGGAAATGAAATCGCATCTCTTTGCCTGGAGCATCTGGCCTCTTCCCTGCAATCGAAGGGCAAGCTGCCATTGAACGGAGCCTTCGTCAAAACAATCGTAACGAGTGAACTGACGCGCAAAATCGCAATGGATTTTGGCATTCAATGTCATGATGTTTTAACGGGGTTTAAATATATCGCGGAACAAATCCGTCTTTGGGAAGGAGCCGGCAGCCATCCGCAATTTTTATTTGGAGCGGAAGAGTCGCATGGTTATTTGATCGGCACATTTGTACGCGATAAAGATGCGATCAGCGCGGCCTGTCTCTTATGCCAAGCGGCAGAAAGCGCAAAAAAGCAAAACCTGACTCTCATCGATCGTCTCTATAACCTCTTCCGAATTTATGGAGTGCATCGACAGTCGCTCACCACTCTAAAATTTGCCGACAGTCCGGAGGGAATGGAAAAAATCCAATCGACAATGATAGCGTTGCGCCGCGATCCGCCCTATGCGATTGATGGGAAAAGAGTCATCCGTCTCGATGACTATTTAGGACAGATCTCGCTGGATCGCACAACGAATCAAACACGACAGCTCTCACTGCCGGTTTCGGATGTTCTGAGCTTTTGGTTGGAAGATGAGAGTAAACTTGTCATCCGGCCATCGGGAACCGAGCCCAAAGTCAAGATCTACGCGGAGGTTTGTGAAAAACCGACCGCTCAAATCGAGGAGAGCATCGCACGCTGCGATGAAAAACTCACCCATCTGATCGAAGCCTTTCAATCTGTATAAGGTTGAAGAACTCCTCTTTTTCATCCTGCCGCCGAAGGCGATCCTGCCAGCGAAGCTGATCTTGTTTTTTAAATTTATACTGGGCGCGGGTGGGTTCTTAACTTTTTGGCGACTAGATTTTGCGCCCTCAGTAGCAGTGCGGAGCTCGCAGCCAACTTAAGAAAGTTGGCAAGAGAGAGCATTGCGCTGAGGTGCAAAAGATACCGATAAAAAAGTTAAAGACCTACCCGCGCACAGTATAAATCCGGTCATTTAAAGCAGGTACTGATTTCACAGACGAACCACAATAATCTGTAAAAGTTATTTTATATTTACAAAATGTTTTTAAACTTTATTATATAAAATTAACAACGAGTAATATTATGAAGTCTAATACAATTTGTTTAAATATGATCGTCAAAGATGAAAGCGAAGTGATTCTCCGATCACTCGCCTCCATTCTACCGATAATCGATTACTGGGTGATTATCGATACGGGATCGACAGACGGAACGCAAGAGCGAATCAAAGAGTTCATGAAAAACATACCCGGCGAACTTCACGAAAGGCCCTGGGTGAATTTCGAGCATAATCGCAATGAAGCGCTCACTTTGGCAAAAACAAAGGCCGGCTACATTCTTTTTATCGATGCAGATGAAGAATTTATCTTTAAAAATAACTTTGTTATGCCCAATTTAAATCGTGATTTTTATATCGTTCAGCATCAATTAAGAGATAATGATTTTCAGCGCATTTCAATAATCAAAAATGATCCAAGTTGGACTTGGGCCGGGGTCATTCACGAGACAATTACCCACCCCCGGATCAATCAATTGAGCTTTGACTATCTATCGAATGTTGTGAATATCTATCACGAGAAGGGAGGAAATCGTTCAAAAGATCCTCACAAATGTCTCAAAGATGCGGCTATCTTGGAAAAAGCACTCATAGATGATCCAACGAATGCGCGGTATGCCTTTTATCTGGCACAGACCTATTTTGAAGGAGCGCGATATCATAAGGCCCTTCAAGCATATGAGAACCGGATCATAATGGATGGGAATGAACAGGAGCGCTTTTGGTCTTATTACCGCATCGCCCTCATCCAGGAATTTCAACTAAAAGAAGAGCCGCACATTTTTATAAAGAGCTATGCTAAAGCCTATCTACATCGGCCATCCCGAATCGAACCTCTCTATTATATCGCTTCTTATTACTTCAATTCGGGAAAATATTTAATCAATTACCTGCTCATTAAAATCGCACTCGCAATCCCCCCCTCCAACGATCTGATATTAGTCGAACGGTGGATGAGCGATTGGGCTCTTTCTTACCAATTACTGCAAAGCGCTTATACTTTAGGATATTATCAAGAATCATTAGACATTTTGAACAAGCTTCTCGCATCGAAGAATGTACCGATCGATCGAAGAGAAATGTTACAAAAAGCGCTTCCTTTCATTCAACAAAGCTGTCAAAAATCGAACTGAAGAGATTTTTGACAGCGGTATTAACCCGAGGGGTAAAAGGGTGACAAATTTCGTAGCGAGGCAAAGCCAGATCAAAGCATCCGCGTTCCGAACGAGAAGCTCATGGTAAAACCATGAGCGACGAGAGAGGATTGATATAGTGAAGCCGCAGCCAGTAAGGAGCTGTCTAAAAATAACATGAACTATTTGACAGCTCCAAAGTTGTCACTCTTTTACCCATCGGGTTAATAATAATAATAGTCTGCTTATTCCGGTTTCAGCGGCAAATCAAGCATCATCTCCTTGCTCTTGGGTACGCAAAAAAGATTCGTCAAGGTAAGTCCCTGAAAAATATCCCTGGGGCATTTTTTAAAATTCCTTGGATTAAATGCAGAGATGTTATGTTCATAGACATCGTAATTCATAGCCTGAATCAATTGGACAATATCTTGCGATTGTTCCTCAGGTTGATATTCAATGTAGATAAAAGGCTGATGCGTTTGGATCGCCACAGAAGCGCTATTAATAACTTCCGGCTCAAAACCTTCGACATCAATCTTCAGCAAATCCATTGCCGGCAAGGAACAGTCGTCTAACGTTCTCGCTTCAATCGGATAACCGGCATAACGACTCGTGGCCGCCGCACTAAAATTATTGGCCTCGCGATAATCGATATCAGTAATGTGAACCAATCCGGATATTTCATCGAGCGCGAGATTGAACGCACGAACATTTAAATGATCATTCATAGCGACATTGCCGCAAAGCAATTGAAACATCGGTTGCTGCGGCTCAAAAGCGACAACCAGTCCATCGCGTCCGACAGCTTCAGCAAAAAAGAGAGTATGCGTTCCAATATACGCACCGATATCGACGCAGATCCCTCCATATGGGATGTAGGGCGTCAAAAATTCCAACTCCAATTGACACCACTCCCCATATTGCTCCAAACTTTTTCCAACCAACGTATCATTTTTGTTATAGAGCATTTTCCCATATCGGGTTTGAGTGATTTTATTAATTTCATTTATCATAAGCACCTTATATTTAATGTTTTAAGATAATATACGTTATTTTATGGAAAAGAGATTGCTCCATCCATCCGCTATT
>CAISYW010000020.1 GCA_903889795.1 uncultured Chlamydiae bacterium | reverse complement strand
TGGAAAAGATTTATGAATCGAGAAAAAGATTTGAAGGATATTGACCTTATCGAAGAATACTTAGATTGAATCTGATCTTGAAAACCAAAGCGTTAAGGCCTTGGTTTTCATTTTTTTCCATTTTCTATACACAATCAAGCGTTCTTTGAAGACGTCGGCTGGCATCCCAGCCAAAAAATACAGTAAATGCTGCAAGAGCAAAAAAACTGACTCCAAAGGGTAGATAGCCGGCAGATCCCAACGTTGCCGCGCGCATCCCTTCCATGACATAGACCAGCGGATTGATCAGATGCAGATATCCCGCCGTATGGGAAATCTCATAAACAGCCGCCCAGGAATACATATAACCGCCGAACATATACATCGGATTGACAACACGCACAAAGAGATTGGATAAATCACTCATCTTTTTTAAAACCGCTGATAACCATAGAGCGAAAAAACCAAAAAAGAGATTGCTTAAAATAAATATCAAGGGAAGCTTCCACCAGCTAATTACGCTCAAGTCAAACTGATAAAACAAAACAAGTTTACCCAAAGGAAACAATACAAGACTAATGATCGAGGAAAGTATCGACCACGAGATCCCGATATAGATAAAGACGAGCCCGGAAGGAATGGGCAGCGAAAGAGTGTAGAGAATGGTTTTATCCCCCTCCATATCAGCAAGCATTAAACTCACCTTGCCGATCACCTCAAAAAATCCAAAGCCCGCTATGACGCCAATGAGGATAAACGGTCCGTAATTGGATTGTAAACCGTAGGCGGGAAGAAAATAACTAAACACAATCATTGTTGTGAATAAAAGGATCGCAGTATTGACGATCTTTCCCCAAAACTCTTCTTTAAACACGCGCATATCGCGGCAAATCAAATGATACATGATCGTTAAATATCTAAAATATTCTGACTGACAAATGCTGCTATTCTTCATAATCTGACTCTTGAATCAATTTTAAAAAAACTTCTTCCAACCGTTCTTTTTGATGAAGTTTCATGAGATTAACCGGCTTATCAACAATTTTCACTTCACCGGCATCAATGATACATACTCGATCGGATAGACGCTCGGCCTCGTCCATGTAATGAGTGGTCAATAAAATGGACGCTCCATTCTGTTTCAGGAGGGAAATTTGCTCCCATAACTGATGCCGGATGTGAGGATCCAATCCCACAGTAGGTTCATCCAAAATGATCAATCGAGGACGATGAATCAATGTCCGTGCGATCAAAAAACGCTGCATATAGCCTCCTGATAATACAGAGGCTTTCGCTTTTGCATATTCATTGAGGTGGAATTGGTCCAAAAGTTGTTTGACCCGGCTACGAATATCTACAAGCGGCATCAAATGATAGCGACCGGCAAAAATGAGATTTTCCTCAAGAGTTAGCGAGAGATCCAGATTGGGTTTTTGAGGACAAAATCCAACGATTTTTCGATAAGAAACGATGTCATCATAAATCGATCGATTCTTATACAACACCTCGCCCGAGCTGGGCGGATGTAAACCAGCTACAATCGTCGATAGAGTTGTTTTGCCTGCCCCGTTGACACCCAAAAGAGAGAGAATTTCCCCTTCATGAATATCTAGTGTGATGCCCTTCAAAGCCTCTTTACTATAGCTTTTATCACGATAAAACTTTTTCACTGAACGCAGATGAATCAGCGTGTGAGTCATAAAAATACCAAAAAAAAATGTAAAAAAAAAGTAATGAGTAACTCTTAGGAAAGAGCCGATTTGCACTTAGCTAAAAAACAACCCAATGAGGATTGGGATAGCCAGGCAATAAAAGAAAAAGAACGATTTAGATTCTCATATCTCTAACGAGGATTGAATTTTAATCTATTTTAAAGAACCGCAAAAAAAAGTCAACTTAATAACCAGAAATTTATATACCGGGAGTGGTTCAAAAGAACTCGAAAAGCGACAAAGCAATCATTTCGGTACAATCCCTAATTTCCCAAAGCCTCTGCCATGGTCCGAATATAATTCTGATCAGTGAATCGCTGTGCCATTTCAGTCAGCAAGAACTGCTCTCCCCTTTGAACATATCCTTCCCACTCAGACTTGGTCATGGCTTTTAAAAAATCGAGAAGCTCTTCATTACTGCCAAATTTTCGTCGATCAACAAAACAGTCTGCGGGAACATAGTCGGTCACATTATCTGCACCCCAATAAATAGGCACAACACCTGCGGCAAAACAATGCCACAATTTTTCCGTAATATAGCCTTTATTGTGGCTATTTTCGTAAGCAAAAGCGAATTTATAGTTCTTTAATACTTCAATTTTTTCATCAAAACTTCCGGGAATTTGACCTTTCCAATTTTTAAACTTTAACCTTTTCCAACCTCGGCCATACAAATCAAAAAAACCATCTTCCTGCGTCTCAAAAAAACGACAGACTTTCTCGCGCTCCGAATAGAGTTCTTTGATGTATTTACTTTTCAGCCTTGATGCGATCAGAGTAAGAAATTTTCTATCTTCATAGGGAACGATCGACTGAATATGAGGCCGTAAAAATGGCAGATAAAACTTGAAATATCGACGATTATCGACCAAATCGTCATCGAATGTATAAATCCGATGAAAGCATTTTTGCCTCTCAAGATCATACGCTTCAGGCTGTACTGAAGGCGGCTCCCAAATAAAAACATTTAGCTTTGGACCTCTCAGCCCATTCAAATTCCAATCTCTCAATTCCAATCCAATTCCAGTAAAAAAAACATATTTTGTTTCATCATCGAAAGGATTTTTTCTCGGAAGAGAAAACCCCAGCCAATGCATAAAATCCATCCAGCCATGAATCTGCTTAAAACTCATCATCCATGGAAAATGAGCACGCCGATCCCAGCAGCGTACTGAATAGCCCTTTTCCTCAAATGCCTTTCTAAGGGCATGATAACGGCCGGAGGCAATTGCTGACTCTTGAAACATCGCATCGCCCGAAGCATCAGGTGCCCAGTCCTCATAAATCTCAACCCGTTTCGCGTACAAAACAGAGCAAAAAAACAACAAACAAAAAACCCAACGCATGATCTTTATCCATTGAATTCTTCAATTTAAATACAAAAGCGAAAATCAATCCATTAACTTTTTTGAAAAAGCTATTCTGCTATCAGCCTGAAGCTTTGATTTTTGACTCGCGTTCGGTCTCTGTTATTTTTTTAAAAAAACATAATCTCTATAACCCATTTCAATATCAGAATATCCTTCTCTTTGCCACGCTAAGTGAGGATTAAATCCATAACAGGGATATTTTTTTTGAATGTTTGACAAATGCACATCAACTTCAACATCAAATACATTTATAGAATAAAACTCTTCAATTAAAAACTTTAACGACTGTTTCCTAACAACATAAGCATGTGTAGTATAGGTGTTGGACAACTTATGAACATTATTAGAAATCATATTCAATATATTTGAGTTATGATTTCCCCCTAAATACAATAAAATCCAATCGTCAGGGACTTGCTCCAACCACAAATTATATTTCTCAATCCACTCATTATCAAAGACAACATCATCCTCAGTAATCAGAAACGTCTCTCCTGCCTCCTTCAATAATTTTTTATAAAGGATAAAATGAGAGATCACACACCCAACATGTCCTGGGGAAATTTTGCCTCCGATATTTAATAAATGTCCATCAACAGCATTTAAAAAAATAAAAGGTAAATTAAATTTTAAAAATTCAGCATTTACTACTTTTTTTCGATCAGGTCTACGTTCAAGATTTATACAAAAAATTTTATCTATTTTTTTTAAAATCATTTTATGACAATTCCTTATCTATTACCTGATTTTTTAGGAAGTTTTATTTTAACTATTCATCAGACGATGAATTTTACTACACTTATAAAGCGTAATCATTTAATGATATGATTATTTATTTCATTATAAACTAATCTTGCAGTTTCTCGATATTCATCATGAGAATCCATATTCTTAAAGATTTCATATACCTTATTATCAAAGACCTCAAAAGGATTTGAACCGTAATTTAGTGGATGCCAAATATGGTAAAGTTCAACTAAAGGATTGTTTAAACCAACGATAGGTTGAATTTTTTCTACTTTTGTCCAAAAAAAACAATCTTCTGGACCAAACTCCCAAAACAGCTGTGAATCAAACCCACCAACCTGATTAAATAAAGATCTGGATATTGCAATAGATCCCCCTGAGGCTCCTTTTATTCCGGTTATATAATTTTTTGAACTGTTAATAATCTTTTCTAATGATTTTCCTTCAAAAAACTTAATGCTGTTAGATTTGTTTATGTAATTAACCCTTCTTTGAGCAAACCCTTGGATAACACAACCAAGCGTCAGTTTATTATAAAGTTCTTTATAAAATTCGGGTGGAACAATTAAATCACAGTCATGGAAATGCAAAAACTTTGATTTAGTTACCCCACCTCCTATATTATGACAAATACATTTATTAAACAATTTTCTACCAGAATCTAACCACCGATAATAAACATTCTCAAATTTTGAAGTAATACTGGAGGCAATCGATATCTCTGAATTCTCCACCACTAATATTCCTAAACTAAAATTTTCGCCTTTGTGTGAGTTCAGCAGCGATTCAATCGTCTTTTCTAAGTGAAGATATCTACTTCTAAACGGTATCACAGTAAATAAATCATATTCATGGTTAATCTTTTCTATAGAAGCTGGCTTATAAGTATTCAATACTTCGATTTTTCTTAAACTTGATAACAATGACAGGTTTCTATAGTTTTCATAAACATCGGGATTAAGGATATAAGGCCAAGTATCTTCATCGTCAATATTCTTCCTACGAGAAATATACTCAAAATATTCTTCTATATTCATATTAACCACTTATTTTAAGTTAAAATAACAAGTTATTTTATTTAGAATATTTAATATAAATCATTATACCGAACGTTATATTTTTGCTGACAAGATTTTACACTCCAACGTTCTGCTCGATTGAAAAGCGCAACGGGAAAAGTTTTTTTTACATATCCCATCGATCAAAAAGATCAGAAAGCTGTTCCATAACAATGGGAGTCGTATTTTCCTGACCTTTAAAAGTATGGTCCAATGAAAAAACCAGAAATAATATAAACGCAAGATAGCCAGCCAAAAGAGCTGTCATGAGCAGCTGGCTTCGTAAATTATCGAGCCCAAAGAAAAACATAAATAAGATCGTGATGATAGCGCCGCTAATCAGCAAACTCCACATCATCGAACCCAAATGATCCCATGAGTTGAATTCCCTTTCCAGACGTGCTCTCATAAGATCATCCAGTTTGCCAATCGATTCCTGATACCAAGCCTTTTGATTATCATTTTCAAGGATCACTTGAAAATAGCTATCCCAAAGCTCCTTCAAAATCGTTTGAGCTCCGAGGTGCATTTTCTTATCTTTAGGCAAATGCCATTCCTCACTCACTACATATGACACATAATTGCGAAGCGTGGATCGAACCTGATTTCGACTAGACTCTGGAAAAAAACCGGCCTCGCGATAAAGATCAGCTAAAACAGTAGCTTCAGTATGAATCGTTTCGATCGAGCGATTATATCTTTCCTGAACACTCACAACCGTGAAACCAAGGATCACGCTATACAAAATCCCAACAATGCTGAACGTAAAACCTGCGACATCATGATTTTTCTTTAAAGCGTCGATTGATATCTTTTGACGGGTAAGCCATAGTGCGCCGCACCAAAAAACGATTGATGCGACGACGATAATAGAAGCGGACAAAATCCAATAAGGCGAGTTGAATAAAAGATTCATTAAAATCTCAGAACATCATACCCCAGATATCTCGCATTGTTCTGTATTTCGTCAACGATTAAGGATGCAAGTCTTTCAAAATCTTGTTCGAGCAAAACTCCCGAATCCATGCGTCAGAACTCAATGTCTCGCCATTGACATTGCGGATCAATTCCATCCAGCTCCAGCGGCTCCCCGGAGCAAAGAGACGCTCTCGTAAAAACCGGCCTGTTTCGGGAGTATGAAAAGACTTTTGACCGCATTCCCGAACCAAAGACTCCTGGATAGCGGAAGCAAAGAGCTCACCAAGCAGGTAGCTGAAATAATAGACCGGTGCCATACCGATATGAACCTTTGCTGCCCAGTCAGCCTTTCCCTCACGCCCGGATGGCGCAGAGATCTTTTGATATTTTTCGACAAGATTCCACCAAAGCCGGTTGAGATCTTGAGAAGGCTGGCGGTAGAGCTCTCTTTCAAAAGCCGTCATAACGAGAACCCAACGGCTGAAAATGAGCTGCCGCCGCAATAGGCTTTCATCGGCTTTTTGCATTAAATCACGTTTTTTTGAGCCAACGAGCTGAGAGAGCGAATCGCTGCGATATGCCTGCCGGCCGGCCAATAGAGCCATCGCCTCCGTCGGAATCATATGCGGCGGTTCGCGCAGAAGCCAAGGCAGTTTTTGATCAAAGCCCTGTTCATAGATGGCGTGTCCGAGTTCATGCAGCACCGTCTCTAACCATTTAATCGAGGATTTCACGTTATTCAACGTTCGGATATCGCCTTTGCGATCAATATTGATACAAAAAGCATGTTGATTCTTTCCAGAACGTTCCAACATATCACTTTTATCTAAAATGGGTTGCACATCAAATCCCATTTTCTGATAAAAACCGCGGCATGCGGATGTAATATCGACGCCGTCAACGATCTGATCCAATTCGCGCGCATCGAGAGGATCTTCCTGGCAAAATGGTTCGCTCCAAGCCCAAGGACCGATCGTCTTTCGAGAA
Organism: uncultured Chlamydiae bacterium; assembly: GCA_903889795.1. Taxonomy (GTDB): domain Bacteria; phylum Chlamydiota; class Chlamydiia; order Chlamydiales; family SM23-39; genus CAISYW01. Next base: position 1,633 of record CAISYW010000020.1, on the reverse strand, counting down.
AAGCGTTTTTGCAGCGAGAACTCGACCTTGCTGAGCATCTTCGAATAAGCCTGATCCGATTGCTTGGATAAACTTTCCAATGTTTGAGAGAGCCAAAGATCATCCACCTCTTGGAGGTCCAATTGCATCTCAAAAAAATTGGAATAATTCAAACTGCGAGCAGCGCGATTGCGCAGCTCGACCAAATCAAGAATCTGAGGAGCAAGAACTTCTCCAATCTGCTTGGATGCAAGCCACGCGTTTTCTCGGACAGCCGGGTCATTTTCATTCTTTAAAATGTCCCGAATATCATTTTCAGTAAGCGACTTTCCATCTAACCGAGGCCGAAAATTGGCATATGTTTGCGTAAGGGCAGCCTCTTTTTGCGCAATTTCTTCAATCAGTTCCTTAGGAATCTGATTCGATTTGAAAGCGCGGATCAAAACATTCAGTTCACGTTTCAAAATCGGATCCTGAAGAGCCGAATCATTGTCCCACTCTAACAATTGGCGATAAGTCTCAGCATCGTGAAATAGCATTTTTAGTTCCGCATCTAAAGCCGCTTTCAATTCAGCGGCGTCAACGGAACCGGTCGTCTCAAGCAGCCAAACGGCTTGATTGAGCTGCTTCGATTTGGACTCAATGAGAGGACTCAAGGTTTCTAAAAATATTGAAAAGGGATGTGATTTCATAGTTAGATTATTCTCTACTGCAATATAGATCTTTACTTCAGGATTTCCTTGCGGATTAAAATCTGAGGGATATCGTTCAAAATCGCTTGTATAGGAGCGTTGTAAATTCGAGTTCCATATGGCTTGCCACGATGCGAGCAAACTCTGAGGGAACGGCCCTTGAGTTGTGAAGACAGCGTATTTTGATTCCGGAATCGTTTTTCCGACCAAGCCATAAGGCAAAACGTCTAAACTAGACACCTCACATCCGATGACACATGAATAAGGTTCGGTATAATCCCCTTCATAATCCGTATAAAGCGCGAAGACATCGCCATTGACTTTGTTTGGAATCTTTGCCAGAACGTTGTCTTTATAAAATTTATCCCAGAGAGCCGGGATTGTTGAGGAACTTTCCTGATTTGTCGTTCTCAACTCAATTCCGATAAATAATTTCTTGGTCTGATTTTCCAATGTATAATGCATTTCCGATCCTTCCTTCATCAATGCTGGATACGCTGCAAATGCCATACTGCAGGATCCTAGCACACAGATCATGCCCCAACAATTGATAAAAAAGCCATTCGACCTAAACATGATATCTTCCTGGTTCATTCTTGAAAAACCGAACAAATTGAATTTAGGACAATATGAAAATTATGCTATGAGACGAGATATGAAAAAAGGTCTTTTTAAAATTAGAGCGGCCATTCCCGCTGATGTTCCTGTGATTTTACAGATGTTGACATCCTCCCCTTCCTAAAAGGGATTCCTACTGCGTTCAGTTAAAAACTAACTGACTCACTTCAGCGGGTTCCTGCTTCATCGAGCGGCTTAAAACTGCCGCATCTCCACAGGCTACTAATCCACTCGGCAAACAGGTGACTCAGGCGGCATAACGAACATCCCTAGCCTGAAACAGTTTTCGTATTGTTTCTGGTTCTTTTTGAAGTCCTGCCATTGTCGAGTGCAATTGATCTGAT
>CAISYW010000019.1 GCA_903889795.1 uncultured Chlamydiae bacterium | reverse complement strand
TATTTATGAATCGGGTTATCTAGTTGGCAATGACTCGGGGTTGGGACATCTCGCCTCGTTTTTGGAAATTCCCACGTTGACGATTACACGGCGCCGAGCTCTCGCTAAGCTTTGGGCCCCCAGCTATGCCGCGGGTGTCATTGTTACGCCGAATCCCTGGATTCCCAATATTCGGGGTTTTCGGCTCAGGGATCGCCACTGGCAGAAATTTATCTCGACGCGGAAGGTACTTCTGGCTTTTGATCAATTGGTCGAGAACGATTCGTAGCCGTTATTCAAGCTCCACGCGGAGTTTTGCGTATTTGGCTACCAGCGTTCGAGTTGTTGTCCCTTCGTCGAACTGTACTTCATATGTTAGGCCGAAGGAGGTATGAAAGCTCTTTTGGACAATTCCCTGGCCGAATTCTTTATGATGGACCCGATCACCGATGGCAAATGCTTCGGGATCGCCGCTCGGGGCGCTCTCTTGTTCATAGACAATCGGACTGTCGTTTTTAAGATACTTTGCTGGGACTTCGCGTAAAAATCGCGAGGGACGCATGAGTCTCGGCCCGCCCCACATGTAGCGATAGCTGGTTGCCGTGAGATAGAGAAATCGTTTGGCTCGTGTCATTCCGACATAGCAGAGACGCCTTTCTTCTTCCAAAGATTCGGGATTGCCCAGGGAGTTCATGTGGGGAAAGAGTTCCTCTTCCATTCCGCCGATGAAGACGAGAGAAAACTCCAATCCTTTGCTATTATGCAGCGTCATCAAATGCACCGAAGGGACATTTTTTTGTCCTTCCGTGTTCGCTCGCAGGGTGAGTTCTTCTAAAAATTGCTGGAGCGTCGGCATCTCGCGCTCTTCTTCCCATTCGGCCGCCTTGCCGATTAATTCATCGATGTTTTCTTTGCGGTCATCCAGGCTTTCCGGGTCTTCTTGCAAATGATTCAGATAATGCGACGCTTCGATTGTTTCGGTGATGAGCTCGAAGAGCTTTAAAGACGGTCTTTGATTGCGCAAACGATGGATGAGCGAAATATAACTTTTTAGCCCCTCTCTTTGTTTGGCGCCGAGTTTTACTTCAGGACATAAATTAGGTTGGTCGCAGAGATCCTCGCAGAATGAAAATATGGGAATATGGCGAAGAGCCGATTGTTCGACGATTTTTTCTAACGTCGTTGCGCCGATTCCGCGCCGAGGTATGTTGATTGTGCGTAAGAACGAGATCAGATCGGAGTTGGAAATCAGCATGCGCAGATAGGAGAGAATGTCTTTGATCTCACGTCTTTGATAAAAGGACAATCCTCCGACAATGACGTAGGGAATGCGTCGAGAAAGCAGCGCGTCTTCAAAGGTTCGCGACTGAGCGTTGGTGCGATAAAAGATCGCTACCTCATCGTAAGCGATATGGTGATCGCGGATCGTTTCGAGGATTTTGTGAACGACGAACTCCGCTTCGCGCCGCTCGTTTTGCGACATAAAGATGCCGATTTTAGAACCCTCTCCCAGGTTGCTCCAGAGCTTTTTTTCGTATCGCGTGGTGTTTTTTGTGATGAGCTGATTGGCCGCTTGCAAAATCATGTTTGTACTGCGGTAATTTTGATCGAGCGTCACGACTTTGGCGCCGGGAAAATCGCGCTCAAAATTCAGGATGTTTTGGAAACGGGCCCCGCGCCAGGAATAGATTGATTGATCCGGATCGCCCACGGCAAAGATATTGTTGTGCTTTGCCACAAGGAACTTGGCCAATAGATGCTGCGAATGGTTGGTGTCTTGGTATTCATCGATCAGCACGAATAGCCAGCGATTTTCATATTCCTTGCGAGCCGATTCATTTTCTTGCAGGAGTTTGACGGTAAGAAATAGCAGATCGTCAAAATCAAGGGCGTTGCACTCTTTTAATTTGTTCTGGTAATGGGCATATACTTGGTCAAAAACAGGATCGGAGCTTTTGATTTCCGGCCCTTCATTGTCATTTTTTGCTTTCGAAATATCGATTTGCATCTGTTTTAAGAGGCCTTTTTCATTCGAAAGGCGTAATTGGTCGAGACAACCTTTTAAAAGTTTTTCTCGATCATCTTCATCATAGATCGCGAAGTCGTTTCGAAAACCCAGCAATGAGATGGATTCGCGCAAAATTCTTGCTCCCAGACTGTGGAAAGTGCTGGCCAGAACCTGTGCGTTTTTTTTGGAGCGGATACGAGAGCGCATTTCCTCGGCCGCCTTATTGGTAAATGTGACCGCTAGGATATCTGAAGGAAGAATGCCGATTTCAATGAGTCGGGCGATCCGGTGGGTGACGACGCGTGTCTTGCCGGAACCGGCGCCGGCTAAAACGAGCATCGGTCCCTCGACGTGATTGACCGCGGCCATTTGTTGTGGATTGAGCTCTTCTATGTTTGCCATGGAAGGGAATTATAGAAATATGAACCCATTTACGATAGGGGTTTTCTGAGCTCGCCCTCTCGAATGCCTAAATTGCCGTATCGGTGGTATTCAATACAGATGCTCACTTCGCGCAAGTAATGAAGCAGTTCGAGGCGTCCGTTGGCGAGCGGAGGGGTATCAATAACATGCGTTGCGGAGATGGCCGAAACTTCTTTCAGATCCGGCGTGACCGGTTCGACCAACCGGATACGATCGATTTTTCCATCGCGGATGCGTTCTAAAAATTCGTCGTTTGTTTCCATGGCGACGCGTAGTCCGGGAGCGAGCTCGAGCCAATTTAATTCGTTTTTTTGAAAAGCGTTCGGCAGATAGCTGACCTCGAGGCTTGCGCCGACAGTGAGGGCGGCTGCGCAGACGCGCAAAACATCTAACGGCGGCGAAAGATTAGTGATGCGCAGAGCCATTTTTTTACGCGGAACATAATGGAAGAAGTTGTCTTGGCCAACGATTTTATTGGGATCGCGGTTTTGACGTAGCCGTTTCCACCAATAGGCATAATTGGCGACGCTTGCATACCAGAGACCAAGCTGTTCGGCTGTTAAATCAATCTTATCGAGAAAAGCCGTGAGACTATTAACGGATTCATTGATCGGATGTTTTTCTTGCGGAAGGCCTACTTGTTCCGCTTTCATGAATTCACGTAAATAATTGGGGCCGCCTGTTTTTGATCCGTTGCCAAAGCTGCTTGCTTTTGTACCGCCAAAGGGTTGGCGGCGAACCATTGTAGCCGTGATTCGATGATTGATAAAACAGTTACCCGCTTCAATGTGTTCGATCCAGTAATCATGTTCGCGTTCATCGAGGCTCATGAGTCCGGCGGTCAATCCGAATGGTGTTGCATTGGCGAGTTCGACAGCGTGGCTGAGCGATTCGGCGCGCATGACGCCGAGGAGCGGGCCAAAGAGTTCGGTTTGATGGGTAAAGCTACCCGGTTGAATCCCGAGCTTGATTCCGGGGCTCCATAGACGAGGGTTTGCTGCGTCCTGTTTTGGCTCTAGCAGCCACTCCTCGTTTTCTTCCAGAGTCGTTAGTCCCCTTTTGAGAGCTTCGCCGGGTGCTAAAATGAGAGGGCTTATCTGAGAAGAGAGATCCCAAGCCGGACCGGCTTTTAGACTGATTACCGCTTCCTTAAGTAGGTGGCGGAAGAGGGGGTCGTCGTAAACTTCGGCTTCCAGAATCGCTAGCGATGCCGAGGTGCATTTTTGTCCATTGTTGCTAAAGGCGGAGTGGATGAGCTCTTTGATGGCGAGATCGCGATCGGCCATGGCGGTGACGATGATCGAATTTTTACCGCTGGTTTCTCCCGCTAAATCAAGGCCGGGCCGCGTTTGTAAAATTTGACGCGCGGCGGCTGTACTGCCTGTAAAAATGACTGTTTTGATGCGAGAGTCGATGATCAGTCTGTCGTTAGCGAGTTCTCTGTCGCAGGGAATAAATTGTAAAATTTCTTTCGGTACTCCGGCATCCCACATGGCATTGACGACGGTCCAGGCAGCGAGAACGCCATTGGAAGCAGGTTTGAGCAGGACGCAGTTACCCGTAATCAAAGCGGCCAAAACACCGCCGGTGGATATCGCGCATGGATAATTCCATGGAGACACGACGAGAATGGTGCCTTCGGGCTCCCAACGAATGTCTTTCATTTGATGCATCCGCACGATTTGATGGCGATAATATTCAGCATAGTCGATCGCTTTGCTGACTTCGGGATCCGCTTCGCTGATGATTTTGCTCCCGTCGATCATCATGGCGCCGATCAATTCGCTGCGCCGTTCGCGCAGTTTTTGCGCAATTTTGGCCAATAAATGGCTGCGGTGTTCGACGCTCGTGGCGGCCCACTCTTTTTCATGTTTTTGAGCGCAGGCGAGAGCTTGCTCGATATGATGCTGATGTGCCTTTGCATAGCGAAATAGATGTTTTTCAGGGGCCGAGGGGTCGTGCCGGATGCCGTCCTCATTATCGAAGAGCTCTTTCCCTCCAATTCCAAGGGGAATCGGCTGGATGGCCGCTTCTTTCCATATTGTAGCGATTTCAGCGGCCCATCGTCGGTTCTGAGGAAGAGAAAAGTCGGTATTTGGTTCGTTGTCGAAGGGAAGCCCGGGATCGAGGGGCTGGGGGTGCATTAAGCGATTTTGGGTTCGGCGCGGCTGTGCGATGGATATAATTTCATCGCAGCTATCGCAAAAAAGCGCTGTTTGATTTTCCCAGTTTTCGGTTCCGGGTTTCAGGCTGTAGATATAGCGCATGAAATTTTCCGATCCGGAGTTTTCGCCGAGACGGCGAAAGAGATAAGCAATCGTTTGCAAGAACTCATCTTTAGAGGCAACAGGACAATAGAGAAGAATTTCACCGGTCAGTTTTTGAACAACGCGGCGGATCGGATCGGCAACGCCTTCCAGCATTTCGAAAGAGATATAGGGCTCGGCTTGATTTTCTGTGCGCAGCAACAGCGCATAGGCAATATCAAAGAGATTGTGAGTTCCTATTTTTAGGTGTACGGCGCGGGCGTTTTCAAGAATTGAGCCGTAGGTGAGCATTCGTTTAAAATTAGCGTCGGTTTCTAGCTTTGAAGTAAATGGAGCCTGAGGATAGTTTTTGTGCGAGGCTTGTGTTTGTTCTAAAGCGAGGTAAGCTCCTTTTACAAGCCGGACTGAAATTGGAGCGCCGCCATTATGGATACGATTTTTGGCCCATTCAGTGAGCTCTTTTTGGGTGTGGAGTGAATCGGGCAGGTAGGCTTGCAAAGCAATTCCTGCAGAGTAATGGTGAAATTCCGGTTCCTCGAGAACTTTTCTAAAAACAGCCGCCGTTAGATAAAATTTGTCGTAATCTTCCATATCGAGGGTGATGCAGCGGCTCTGTTTTTCCCCGTCGGCATAGATGAAAGGATGTTTGATCGCCGCACGATATAATACGCGTAGGCGTTCTGCGAGCGTTTCTAAAGATTTTTCATAATCGATTAATTGAATCTGGCTATAAAGAGATGAAATTTTAACGGAGATTGAGTCGATATTGGGGTTTTCGAGGTCGTTGAGATATAGCTCGAGGCGTTTTTTAGCTTCGCATTCACTCGATACCGCCTCTCCGAGGCGAGTCATGTCCAAGCGGATGCCTTGGGCTTTACGCTCTTCAATTAGTGTGTTGAGCGTCGATGGCTCGCCCTGAAGAATAAACTGAGATGCTTCGTCACGCAGCGTGTTTGCCGCGAGGGGAACTAAATATCGGGACCATAATGATCCCAGAATCCGAAATCCGTGCAGCTGCAAGCGCTTAAACCAGGGAAGGTATTGCGGCATGCCGTATTGATTCAGAAGAAAAATAATTTGATCGGCAACGCGTCGATAGTCATTGCTGCGAAAGCAAACGTCTGTCATTGCTGCGGTGAACGCTTTACCCATTGGATCTGACATTAGGCGCGAAAACTGTCCTTGGGCGGATTTTTCATGCACAGTTGTGGAATGCGAGGCTTCCCGTAATATTTGCAAAGCGAGTTCAATGCTTAGTCGTTTTCTTTCTGCGATGCTCTGTGGTTTGCCGTGCACCGAATCGAGAATGTCGAAAGCTTCATCCACATGGACTAATTCGAGTGGCATGATCCCCTCCGAAATCTTCAGCGATTGCTGAATTTTATCTTGAGATTAGCAGGAATCTATAACACAAATTGTTTTCTTTCCACAAAGGGTTTTCTAGGGTCTTTTTGATTTTAAATAAAGAGAAGTGGGTAGCGCATCAGATTGGAAAAATCGAAATCAACGGCGTTACTTATTTGACGAGTGGATTAGTAGATCACCAAGATATGGAAACGTCGTTTTTAAACTCGCATCCATTTTCAGGAGCTACGGGCGATCAAAGCCTCAGCGACATTTTATTCAATAAACCATTTTCTAAAATATTTTTGTATGAAACAGATATGCACAAAATTAAGTTCTTTTGGGATTTGGTTCAGATTGAGAAGCCCAACCCAAAGGCAGCACAATTTCTGAAATTACTGGGAGAGCGATTACCTCGCGGTCTCTCAAGATCTAGCGATAGTATCACCGACGAGGATAGAAAAAAAACAGCGCCTGTATCCTCTGATCATGCTAAATACAATATATTGAAAGGAAAAAAATAGTGAGGATCAGGATGGGGCCAACGATGCTCTTTATCTATCTGGGGGTCAGAATCAACTTTAATCATCATCTCGCTGAATACATTCAAAATGCTAGCCTCTACATCGAGAAAGAGGTTGATTGCCGATCCGAACGGCAATAAAGCTTCTAGAATTCCCCTAGCTGCTTGTGCGATGCCTGTAGTCAAGGCTTCATTATACCAAGGACCGATAATTAGGCCGGTTTTGGCTTTTCGATCGCCAGAAATTAGTGTTGCTATGCAAAGAGATGCGCCGGTAAGCGTTCTGATAGAACCGGAAACCGTTGAAATCCCTGGAATATATCCTAGAATATTCAAGCATAGGTTGTGCACGCGTAAAAGAGTGACGATAACGTCCCTGTTCTGCCGAGGATAGCTATAATTACAGCGATCTCCATTATAGCTTCTATTGAAAGTCTCGCTGTTGATGGACCGAAGTCCAAAAGTATTGTAACTATACATAGCTAAGAATAATAGGTGATATATACTTTAGATGCAAAGGATTAGCCTAACCTGGTTCTTTAAGGAGTTGAAATTCCCTTTCCATTCTTAAGCCAGGATTTATTTTAAGCTGATTGGCGCAAAAAATGGCTTGATTGATGACTCCTTGTTTATTACTTGCGAAATATACTGGGCGCTCGTATGCATTGAGGATTTGCGGGTAAAGAAAATGTCTGGCTCGGCAGTAAAAACAGGTGAGAAACCTGCAAAAATGGTGCGGCAGAAGTTTGCCTTAAACCGCAGCATTCTCGATCAAGGCTGGAGCTTGTTCCGCACTCAATTGGAATACAAACTGGAATGGAGCGGCGGAATGTTGTTTGCTGTGCCTCCCGAAAACACTTCTCGAACTTGTCCCAGTTGCGGTCATGTATCGAAAGATAATCGAAAAACACAAGCCGAATTCAACTGTGTCGTTTGTAATTACAAAAATCATGCCGATATTGTTGGGGCAATGAATGTTTTAGAGCGAGGATATAGCTTGTTAGCCTGTGGAGATGCGGCAGTTTTAAGCCGCTTGATGAAGTAGGAGTCCCCTTCCTTTATGAAGGGGCGGATGTCAATAGGTCTAAACATAGAAAATGAAATTCTGTATATGATTTCAGTATGCGACGAACGTTTCTATTTTGTTTTTTGTGCTGCTTGATGCCCTTTTGGGTCATGGCGCTCTCATCCGGTCAAGAAAAAGGTTCCCCCTCTGTTCTTCCCGGAGTGAATGTTTTTTTTGAAGAGCTTCATTATGAGAACCTGAAGGGCAAACGGATCGGTTTGATCACTAATCAAACCGGAGTTGATTGGAAATTGCGGCCGACCTTGCAGCTATTTTGTGAACATGCGTCGGTTTTAGAGGTGGTTGCTTTGTTCAGCCCAGAGCATGGCTTGCAAGGTCAAAACTACGCTGACGTTTCTGTGAAAAATGAAAAACTGGGGAAACTGCCGGTCTTTAGTCTATATGGCCCTACGCGGCGGCCCACAGCAGAAATGCTTAAAAATATAGACGTGCTTATTTATGACATTCAATGCGTTGGCTCGCGCGCCTATACTTATCCCACAACGCTTTTTTATGCGATGGAAGAGGCGGCAAAGAAGGGAATTGAAGTCATTGTCCTTGATCGCCCTAACCCGATTAATGGATTGACGGTCGATGGTCCGATGCTGGACGAAAATTGGCGCTCATTTATCGGGTATGTCAATGTACCCTATTGCCACGGGATGACAATCGGAGAGTTGGCGCGGTTTTTTAATGGGGAATATCACGTGGGCTGCAAGCTCAAGGTTATTCCGATGCGCGGTTGGAAGCGTTCGATGTCTTATGCAGATACGGGGTTGGTTTGGATTCCGCCAAGCCCAAATGTTCCTGAAGCCGATACGCCTTTTTTCTACCTCTCGACCGGACTTTTGAGCGGATTGAAACTTCTCAATATCGGGGTTGGGTATACTTTGCCCTTCAAGATTGTCGGTGCGCCCTGGATCAATGCGAAACAATACGCCCAGAAATTAAATGAACAGAAGTTGCCTGGCGTTTATTTTGTGCCCTTTTATTTTAAGCCGTTTTATGGCCTTTACAAAGGGGAAGATTGTCAGGGGGTTTTGATTCGGATTACCAATACGCTGGACTATCGGCCGGTTGCTGTGCAATATGTGATTCTCGGTATGTTGAAAAGCATGTATCCGAAAGAATTTGCAAAGCGGCTATCGACCGTTCAGTCGCTGCAGATGTTTCATCAGGCAAACGGAACCGATTCGATCTTTCGGATTCTTTCTGAAGAAAAATATCCTGCCTGGAAACTTCTTGAATTCCAGCAAGCTGAAAGAAAAGCATTCGAAACCCTTCGCCAAAAATATCTTCTAGCCAACTATTTTGAAAATTAGCAATTTATTACGGACATTGCTAGATTTTTAACTTAACCGCTTGACAAAGAATAAAGCTCCATTATAAGATTCGTATGAAAATTTCTTTGTGATGGAGTTGAAAAATGGAAATCAAAAAATTAAAACCGATCGGAAATCGTATTCTCGTTCAACGCAGTGAAGCAAAGGCCTCAAAAGGCGGCATTATTTTGCCCGATTCAGCTCAGGAAAAACCCCGTCAAGGGAAGATTATGGCTGTAGGTACCGGCAAGGTAGATGACAAAGGCCAAGTTCATCCACTGAGTGTGAAAGTGGGCGACGAGGTGCT
>CAISYW010000018.1 GCA_903889795.1 uncultured Chlamydiae bacterium | reverse complement strand
GTGCAGGCGATTTGCCCTGAAAGGGGATTGATCACGCCATGAATCAAAAGATCGGTACGCAACGATGCGATCTCTTCCGGAGCGGATGGAGTTAAGTCCTCAATCGGTTCCGCAAAAACGCGGACGGCAAAAAGAAGGAAAAGAAAACGATGCATATAAATATCTGTAAATGAATTGGCTGGGAGTTTAGGTAAGAAAAATAAATCTTGTAAATAGAAATCGTTTGGTCTGTTTGCTATGGCCAGGAAAAAACGGATGAAAAAAAGCGGCTTCAAGCTCTTAAGGGCGGGGTTTCCTCGGTAGAGGATGAAATTGCGATTTTTTCGATCCAACCTTTATACTGAACGTGAGTCAAAAATCGGTTTTGGGCATGAGCGAAAGCTCTCGCGGATCGATGATGGATCGACTTACGATCATCGATCCCCGAGGCTTTGGCCAAGCCGAAAATCCGATTTTTGACCCACGTTCGGTATATAATCACAGTTATTGAAAGGGAGGAAGCCCGATGAAAACAAATAAAATGTTGACTGCTCTTTCTGCCGCATTGTTGATGACAATTCCATTCGCCGGATTTTGCGGACAGGAGCTTGCTGTATCAAAAGAAACCAAACTCACACAACCTTACCCTGCGTTTACCCAGATCGCCAAAAAATCAATTCCCGCGACGGTCTTTATCAAAGCAACCATTTCCTCACAGCCCTTTTCAGGTCTTGAATCGCAAAACCCATTTGATTCCTTCGGAGATGATTTCTTTCACCGGTTTTTCGGATTTCCAAATGGAAATGGATTTCAGCAAATTCCCCAACAACCGCAAATTGCGGGCGGCTCCGGATTTTTTGTGAGCGCAGACGGCTATATCGTTACCAATTATCATGTCGTGAAAGACGCCAGCAAAATCACCATCGTTCTCAACGACGGCCGCGAATTTCTGGCCACTGTCAAAGGATCCGATCCTCGCACCGATCTGGCTGTCTTGAAAATCAACGAAACCAACTTGCCCTATCTAACCTTTGGCGACTCCGATGAGCTCGAAATCGGTGAATGGGTCGTCGCGATCGGCTCACCATGCGCTTTAGAATCAAGCTTGACGGTAGGCGTCGTCAGTGCTAAAGGCCGGCAAGATTTGGGAATTACTTCCCTTGAAGATTTTATCCAGACTGATGCAGCGATCAACCCTGGGAATTCAGGCGGTCCTCTCCTCAACTTAAATAACCAGGTCATCGGCGTGAATACCGCCATCCTGTCCCGTACCGGCGGCTATATGGGCATTGGCTTTTCAATTCCCAGCCACATGGTTCAGCACGTATTCGACCAAATCATGAATAGCGGAGGCGTTCAGCGCGCATATTTGGGAGTCATTTTACAACAAATCGATAAAGAACTGGCAGATGCGCTCGGGCTTGATAAACCCGATGGCGTTCTGGTTTCTGATATCATGAAAGATTCTCCTGCAGCCAAAGCCGGTTTGCAACAGGGCGATATCATTTTACAAAATAATGACAAACCCATCAAAAACGTAGCCAAATTCCGCAACGATATCGCAATGATGGATCCGGGCCAGATTGTGAATCTGAAAATTCTCAGAAATAACTCGCCCCTCGATCTCAAAATACCCCTTGGAGTCCAAAGCGAATCGGAAGTTTGCTCAGCTGAAATGACACAAAAGATTGGCATCGAGGTTGAGAATGCGACTCCTGAAATGGCATCAAGACTCAATATTCCCTCCAATACCATTGGCGTGGTCATTACAAAGATCCATCCCGGCTCGCCTGCTCACTTGGCCGGCTTAAAACCGGGATTCTTGATTACAGGCGTCGCCATGCAGGGCAACGAACCTAAAACCGTCAAAAACACCGCTGAGTTTGACGCCGCTTTAAAAGAGGTCAATCAGCGCAAACATGTGATTTTGATTGTCCGCCATCAGAATTATCAGCGCTATTATACAATTAAGGTAAATTGAGTTTTTGATGATGCGCTTTTAATTTTAGCCAAATGGCCAATATGGCCATCAACGCAGCTCCGATGAGCGCCGGAAGGACCATCGGAGTGCGGAAAGGAAACAGACTCAAAATTAAAGTCGAAACGAAAGACATTCCAATCGTGATGAAAGAATTGACTGCCGTGGCGTTCGACTTATCGGTTGATTCATTGAGGGCAACCGATAGTGCTGTGGGGCTGATGACGTAAATACCGGTCTGAATAATCGCCATCAAAACAAAAAACGAGGCGATGGTCACATAATGATTGGCAAAGCAGATCAGCATAGCCAGGACGCCGACCAAAGCGAGTAAAAACCCCGAGATCATGGTTATCCGGGGCGATTGCTTGCCTGCTAAATGCGCTGCTATGACGCAGCCGCCGATCATTCCCAACATAGGAATCCAGGACAGCCATCCATAAGATTGAGGAGTAAGCCCAAGAGCGTCTATCCCCACATAAGGCCCCTGCGTTACATAAATGAAATAGCAGCTCGCGCAAAAACCCGTTATCAACGCGTGCAAAACTAAAAATGAATCCTTAAACTGTTTGCCGTATCCATGGACAATCCGATGAAGTTGAAGGGCCTTGGAATCGATCTCTTTAGCCGTCTCCGGCAAAAAACAGATCATGAAGAGCAGCAATAGGCAGTAAAGCGCCATAAACACAAAGCAGCTCTCCCAGCCGAAATAGCTCGTCAAGCTTCCACCCAAGCCCAAAGCCAGAGCCGGAACAAGAATAGCCGAGAAAAGCAGATAGGATAGTACTCGAGTCGCAGCATTTCCCGAATGAGTATCAGCAACCATTGTGAACGATACTTTTAATCCGCTCGCCGAACCGAGGCCCTGGAAAAAGCGAGCGAAACAAAACAGCCAAAAGAACTGAGCCATCCCCATCCATAGAGAAAGCAGCGTCGCAATAAAAGCGAGAGAAAAGCCGATGAACATCGTATTTTTTCGCCCCCATCGATTCGCCAGAGGGCCGCAGAAAAGCGTGCCGCAGGCATATCCCAGCAAAAATGTGGTCATCGAAATTTTCACTGCCTGCTCAGAGATCTGAAAATAGAGTGCGAGACTAGGGAGGGCCGGTGTAAAGAGAACCGCCAAAACAGCCGGAAATGAAACTGTCAATGCTAGAATCAATATTCGGGGAAAACGCAATATTTCGCTGTGCACTGTGTAGTACCTCGATTTTTCATTATAAATTAGATGTACCGCAAAAACTTAATACTTTTGTATTTACTTTTTATATG
>CAISYW010000017.1 GCA_903889795.1 uncultured Chlamydiae bacterium | reverse complement strand
CGCTTCATATTAAAAATATGGACCGACTTATGATCATCGATCCCCGAGGCTTTGGCCAAGCCGAAAATCCGATTTTTGAGTCACGTTCGGTATACATCCTTAAAAACGATAAGGTTGCTACAAAATATAACCCATTTTTTTATCATTTTGCAACAAGAAATCTCTACCAATTAAATAGTTGGTGTCTTAAACTTAAGCCTAATTCTAAATTTACCACACCAACTGACTCATGTTTGACCCAAAAAAAATCCGCAACATCGCCATCATAGCTCACATTGACCATGGTAAAACCACACTTCTGGACAATTTGCTAAAACAATCGAATATCTTTCGCTCTAACGAAAAAATTCCAGAGCGCGCCATGGATAGTTACGATCAAGAGCGAGAACGCGGCATTACCATTTTCGCCAAACACACCTCGGTATATTACAAGAATTTTAAAATTAATATTATCGACACTCCGGGTCATGCCGATTTTTCCGGCGAAGTCGAACGCGTACTCGGAATGGTCAATTGCGTTTTACTCCTCATCGACGCGCAAGAAGGCCCCATGCCTCAAACACGGTTTGTTCTCTCTGCCGCACTCAAACTGGGCCTTAAGCCGATTCTTGTCCTCAACAAAATCGACCGGCCGCACGCCAATCCCGATCAAACCCTGAACCAGGCATTTGATCTATTTCTCGAATTAGGCGCCAATGATGATCAGCTCGATTTTTCTTATATCTATGCATCCGGATCTCAGGGCTACGCGATAAATAATCAGAAAGATGAGCCTAAAGATTTGGAACCCCTCTTCGAAATGATTATCAAAGCATGCCCCCCGCCTCCCGGCAACCTGGACCTTCCTTTTCTCATGCAGGCAGCTACGCTCAATTATGATGATTATTTAGGACGACTGGCAACAGGTCGAATTCTCGAAGGCAAAATTGCCAAGGGCGATAGCGTGACTCGCGTCGATCGAAACGGCAATCATTCTGTTCATCGAATCACCAAAATCGAAGGTCATCTGGGTCTGAAAAAAGTTGAACTCGAGAGTGCTGGAGCAGGAGATATTGTCTCTTTGGCAGGCGTAACGGAAATTGATATTGGAGACACACTCTGCGCACCCGATCAAATTGTTCAATTACCTCCAATTACACTGGCAGAACCAACGGTCTCTATCGAAATTTCGATTAACAGCAGCCCGATGGTTGGACGCGACGGCAAACACATCACCATGAACAAACTCCGCGACCGCCTGAATAAAGAGAAAAGAGCCAACATCTCATTAAAAATTGAAGAGATTGCCGAGCGTGACGACGCGATCCGCGTCTGTGGCCGCGGCGAGCTCCATTTGGCCGTTTTAATTGAAGCCATGCGCCGAGAAGGTTATGAGTTATCCTTTTCCAAACCAAAAGTCATTACCAAGACGATTGATGGAGCTGTCATGGAACCCATGGAACGGGTTCACGTTGAAGTACCTGAACAATATTCGGGAATGGTCATTGAGGATTTATCGAAGCGCAAGGGCGAAATGCGCTCCCTTTCAACCTCTGAGCATGGTTTAACGACACTATCTTTTCTTGTGCCCACGCGCGGCCTAATGGGTTATCGCAACGACTTTTTGACCCGCACTTCCGGTCTCGGTGTTCTCACTTCGATATTTGAGCTTTTTGGACCCTGGAAAGGAGATATTGTCGGACGCTCTCGCGGTGTTATGATCGCCAACAGCTCCGGCAAAGCAAATGGTTATGCTCTTTTTAACTTACAAGATCGCGGCACTCTATTCGTCAAAAACGGCGACGAAGTATACGAAGGCATGATCGTAGGGGAACATTCTCGCGAAAATGATCTCGTTGTGAATGCGACAAAAGCAAAACAGCTCACCAATATTCGAGCCGCCGGCTGCGATGAAAACATCGTTCTAACGCCGCCACGTACATTCACGCTTGAACAGGCAATTGATTATATTGAAGATGACGAGCTCGCTGAAGTCACACCCAATTTTATTCGGATGCACAAGCAATATCTCACAGAGATTGAGAGAAAACGTAATGGTAGAAAAAAGTAAAACGCGTGTAATTTTATCGCTATTAATTTTACTTTTTTTTGCAATACCAATTGAACATAAATACGATAAGCTTTTTCGTTTCTATTCCTTAACATTGGTCCCGTCCGGATTCGAATTGTCAAAACTTTTCGATCCGAAAATTTATTTCTACCTTACCGACCTCATTGGGCTTGTTTTTTTAGTTATTGGAATTTGGCAAATCCGCAAGCGCTACCAAGAGCGCGGAGCGCTATTTCTGGCTTTGCTATTTTTGGGATCGGTTTTTTCGATCATCGACTCCCCTTTTCATAACTATCCGCTAATCTATATCCGGCTGTTACAGTTTTTTACACCGCTATCGCTTTTCTTTTTTCTTGCCCACACACCTCAGCCAAAAGAACGTTTATTCAAATTTTTTGCATGGACGCTATTTGCGGCGGGTCTGTTGCAAGGATGCATCGCGATCCTTCAATATTTCAATCAACATATGCTGGGCTTACGCCTCATTGGAGAGCAGCCGCTTTGCGCAACTCTCCCTGTCATTGACGGTCATCGATGGCTATTCGATCTCTGGTTTCAGCCTTCTTTAAATTGTGCGTGGATCTATCGAGCCATGGGCACCATGCCCCATCCCAATGTCATGGGAGGTTTTCTCGCGGTAACTCTCTTAATTACAAGTTATCTGTTTTTCATTCATCAAAAGCGTCGCCTCTGGCTTGCTTCGGCCTATCTTATCCAACTCTTCGCAATGGCCGTTACCTATTCGAGATCGGCACTTTTTGCCTATACGATCAGTACAGCCATTTGGTTAATCTGGATCCGCCGGCGGCAAAAGAGCTCAATTCGATCCGTTGCTATTTTAATTCTTGTATCTTTGACGATTGTGGGGATTTTATTGCATGAACAAATTTACACTCGCGGCGGAGTCGTCAACTACAACCAAACCTCGCGAGGAGCTGATCAGGAGCGCATTTACTATCAAGATATCGCGATCAAAATGATCAAACAGCATCCCTTTCTAGGTGTCGGCTACGGGCAATTTTCCATACAAGCCCCTGAATACTTACCCCCGGGATCCGATCTATCCCAGCGCAATTTTTCGACCGTTCATAATATTTTTTTGTTGATTGCCGCAGAAATGGGGCTTTTCTCTTTAGCCTGTTTTTTTTGTTGGGTTGGTTTATTGATTTGGGGTGGATGGCGAGTAATCGACCCATCGCCGGAAACCGCTCTTTTATTTAGCGCATTTCTTGGCTTCCTATTTATTGGATGCTGCGACTATTATCCGCTTGTCTTTCAGCAGGGAAAACTTCTGTTTTTCGGGATTGCAGGATTACTCGCACGTTGTGGATGCTTTGAAAAAAAACAAGCTCGTCTCTCCTCTTTGTCCCAATAGCGTTTCTGAAATGTTCGATCAGATTTCAGCAACCTATGATCGATCCAACCGTTTTTTATCTCTTGGCCTCGATTTACATTGGCGGCGAATGTTGGCCAACCATCTCCCTCAAATTTCGCCACTGTATCTACTTGATCTTGCGACGGGAACGGGCGCTCAAATCGCAGCTCTGATCCAAAAAAAGGCTCCCATTCAACGTGCGATTGGCATCGATCTCTCTGAAAAAATGCTGAATATCGCTAAAAATAAATTCGCTCAGCTTCCCATCCGGTTTCAACAAGCCAATGCCGAAGCTCTTCCTTTTAACGATCAGACATTTGATCTATGCACCTTTTCTTTTGGAATACGCAATGTACAACATCCGATCGCTGCATTAAATGAGATGCATCGCGTGACCAAAGCCGGCGGACGTTGCCTCATTCTCGAATTCTCACTCCCTGTCAATCGTTTGCGAATACCTTATCTTTTCTATTTACGACATCTCATCCCTCACATCGGAGGCTGGTTTACAAAAGACAAATCTCCCTATCGGCACCTGAATCAGAGTATCGAAAAATTCCCCTCCGGCGAACAGTTTCTGGAATGGATGCGCCAGACCGGCTGGAAAGATGTGATTGCCATCGATTTATTTATGGGCCTGGTCACCCTCTATCGAGGAGATAAGTCGTGAGGCGAAAGGAGCGGGAAATCGATTCGATCGATTTATTTGCCTGGCTGAACGCATTGCCTCTCTATCCCAAAATTTTCTGGGCGCGCCATGACCAAGAATTTGCAATGGCCGCTGTGGGGATTGCCGCTTCAGAAGACCTCTCAGCCATGCGATTTGGCTGGCGCCATTTTTCACCGGCAACACAAAACGAGTGGCGAGATTTTGCTCCCTCTTTTTTCTTTCTACCCCGATTTGAAGTCCTTCGTAAAAATAATAAAACAATTTTCGCAGAAAATGGTGAAAACGTTAGTTCGCACACTCTTGCCAAAAAACAAGAACCGCTCAAAGAAGCTCAAAGCTGCATTCAACGCATCTCTTCGCTGCCATCTCGAAAAGAATGGATCGATCTGATCGAAAAAGCCCTCAAAGCCATAGAAAACAACCGATTTGAAAAAACCGTGCTCGCACGAAGAGTGTGCATCGACTGTACATCGCCCATCGATCCCATTGCTCTCTGTCAGTCGATCCTTGCTGTCAATCAAACGGTTTTTCTCATCCAACCTACTCCGACCAGCGCTTTTCTCGGAGCCTCCCCCGAGATGCTCTATAAAAGAAGGGGTCAAATGATCCAATGCGACGCTCTGGCCGGAACACGGCCTTTGCATCAAAAGCAAGAGCTCTTCACAAGTGAAAAAGATCGGCGTGAATTTTTCATCGTCCAAAAGAGCATCCTCGATTCCCTTGCTCCTCTTTGTCAATCAATACCCTCAGCGTCGGTTCCAAAGATCCGAACATCCTCTCACCTCTGCCATTTATATTCCCAAATCACCGGAAATTTGAAACAAGAAATGACTGATGAGGCGTTGCTTGATACGCTCCATCCAACACCTGCTGTCGGTGGTTATCCGACAAAAGAAGCTCTC
Organism: uncultured Chlamydiae bacterium; assembly: GCA_903889795.1. Lineage (GTDB taxonomy): Bacteria > Chlamydiota > Chlamydiia > Chlamydiales > SM23-39 > CAISYW01. Next base: position 7,231 of record CAISYW010000017.1, on the reverse strand, counting down.
GCTTTTATAAGCCGCAACGAACCGTTTGACCGCGGCCTCTATGCCGCTCCACTCGGATGGACAAGCCCCAAAGTAGCCGATTTTACGGTGGGAATTCGCTCGTGCCTCATCCAGAACAATCGAGCCTTTCTCTATGCGGGTACGGGCATCGTAGAAGGTTCGGATCCGCTCCTTGAATGGGAGGAGTCGGAGCATAAGCTATCGCAATGGAATGGTTTTTTTAAAAGATTGTAAGGAACTTTATGCATCTATCGACACTCTGCGCGTTCATTTTTTTAGGATCTTCATTTTTAAGTTTATGGATTCGGCGCGATCCGAAAATTTGGGGCACGCTGCTCGGCCTGAGCATGTTGATGGGCTTCATTTCCGGAAACATTCTCTTGATCGGATTGCTTTTCTTAATCGGCCTTTTGCTGCTGTGGATTTTTTACGATCGAAAACCCAATTTTGCGCTTTTTATTACCCTGATCTGTGCCAGCATCGGCTTTCATCTTCACCTCTTTCCCGGATACCCCCCTTTCCTTTTCACTCCTAAGTTTGCCATTGGATTGCAAGGCTCTCTCATTGGGCTATTTCCTTTAGCTTTTTTCGTTCCTCTCGCGCGATCCAAACAAGATTGGAAGGAGGTAATGAAGGGTTTTCTGATTGGATGTGCCGGAATTGCTCTCTTGGCCATTCTCGCTACGATCGGCGGAGTAACTCACTGGCAGTTTAAACTCCCTTCCTTCGCGGCAGCGCGCATCCTGAGCAACTTCATACTAACATCGATTCCTGAAGAAGGGTTTTTTCGAGGTTTTGTTCAAAAAACTCTCTCTGAAACTTTTAAAAATCGAATGCCGGGAAAAATATTGGCTCTCATTCTTACCTCGGTTTTGTTTACAGCCACTCACATCTATTGGAGCCCCAATCTAGAAATTTTAGCATTTGTCTTTCTCGCATCTCTTCTCTATGGAAGCGTCTATTTGATCTCAGGAAAAATTGAAAGCGCCATTCTCTGTCATTTTCTTCTTAACCTTATCCACATGACTTTTTTCTCTTATCACGCCATGTGAAAAGATCAAATACCGAACGCGACTCAAAAAACGGCATGGCCAAAGTCGATTTTTGAGTCGCGTTCGGTATATTTTTCAATGATGGAGTTTAAAATAATAAATACTGATAATAACCGGATGAATAACAATGGTTGGTCCCATTGCTTGATCGATCAATTGATTCAGCAGGGCGTTGTCAATTTTTGCATCGCTCCGGGATCGCGCAGCACTCCCCTAGCTTTAGCAGCGGCAAGGCATCATAAGGCAAATGTCAAGACTCATTTCGATGAAAGAGGTCTCGGATTTTATGCTCTAGGGATAAGCCTGGTAAAACAATTCCCGACCGCAATCATCGTCACTTCGGGAACAGCAGTCGGTAATCTTTTACCGGCCGTCATGGAAGCCTATCATAGCCATGTGCCTCTTATTTTATTAACTGCAGACCGTCCGGCGGAATTGCGCGATTCCGGCGATCAACAATCAACCGACCAAATCAAGATCTTTCACAATTTTGTTCTTTGGCAAGCCGATCTTCCCTGTCCCGATGAATCGCTCACCGAAGATTTTATCCGCTCCCAGGCGGCTTTTGCTGTTTTCCAAGCCATGCGAAAAGGTCCCGTTCATCTCAATTGTCAATTCCGCGAGCCCCTCTTTATGCTGGCCGAACCGCAAAAAGAAGGCCTCCGCCAAGCATATTTTTCTCCGCATTTAGAGATTGACTCCCAAGCCGTGAACCATTGCGCTCATCAGTTGCAACAGGCTAAACAGGGAGTGATCTTAATCGGGCGTCTTCCTCCCGGATACGATCTTTCCCCAATCCTCTCTCTGGCCAAGCGATTGAGTTGGCCAATATGGGGCGATCTCCTCTCCCAAATTCGCTGTCAAAAAAAATCCGACGAATCCATCGTGCATTTCGATTTAGCCATTCACTCAAAGATGCCGCTAAACCCCGATCTGATCTTGCATATGGGAGGCTCATTTATCTCCAAAGATCTCATGGAATGGATAAAACGCTCGCAAGTTCCCACCCTTCATATCCATTCGCATCCGGAACGGATTGATCCTCTTCATTGTCGTCCCACAAGGATCTATGCCGATCCTGCCCGCTTTTGCCAAGCACTTTTCATCAAGGAAAATCCCGATCGCAATTGGCTGAACCGATTCAAGATAATAGACGCTCTCATTGACAAAAACATTGACGCTCATTTTTCAACCCCTCATCTTTTTACGGAGGCGGACATGATGCGCAGCCTGGGTGAACAACTACCCAGCGACTGGTCGCTGTTTTTAGGCAATAGCCTGCCTATTCGCGATGCCGACCGATTTTTTTTCCCGCGCAATCCAAAATTCATTTTCGCCAACCGAGGTCTCGCCGGCATTGATGGCCAGATCGCCACAGCGGCAGGAATCGCCTGTTCATTAAAAACACCGCTTTTGGCCATCATCGGAGATCAATCCTGTCTATACGATCTCAACTCCATTTCACTATTAGCCAAAATTGATACGCCCTTTCTCTTGATCATTTCAAATAATTTTGGGGGCGGTATTTTTTCACAACTTCCCGTCGCTCGGGAACCGGATCATTTCGAAAAGCTATTTGGATCGCCCCACGCATGGCAATTCGATCGGATCGCCCAAATGTTTGATATACCCTATCGATGTGCAACTTCAAACGATTGGGGTGAGATTTTTTCCATCTCTAAAGCATTCATTTTAGAGATCAATACATCTCGAGAAGAGAACAGATGCTTTAAGAAGAAACTTGAGTCAAAGGAACCGTCTCTTGTTTTGTGAAATCTTAAGAAAAGGCTCCGGCGTGCCAATCGTCTTGCTTCACGGTTTTCTGGGAAGAGGCAGCGATTGGCGCAAGATGGTTTCTCATTTACACGGACGGACTTGTATCGCCTTTGATTTGCCGGGACATGGAAAAACACCTTGGTCGGAGATCAAAATTGAAGATCAACTATCCCGCTCACTCCCATTAGAGCCCATCGATCTGGTCGGTTATTCGCTTGGAGGCAGATTGGCTATGCGATTCGCTCTGAGCCATCCTGTGCGGATTCATTCATTAACACTTCTCTCAACGAATTATGGACTTTCCAGCAATGCGGATAAAACAGCACGCCTTCAGACCGATCAGATTTGGGCTCAAAAGATCCTTTCGCTACCGTGGGACGAATTTATATTTCATTGGTATAACCAGCCAATATTCTCTTCACTAGGCCAAAACAAACAGGCTTTGAATGAAATATTGTCAGCGAGAACATTGCAAAAACCAAGCGAGCCTATCAAAGCACTTCTAACCTGGAGTCTCGGCCATCAAATTTGTTACCGTGATCAATTACTCACTTTTTCTCGCCCAATTCAAATAGCTTATGGTGAAAAAGATGAAAAACTCGCCGAACTCTACTCCAACTGGCCGACAGCTTCGTGTATTGCCGGAGCCGGCCACACACTTCATTTTGAATCGCCGGAAGAGATCTCTCGTTTTTTAATGCCGCTTCCTTCAGGAAGCGGCATTAACTTTGTTAACTGTGTACTAAACTCTTAAGGCAAGGAAGTCGGACGTACCGGCTTACAATGAGTTTCCTTAACCTTCATGATCATGATAAGCGAAATAATTAAATAAATGGGAAGAGTCAAAAAAGCGGCCTTATAAGCGCCCACTGAAAAGATCCTCGCTCCTTCAATAATCTGTCCGTCCCATCCTAAATCGAGAAACTTACCGGTCATCGGATCTGAACAGGCCCCGAGCAGAGCATCGAAAGCATTCATAAATCCGATCGCAGTTGCGGCAAGAATTGGCAAATTAATCTCACAAATCATTGTAAAGCAAAGCAAAAAGCTGCTGATGGAAAACCCAAAAATAAACAGCAAAAAAACCAGTAAATAGAGAGAAATGCTTGGAGTATAAATCACGATGGATATGGATATAAGAGATATAATGGTACCCCACAGCATAACGATGCGCCGTTTGCCTAGCCAGTCAGAAAACCAACCAAAAACAGGAGCTCCGACGGCAAAACCGATAAAGATCATCGACACCATTTGCGCCGACATGTTGTGCGATAGCGCAAATGACTGAGCAATAAACGAGACTCCCCACAAACCGCCAAACACCATAACCGGAGCAAAGGCAAAACCGCTGTAAGCCGACAGCCACCATGATTGAGGATTTTTAAAGACCAGTTTCAAGCTGTCAAAAAGTGCAATCTTATCCGATACGATATGCCTTTCTCTATCATGATCAGGAGACTGATCGCGAACAACAAACCAGAAAACAGCAGATAAAACGAGTCCTGCTATCCCGATTACATCAATTGCATGACGCCATTCCATCTTTTGAATAAACGCCGCTAAAGGAGCTTGTCCGCCAACAGCGCCAAGCATCGCCATCGTCATCATCAGACCCGCCATAAAAGCGAATTGTCTAAACGGAAACCAGTTTGCAATCAGTTTCAGGCAATTAACCGCGGCAAAGGCTGCGCCCGCACCAGTTAAAAATCGTCCGATCCCAGCCATGAGCACTGTCTCTGCTCCGGCAAAAACAAGACTTCCTACCGCACACACAGCAATAGCAATCGTTGTCGTTTTTCTAGGTCCGAATCGATCCAGAAGCAACCCTGCAGGAATTTGCAAAAGGAGATAAGCATAAAAATAACAAGCAGCTAAATTCCCGAGTTCCACGCCGCTAATCTGAAAAGTTCTCATCAACGTTGCGGTCATTACACTGGGAGACACTTCAATGGCATATTTATAAAACATAAAAATTGCGCTGAGAAGCCATATGGTCCATGCACGAACCGGATAAGCCAAATGCTCATTAATTGCTTTTTGTGTCATAGAGTTCCTTTATCCTTCTGCTTTGTCCTCGGCTCAAAGACATCTTAGAGAAGACTCTAAGAAGCTTCTATTACAAGACGAGGAATTTTGAAGAACTCCTCCCTGAAAGGAGGAGATTTTTCCGCCGCTTACCGCGTTATCATATAGCTTGCCTTGACCCACCCATGAAGGGATGGGACTCAAGGCAAGCGATGCGTTCAACACGACTATTTTTGCCAAAACAACGCTTCATTGCAACAATGAAACGCTCAGCGGAGCTTCAAAAAGACCGGAATGTTCCGGCTGGAAGGAGTATAGATTGGAATCAATTAATCACCGAGATCTCTAAAATTATTATTATAAGGGATTTACAACAACCTCAGCTCGGTTATGATTAACTTTTACTCAGTATGTCCAGAAAAGCTGGACAAACTCAGGAAAATGCGTTAATTTGAATTTATGAATTTTGAAGACTTTAGACACAGCGTTTCCATAGAAGTATTTGATTTTCAGCTTATTGCCGATTACTTCGGTTCTTTAAAAAAAGTTCGCGACAAAATTTCATCTTTCGTAAGGGATGGAAAAATAATTCGAGTCAAAAAAGGCTTATATGTTTTCGGCGAAAACTGGCGGCGAGAGCCTTTATGCCTTGAGACAGTAGCCAATCTCATATACGGCCCATCTTGTGTATCGTTTGAATACGCCTTAAGCTCCTATGGCCTCATTGCCGAGCGATCGCAAGTCATCACCTCTCTTGCTATAGGAGATTCAAAGACCTACCAAACTCCAATCGGACAGTTTGAATATCGGGCCATTGATCCCCAAAAGTTCAAAATCGGAATCGAATATCGTAATTTAGAAAAAGAGGGGGGCTATTTCATCGCCTCTCGCGAAAAAGCCCTGGCCGATCTGGTTTATCGCACCTCTGGCATCCGAACCATCGATCAACTTCGCCACTATCTTTTTGAAGAAATGAGAATTGACGAATCGATGTTTCGTTCCTTTGATTTTGGACTACTCAAAGAAATTGCAAAAATCTATCACAAAAACAGCGTTGCGATGTTGAGCCAGCTATGAAAAATATGATTACCAGAATGCTCGACGACTACCACCCGCAAACAAAAAACGAATACGAACGAGCCATTCATGAGATTTTACAAGAAATCGCCCTGCTTGGCCTATGGAGAGCCAAATTTTTTGAACATGCCGCTTTTTACGGCGGTACATCTCTTCGAATTCTCTATGGACTCAATCGATTTAGCGAGGATTTAGATTTTTCACTGCTCAAACCGAATCGAAATTTTAATCTCTCCCCCTTTCTCAAATCGATAGAAGAAGAGTTAGAAATTTCCGGCCTTCCCATCAAAACCGAATATAAAAATAACCTCCCCGATGACACCATTCATTCGGCTTTTTTAAAGACAGGAACACTCGAAACGTTCATTCGAATTGGTCTGGATGAATCTCTGCGAAAACATACCCAGTCCAATGAGTTCATAAAAATTAAGCTGGAGATCGATATTGATCCCCCGCCTCATTTTTCGACTGAAGTGCGCTATCTCCTCAAGCCAATCCCCTTTTCGATTCGTACTTACATCCCTGATGATTTGTTTGCGGGAAAAGTGCATGCATTATTATGCCGGCCCTATAAAGTTCGAGTGAAGGGAAGAGATTGGTATGATTTCATCTGGTATATCACCAAAGGATTTTCCCTCCATTTGGCACACCTGGAATCGCGAATGAGGCAATCGGGCCATTATTCAAACGAAAACACCCTAACTCAAGAAAATTTGATCGATCTTATGAAACAAAAAATTATTGGATTGAACATTCAAGCAGCCAAGGAAGATCTTCGTCGATTTATTCGCGATCCCAAAGAGTTAGATGTTTGGTCTAAAGATTTTTTCTTGAGTCTCCTTCCTCGCATACGATTTTCATAACAAAACGGCAGAGTGTCTACAAAGAGATCGTCACTTTTCATTCTCATTTTTAACTCTGTTCATCTATACTGCTGCCGGCCTGAAGCTTTGATTTTTGACGGCGAGATTTTGCGTTCCAATGTATTGCGGAGATCGAAGTCAACTTGCAGCAAGTTAGCGAGATCGAGCGATATATTGGAGCGCAAAAGATGTCGATGAAAAATCAAATGTTCAGGCCGACAGCAGTATAAAATACCTACGAAGTTGTTTAAAATGTAACGATCCTATGACAGCAACATCATGGCAAAACTGCGGAGCCTATACAGACATTAAATATCATAAGTTTGAAGGTATCGCAAAAATCACGATCAATCGTCCACTTGTCCGCAATGCCTTTCGGCCTTTAACCATCGATGAAATGTCCCATGCGCTCAACGATGCTCGTTATGATTCGAACAT
>CAISYW010000016.1 GCA_903889795.1 uncultured Chlamydiae bacterium | reverse complement strand
CTTGGCTAAAAAGAAGGTACAGAAGATTGATGGTTCGATGGGAAAGAAAAGATGAACTGTGGAGAGCGATGGTTCAGCTGGCGCTCATTCTGGAATGGACGAAAAATTTATTGAGATAGGTTCATAGCTGCTGGTGTCTTTGCTCTAAAAGGATTAATTTTAGAAAGACCATTGAACGTTGATGTAATTAATGCTCCCATTTTGCGCCTCTTTTATTATTAATTTGTTTCGTATTATTATAGTAAGTAATCGAATTGTAGTCAACAGAACTGTTTTGTAATTATTGAAACGTTTTAATATATTTGGATAAAAATTTGAAAGATAATAGGTGAAAATTTTTACAATACGGTAAATGGATTGGCGGATTGATCGAAACCCCCGCCTTTGCGCCGATTTTTGATTTCGGAGCGAATGGAAAACATTAAATCCTGATCAAAATCTTTTCTTTCAGCCCAAAGAAGATATTCAAGGGGGATTTCGTCGAATCGCCGTCCTTTGTGTTTGCCGAGAGGCATGATTTTAAATTTAATTGGCTTTTGAAGGATTTTTTGAATTTGATCGGAGGTTTGATAGTTCTTTGAGAGGTATTTGAAAACTTCAATATTTACTATTACATCGCTCATCGCGCGATGGGCGCCCTCGGATTCGATGTTGAAGTGCTGGCGCAAACGCTCCAGAGAGTTGACGGGGCTTTCGCCATAGAGACGGGCGAGGCGAAGCGTATCAATGTAGGGTTGAGAGAGGATGGTTGTGGGGATCTGCGCTCGCTTTGCTTCATTTGCGATCAAAGCGATATCAAAGTTGATTCCATGTCCGACGATGGTGAGAGTGCTGATCATCTCCAGGATTTTTGGAAGAACTTCACGGATCTTGGGTTTTCCTAAGATCATTTCCTGCGAGATATTGTGAATGTCTTGCGAAGTTTGCGGGATTTCGCGTTCCGGATCGACGAGGGTTTCAAAGCTTTGCAGAATCTGATCAAAGGTAAATCGGGCAACGGCAATTTCGACAATACGATCTTGTGCCGTATCCAAACCGGTTGATTCGCAATCGATGCATACAAACATTTCGTCGGTCAGCTTCATAAATACCGTAGTAAAATGGACCAGAGTCTTTTGCGAGAATCAGGGACGCTGATCGACTCTATTGGTTTATCGGGGCTGAGATAGGCAATCGCTTGGCTTCTCTGCCGCTCGCATTCAAGGGGCTTTAGCATGTCGGTTTTGGTAAATACCGTTAAAATTTGAACCGGCCGCTCATTTGCCCACAATAGCAGATTCCGATCGTCGGGTGTAGGTGTTCGACGAATGTCTAACAGCAACAAGATGAGCTTGAGAGAAGTGCGGGTGTGCAAATATTGATCGATTGCATTCGACCATTCGAGACGCTGTTTTTCCGGAGCCCGCGCATAGCCATAACCGGGTAGATCGACGAGGATGCAGCGCTCATCAAAACAAAAAAATTGCAGGCGCTGTGTTTTCCCTGGTGTGGAAGAAATTTTTGCGAGAGCTTTTTGCCCCGCCAGAACGTTGATGAGGGTTGATTTGCCGACGTTCGATCGCCCTGCTAATGCGATTTCGGGTAGAGAGTCTCCTTGCGGCGAGAGCAGTCGAGGCCAAGAGTTGGGTTCCAAAGCGGACGCGATGTAGCGTATTGATTCCTTCATTCGATCACCAATCGGCGAGCCGTTTCGGAAACAAATGAGAGTTGAATTTTGATTGCCGTAGAAGGAAGGATTGAAGCAATGCGCTCCGGCCATTCGATGGCGGTGATTCCGTCTTTTTCAAAATATTCTTCAAAGCCCATGGCATAAAAATCATCGATTGATCGTAAACGATAGAGGTCGAAATGATACACAGGCGGCGTTGTCGGATAGTGATGAAGATAGACGAACGTTGGACTTTGTACCATGGCCTGTGATCCGCCGAAGCCTTGGATCAGCCCCTGCATAAATGTGGTTTTACCCGATCCGAGATCTCCTGATAGTGCGATCAGCGAGCGGGGGGATAGAGTCTTTGAAAGCGCAGCAGCAAATTTTTGCGTCGCTTCGGTTCCTTCAAGGATGTATCCAGCTAGCAAAATGGCTCTCGTCGCGATTTTTCAAACCGAAACCTTTTTATGGCCGCTCGGTTTAATTTATTCCTAGACAGTTCATTAGTCTCTATTCGCTTTCGACCCATTTTGAGAGATAGTGATCGAACTCAGGATGTTTCGATAGAGCTTCGACGAAAGCGGCAATTTTGTCTTCGTTTAAATGTTTTTCAATGAATTGTAAAAACGTTTCGTCAATTTGATATCGGTTCTGGTTTTGAACTTCGATCATCGTGAGTAATTTGATGTAATTTTTCTTGAAATCTTCTACGACGGCTTGTCGGCTGTTGAACAGCTTGCCGGTAATCGCAGATGAATATACCACTTTTTTCACAGATGCTTTGCGCTCGCTAATGTAATTTTTAATTACATCCGGATCTTCGGAAACGAAAAATCTTTTTACGGGAAGTCCGCCGACCCGCTCTTTGTTTTCCGGACATTTTGAGACCCAATCGTAAATAGCGTCTTGAGGGTTAGGATGGGTGTTGTCGCCAAAGACTTTTCCGGTAAAAGGGCAAATATAAATTTTCTTTGTCTGTTCATTGACGCTTTGCTGGCCAAACTGGATGGTGATTTCAGTTTCCCGCCACAGCTTTCCATGCTTTTCCAGCTTTTCGATTAAATCGTCCAAGCTTTGATAGATCGTTTTATCGCGGGGGTAAAGAACAGGTTTTAAATGGAACTTTTCCTCAATGAACGCCAAATAGATCGTGATGAGATCCGCAGTTTTGTTTTTCTTGAGAAACTTGAGCAAATCATTTTTTTGCTCATCAGTAACGGTAAGAGCATTGCTCATGGGGGTTCCAATTCCTCTAATTTAGGTTAGTAATCTACAAGATGTTCTAATTAAGATTCAAGGATAGAGATGAACAATTCACCGTTTCCCTAACAGCGGCTGAGGCGTTGTGGTTCATCCGTGAAATCAGTACCTGTTTTGAATGGCCGGATTTAAATTTAAAAAACAAGATCCGCTTCGCTGGCAGGATCGCCTTCGGCGGCAGGATGAAAAAGAGGGCGATGAACTCTTTTATAGGGTTCTATGACTAGAATTTACCAACGGTCCAACATGTAAATTATCTGCAGTAAGGTAGTTACATGAAGTAAACGATCAATTACATAAACCATTTTCTATCCTGCCGCCGAAGGCGATCTTGCCAGCGAAGCGGATCATGTTTTTTAAATTTTGAAACGGTGTGCTAGGGTTCGGAATGTCAATCCATGGATGAGCATTATACCGCTCGTGATTCGAAAATCGGTTTATGCTGCGTCGGCTTTGCATTGCCTTTGTGTCCGCCTCCATCACCCAACTTATTCAAGTTGGGTTGCTTCGGCGTCGGCTCTGCCTGACACAAATGCAAGCGGCCTCCTTGCCTATTCCCGATTTTTGAATCGCTCCCGGTATATCTATCTAAGCGTACATAGCAGTACAGCTCTTCAATTTATCATGAAAATTTTTTATCAGGATCTGATTAGTTGATTTGTTGTTGCTTTCGTGTTATTGTTTTGCCACAAATTTAAAGAGGTAATTTGCCTGATGAATCCCCAACTCTTAGAAAAAGAAATAACTCAAGATTCTAAGCAACGTTTGGCTGCTCTGGCTGAAGAAGGCCGGAAAGCATCCACGCTTCAGCTTGAACAGCTATCCATCAAAGGATACGAGCAAGTTGTAAAGGTTACCGATAAAAAAGCGCAGCTCACGGCGATCATTGCGATTCATGATACCACGCTAGGCCCAGCGTTGGGCGGAGTCCGCATTCGTCCCTATGCTTCATTTAATGATGCATTGGAAGATGTTCTCAGACTGTCCAAAGGAATGACCTACAAATCGGCTATTGCCGAAGTCGGCTTCGGCGGCGGCAAAAGCGTGATCATTGCCGATCCCAAGACTCAAAAGACTCCCGAGATGATGTTTGCAATGGGCAATGCGATTGAAAGGCTGGGCGGCAACTATATCGCCGCTGAAGACGTTGGCTCGACTATGGAGGATTGCAAGAACATCCGCCGCGCGACAAAATATGTCGTTGGTCTGTCGCAGGCGAAAAGCAGCGGGGATCCCGGTCCATTTACAGCCTGGGGAGTGTTCCGCGGCATTCAATCGGCGGCGAAAAAATTATTTGGCAGCGACTCTCTGGAAGGCCGTACTGTCGCGCTGCAGGGATTGGGATGTGTTGGCGCTTACCTCGTCGATTATCTCTTTTGGGCGGGAGCTCGCCTCATTATCGCCGATATCGATGAAGCGAAAGTGCAAAAAATTGCAAAACGCACGGATGCGAAAATCGTTTCTCCCGATCAGATTTTGTCTGTCGAGTGCGATATTCTCTCACCTTGCGCGTTTGGCGGCGTTATTAATGATCAGACGATTCCTCAATTTCGCTGCAAGGCGATTGCCGGAGCCGCGAATAATCAATTGCTGCGCGACTCCCATGGCGTCGCTCTCAAAGAGCGCGGTATTTTGTATGCTCCTGATTTCGTAATCAATGGAGGCGGGTTGTTGAATGTTTCTGCGGAACTGGAAGAGATGGGGTATAATCCAACTTTTTCTCGCAACAAGACGCACCGAATCTATGACTGCTTATCGGCAATCTATGATATCGCTGAGAAGAATAATGACTCGACTCACGCGGCTGCGATTGCTCTGGGCGACTACAGGATCAAATATGGCATTGGTAAAAGGTTGATCTCTCCGACGTTTCATTCTATCATCGAATAAATTTCGACGATCAGGAGAAGTATGGAAACGCTCCACCACATTTTGCAAGCGAGCTTTACAAAAGCGATCCGCCACGCTTTTAATGACCTTTCGGAAGCGGAGAGCCATGCTGAAATGGCTCCATGCCAACAAGAGGGTTTTGGTCATTATCAATGCAATAGCGCCTTGCGCTTGGCTAAAATTGTAAAGAAAAATCCCCGTGCAGTGGCTCAGGAAATTGAAAAGGCTCTTGATCAAAAGACGCGCGCCATGTGCGATAAGATCGAGATTGCCGGCCCCGGGTTTTTGAATATCACTCTCTCCTCTTCATTCCTTTCTCACGAAATCGAGCATGTTTTGGCCGATTCGCATTTTGGCGCTTCTTTGCCTGCTCGATGTTTAAAGGTGGTTATCGATTTTTCCTCGCCGAATGTGGCTAAAGAGCTCCATGTGGGGCATATTCGATCGACAATTATTGGTGAGTGTTTGTCCCGGCTGTTTGAGTTTCTCGGTTGCGAAGTGCTTCGTCTCAATCATATCGGCGATTGGGGCACGCAATTTGGCATGCTGATCACTTACATGAAAGAGCATGCGAAAGCCGTTTTACGCGGAGAGGAAAAAACAGATCTCATATCTTTGATGGGCTGGTATAAAAATGCGAAAAAACAGTTTGATCAGGATCCGGAGTTTAAAAATCGCTCGCAGCTTGAAGTGGTGCGCTTGCAATCGGGGGATTCCGAGAGCATTCGCATCTGGAAAATTATTTGCGAAATCTCTCGAAAATCGCATCAAGAGATCTATGATCTTCTCGATGTTAAGCTCATTGAGCGCGGGGAGTCTTTTTATAATCCTCTTTTGAAAGACGTCGTCGATGAGCTTGAAAAAAAAGGCCTGGTAACGATTTCTGATAATGCGAAGTGTATCTTCCTGGAAGGTTTTGCAAATCGCGAGGGAGAGCCTCTTCCCGTGATTATTCAAAAATCAGATGGCGGCTACAATTACGATACGACGGATTTGGCCGCATTGCGCCATCGCCTCTTTGTCGAAAAAGCGGATCGGATCATTTACGTTGTCGATAGCGGTCAAAGTCTGCATTTTCAAATGATCTTTAAAACGGCGGAGAACGCCGGATGGTATGATCCGGCCCAAATTGAGGTTGATCATGTGGGATTTGGCGTTGTTTTGGGACCTGATGGGAAAAAGTTCAAGACGCGCAGCGGCGAGACTGAAAAGCTCATGGATCTGTTAACGGAAGCCGTCGATCGAGCCCGCACGGTGATTCGCGAGCGTCTGCCGGATGCCCCCGAAGAGGAGATCGATCATCTTGCTCGGGTGATTGGCATCGATGCAATTAAATATGCCGATCTTTCGAGCCATCGTTTGAAGGATTACGTGTTTAGTTATGATCGGATGCTTCGCTTTGATGGAAATACCGCGGTATTTCTCTTATATGCCTATGTTCGCATCAATGGCATTCAGCGCAAGACAAAGGTCGATTTGGATAAAATCTCCGGTAGACTCTTACTGCAGCATCCTTCCGAGATTGCTTTGGGTCTGCACATTCGTCGATTTGGCGAGATTTTGGAGCTCATGGCTCGGGATCTTCTGCCTAACCGTCTGACTGACTACCTCTATGAGCTTGCCGATAAATTCAATGCCTTCTATCGCGATTGCCGCGTTGAGGGCACTCCCGAAGAAGCCAGCCGTCTGCTGTTATGCCAGGCTGCCGCGCGCATTCTCAAACAGGGGTTGGAGATCCTAGGTCTGCAAACTGTCGAGCGAATGTAAATAAATTATTGTTTTTCCGGGCTCACCTGCAATTTCTTGCGCCAGCTTGGGAGCGCCATATCCTGACAGATGATTTTGTAAATAGCTAATGAGCTGGCATCCACGCTCTTTTGAGACTTCGAAATGGGCGCTTCCATTCACTCGATCGAGAAGATGGAGATAATAGGGCAGAATTCCCGCATTGATTAGCTTTTCACACAAAGACAGCATTGTCTCTTCGTCATCGTTTACTCCTTTCAGCAGTACAGATTGGCATAAAACGGGAATACCCAGTCGTTGAATTCGATTCAATGCGTGGAGAACATCCGGATCAATTTCACGTGGATGATTGATATGAAGGACAAAAATAATTTGCTGGGGATGGGTAGAGAGAAGCCGGATGAGCTCGTCATCTATGCGTTCGGGGATGCCGATGGGGAAGCGTGTGTGAAAGCGCAATCGGCGCAGGTGGGGAATGCCGGCGAGAGAGGTAAGAAGCGACTGAAGAGAATTGTTGGATAAAGAGAGTGGATCGCCGCCGCTTAAAATGATTTCTTGAATGGTGGTGTCGGATTTGATGGCGTGCAGCTCTTCGGAGAAGTCGGATGATGAGGACTCATAGGGAAAATTTTGACGAAAGCAATAGCGGCAATGCATGGCGCAGGCACTGGTGGCGAGGAGCAGCGCGCGGCCATGATATTTGTGTAAGAGTTTGGGACAGCGTCGAGAAGAGAGATCTCCAACGGGATCCGCAGTGAAATCCGCGGGGAATTCTCGTTCATGAATTTGAGGGACGAATTGCCGCAAAATCGGATCATCGAGGGTCTGTTTAATGATTTTTTGAGCGAGGCGAAGGGGCAGGTTCATAGGAAAATCAGAGCGATCCTCCAATAATAGGGATCGCTGCTCAGAGCTCAATTCGAGAAAAGTGGCCAAAGCATCGAGGCGCGTAAAATTCTGCCGCTGGATTTGGTGCCAAATAGAGGAAGTACTCACGCATCCATTTTAAACGGATGCGAGTGTTTTGTCGATGGTTAGAAGATTTTGTATGGCGTTTTTAGTTTTATCAATATGTTTTTTAGGCTGCGAGACCCGTGTGATGTCCGCACCAAGGGCGATGAGCTTGCCGACGAGATCTTCATAGCCTCGATCGAGATATTCGACATTGGAAATTGTGCTGATTTCGGGAGCGAGCAGAGCGGCCATGACATAAGCAAAGCCTGCACGCAAATCGGGTATGGTGATTTCTTTCCCATGCAGCGTAGAGGGGCCTTTGACGACAAGACTGTGATGGTGGTCGCCCGATGCGAAGCGGCAGCTCTTTCCGCCGAGGCATTGGGTAAAGAGTTCGATGTCGGCGCCCATTTCCTTTAGAGTCGATGCGTAGCCGAAGCGATTTTCATATACGGTTTCGTGGATGACGGAGGTGCCATTAGCCTGCGTGAGAAGAACGGCAAAAGGCTGTTGCCAATCAGTCATAAAGCCGGGATGAACATCGGTTTCAATGTGGACACCGCCTTTTAATTTGCCATCATAGAAAAATTCGATGCCGTTTTGTTTGATCTTAAAGCCTCCGCCGATCTCGCGGATCTTATTGAGAAAGGCGATCATTTGTAAATGTTCGGCTCCTTCGATGAAGACGCGGCCCTTTGTGCTGAGCGCGCACATGGCGTAGGAGGCCACTTCGTTGCGATCGGTCATGATCGTATGTTCCACTTCATGAAATTGATCTGCATGCTGGATGCAGATGGTCCGATCAACATCGACCATGATGTTCGCGCCGAGTTTTTGCAAAAATAAAATTAGATCGATGATTTCCGGTTCGATGGCGGCATTTTTGATCAGTGTTGTGCCTTTTGCGCGCACGGCGGCCAGGATCGTATTCTCTGTTGCGCCGACGGAAGGATAATTCAGAGAGAGGACAGCGCCCTTGAGTCCATGGTGGGCGTGCGCCAGATAGGCGCCCTCTTTTTTCATGTCGCGGTATTCAATCTTGGCTCCCAGTTTTTGTAAGGCATGAATATGGAGATCGACCGGACGCGAGCCTAGCATGTCGCCGCCGAGGGTCGGAACGATGATATCTTCATCTGTCCGTCCCATCAAAGCTCCGATCATCAAAATCGGAATGCGATTGGAGCCGGAATAACGTTGGGGAACATAGGAGGTTTTTAATTCATGCGTGACAATATCGAGCGTGTGATTTTTTTTATCCCAATTGATTTCGGAGCCGATCTCGCGGCATAAATTCACGGTGATTTCGACATCGCCAATGTTCGGGACGTTGTAAAATGTGCACTTCTTGTCGGAAAGAAGAGAAGCGACGAGTAGTTTTGTCATCGCGTTTTTGGCGCCGCCCGCTTTAATTTGCCCCTGCAGCGGCTTGCCGCCCTTAATTTTTAGAAGATCGCCCATTCTGCTCCCATCCATATTCAGATATTTTTTATTGTCGATATGTTCGTATTTCAGGCTAGCATTTTTTCGGATAGCTTAAACCTAAAAACAGCGAATGGATCCGGCTAAGAAACGCAATTTTTTGATCCAGAATCGTTTCCATGGAAGATCGTCTTTATCTTTTGGGAATGTTCGATTCCCCTTGAAAACGATTTTCGCCGTTTTTAGTACGCCATTTTAAAAGCCTCTTGCAAAAGTCTATTTTTGTGGTAAATATTCAGAACATGAGAAATCAAATTTTGCTACTTTTTGCCGCATTTTTTTTTGTGCTATGCGGTTTTTGTTTTGCCGTCGCACTCCTCAGCCAAATTCAAGACATTGGATTTGCTTCATTGAACTCGAAGGTTTGGTGGCTTTTTACTTTTGTTCCCCTGGGCGCAGGTCTTGTTTTTCTGTTCTTCTCAAAACCGTATGAGAAAAAAGAAATAAAACTGCCGGATTTTGAGCGTCTTTTGAAAGAGACTCAAAAATCGATCCGAGGGCATTTGAAAATGTCGATTCTCTTTTGGATCCTTGTTTATCGAAAGGAAAAAGTAAAATCGCTCGAAGATGCAAAAAAAGAAATTTTCCAGGAAGTTCGCCGGGAAATTTCTCATGAAGGCTGGGTGGAAGAGGTGATCTCGGAGATCCAGGGAGCTTTGTCGCGCTATAAATAAATTATCGGGAAAAGGTCAGATGGATAACAAATTAGAGAGGATCTTGCTCAATCGTACGGGAATAGGCCAGGATAGCCACCGTTTTTTAAGCGCGGATTCTTCCAAGCCATGCATTCTTGGCGGCATTATTTTCGAAGGTGTCCCGGGTTTGGACGCTGATTCTGATGGAGATGTTGTTTTTCATGCCCTATGCAATGCGATTACCTCTTTGAGCTGCGTTCCCATTCTCGGAGGAATTGCAATTGATCTATGCCGCAAAGATGGCATTACCGATTCGCAAGTCTATCTTGAACGCGCTCTGCAAACACTTGGTAAACAAAAAATCGTTCACACCGCATTGAGCATCGAAGGCAAACGTCCTCGATTTGAGGAGAAAATCCACGCAATGCGCCGCAAAATAGCTCATGTGATGAAGATTTCTGAAAAACAAGTGGGCATCACTGCCACGACGGGAGATGGCTTGACTGATTTTGGCTGCGGTGATGGGTTGCAGTGCTTCTGTGTTTTATCCACAGTGGAATGGCCGGAGTAGGCGATTTTAATAGACATCCATACGATAGCGCTTTTCGGTGCGCAAATTCTTGATGAAATGGTGCGCTTCTTCAGTACTGAGTCCTCCCTCGCTCATCGCAATGCGATGAAGAGCAGCTTCGACCTCTTTTGCCATGTGGTGGGCATCGCCGCATACGTAAAAATAGGCGCCATCCCGAATCCATGACCAGAGATCCCTGCGCTCTTCCCACATGCGGTGCTGAACGTAGATTTTTTCCTCGCTGTCGCGTGAAAAAGCGAGGCTGAGCCTTAGGCGGTTTTGTTTTTGCAGATCTTCCCAAAAATCTTGATAGTAAAAATTTGTTGCGCGGTTTCGCTCTCCTAAAAAAAGCCAGCTGCGGCCCTTTGCGTTCGTTGCCAGGCGATGTTGCATAAAAGCGCGATAGGGAGCCAGTCCGGTACCGGCGCCGACGAGGATGATCGCCGCATTTGGATCGTCGGGTAGTAAAAAATGATGCGCCGGCTGGATATAAAGCGGGATCTCTGTTTTTCCCACGATCGCATCTTCACATAGAAAACGCGAGGCGATCCCTTTGTGTTCTTGACCGTCGCGTTGATAGTGCACTAAGGAGATCAGCAGATGCATTTCCCGGGGAAACATCAGCGGGGAGGAAGCGATGGAATAAAAGCGAGGAAGCAACGGGAGAAATAGACGGGGGATCTCTTGGGAAGGTATTAAGGCATTTCGTTTGAGAGCAATCAGGTCTGCCGGTGTGCTTTTCTTGATGAACTCGGATTGGTCCGGAAGGCTTTCGCCAAGGAATTTTCGGATCAACGCCGGATGGGGTTTGTGGAGGTTTGCTTTTTGAGTGAGAAATTCTCTGAGCGATTGGTTGTCGATGTTCTCTTCTTCATTTAAATGCAAAAGTTGGATGATCGCATCGACGTCTTTTCGTGCGTTGGAGGGCAATATGGCGGCACAGTCGCCAGGTTGATAGGTAATGGAAGATTCCAGCAAGGAAAGTGTGAGGTGGTAGGTTTGTTTTATCGATCCTTTTTGACTCAGAAGAACGCGCTTCCGGATGCAGGAAACAAAAGGATTTTTTCGATCAAAATGAGTCATTTTTTTAGT
>CAISYW010000015.1 GCA_903889795.1 uncultured Chlamydiae bacterium | reverse complement strand
CATTCACAAGAGGGATTGACCGACAGCAAAAAAGATAAGCTGCTGTCGTTTGATTTTGACACACCGGCATTTTTAGAGACGGCCCGAGATGCTTTTTATAGCCCTCACACTCAGGGAGCGATTCAAGCCATAGGCGGCCTTTGCGAAACGATAGCCGGAGGAGCGGCAATCCTCGCATCGGATGACTTCAGCGCCATTATCGGATGTGCCGCGATGATTCACGGTATGGACCACTTCATCACAGGAATGAAAACGGCGATTTGCGGGGATGAATTCAATACTGTCAGCAGCCAGCTCCTCCAAGGAGCCGGATTGTCTTCACAATCTGCAGACCTCATCGATAATGGGATTAGTTTAGCCGGAACGATGGGAGCCGCGGGAATGGTTCGTGCTGGAGAAACGGCCATTCTTTCAAGCGTTCACGAGGAAACCACAATCAATGGATTTGTTGGACGCAAGGGGTTTGAATTAGAAAACTCCTCGTATCAAAAAGTCAGAAATTCTTCCACAAAAATCCAAGATCGTTATTATTCAGGGCATTCTCTGGATCAAATGCAAAATCGAGGGTTTACTCCATCGGTCGTTAAGGAAACAATAAAAAACGGCGCAGGAACACCAAACAAGATTTCTGGGAGAACGCAATTCTACGACCCTGTAAATAATATCACAGTAATCACAGAAAATGGCGATGTAGTAACAGTAACGTACGGAAGGATAAGATAATGAATACATTAAGCAGATCTGATTTAAAGCAAGTCAGATTGATCGAAAAAAAGATTAGTTTGTATGAACTTAATAAGTTAGATTTATATGATCTCGTTTGTGACTTAATCGGTCTTTTAAACGCACTCGAATCCGTTCCTAATGCTTGGAAAGATGAATTTCGATCTGCGATTAACATACTAGAGTTGATTCATGACAGTATTGAAGATGGCTCAATCTCTAGATGGAAGGGGAATTTCAAAGAAGATATGCATAAATCAGTATCAAAATTGAAAAATATGTCTACTTCCTTGATCAAAGAATATCTGAAAAGAACAGACCCCAATATAATAGAAAGCGCTATCGAAGCATCTTCTAGTTGGATTATGTGTCCGAAATGTAATGACGCATGGGAATCCTCTTCTCGACATGCAATGGTAATCTGTCCTAAATGCGAGTCTGCTCTTCATAATCCACGCGCAACGAAACAGATTTTTTAAATCATGCTCGCAATCAAAAATGGCTCAGCATCTCATAAAATCATCTGACCGGTCAATTTATAACCCAGCACCTTCTTTAAGATGGAGAAAAAGAGATTGGCGCCATGTCGAATGGGCGCATTGTGCAGCTTCGCACCCTCAATTCCTACTTCTCGCTGGAAACCGGCGCTGCCATCGCAATCGAACTCGACGGCCAGATCTTCGCACCCCTGCATGATCTCTATGGCAACGTAATCCAGCTGATGGAACTTTTTTATATAAAAAATATGGCACACTGAACAGTAAAGATGGTGTTTATGAAATTGGAGTTGATCCCAAAACTAAAACAATTTTTCATCGAACGTTCAACGGAGCAAAGTAATGAAATACCTTATAATCATGCCAGATTATACCGGTTCTGGCATTCGTGATGAGTTTGAAGGAGAAATTTCTCTAAATGATTTAGATTTGCCAATCGATTTCATTAATGAATTCACTTCATGGCATAATGAATACCGCGAAATCATTCCACTAGATAACGAAGAAAGAAAAAAAAAGATGTGCTCAAATTGAAAAATTAGACACACAAGGTATAGAAATCACAAAAAAACTTATAAAGTTAATACCGAAAGGAGCCAAAATAAAATATTTTAGTGAAGGAAAGCTAAGGTATTTATTTGCGAACTAAAACGCCGAAAACTTTTGTTTAGGCTTGATTTTTGTCAAACCCGAAGAAGATCTCATTGAAAAAGACACGCCATCCCAACCGTCGGAGAATCTTCCCCACGAACATTCACAAGAGGGATTGACCGACAGCAAAAAAGATAAGCTGCTGTCGTTTGATTTTGACACACCGGCATTTTTAGAGACGGCCCGAGATGCTTTT
>CAISYW010000014.1 GCA_903889795.1 uncultured Chlamydiae bacterium | reverse complement strand
GTGCCAACAAATGGAGCCAACCTGTCTTTTGATTGATTATCCAACTTTAGAATCCAGCCTGCCTCCGGATAATCTCCATCCCCAATGTAATCGAATGATTTCTCCTATTCGGTCCGCTCTTGCAGAGTTGCATTTTGTAAGAAAAACACACTAAAATTTCTTTCATAAATGACAATCAATACATTGATTTTAAATAACTTATTGATGTAAATCACCGTGTTAGGTGAAAACTCGAAAATAGCCCTTGCTTTTGTAAGAAAAACACACTAAGATTTCTTACATGAAGAGTAACCGAAAACATAACAAAAGCATTGATTGTCAGATACTTAATGCGATAAACGCTCGTGGGTATGGCACTGTATTTGTTCCAACGGACTTCTTGAATTTGGGCAGTCGACAGGCTGTCGATATTGCCCTTCATCGGCTCGTTCGAAAAGGAACTATTCGCCGCCTCGCGAGAGGAATATATGACTTTCCTGAAGAACACTCTAAACTTGGGAAACTTCAACCGTCTCCAGAAAAAATAGCAGAGGCATTGGTTGGTCGCGATTGCACGCGTATTCAACCAACAGGCGCTTATGCAGCAAATATTCTAGGATTGTCTGAACAGGTTCCCGCTAAAATTGTGTTTCTGACAGATGGGCCAAGCCGAACGGTAAAAATCGGTGCGATCACCATTCAGCTTCGGCGAACAACTCCAAAAAATATGGCGATGGCAGGGCGACTCAGTGGGCTTCTGGTTCAAGCTCTCCGTGAACTAGGTAAAGAAAATGTGACTGCAGAACGGCTTGAGCATTTAAAGCAGATTATTCCAGTGGATAAACGACAAGAATTGCTCAAAGATATTCGACTTGCGCCGGAATGGATGCATTCCATTTTCAGGGAACTAGCCGAGAAGACTGTATGAAACTTGATTTTTTAAAATTATCTTCCGACGAACGACGCCTGTATATTGAGCAAGCTTCCATTCAGAGAAATGTATCTCCTGTAATCATGGAAAAAGATTTTTTTGTGTGCTGGTTACTCAGTATTCTGTTCAAGTCGGAGTTCGCTGATAGCCTCGTATTCAAGGGGGGCACCTCGCTATCAAAGGTATTTGGCGTGATCGATCGGTTCTCTGAAGATATTGATCTTTCGCTGTCCCCATCTTTTCTTGGACTTTCTGAAATCGCTACAACTCGTAATCAAGCTGACAAATGGATGAAAAAAGCGGAGGCGGCATGTGAAATTGTTGTTCGAACGCGGATTATGCCGGAGCTAGAAGCATCCACGTTGGGCGTATTAGGAAAAAATGAGCAGGCGCGATTCGAATTTTTAAAAGACCCCCACACAAATTCGCCGGTTCTTCTTTTTCACTACCCATCATCGCTACCAACAGGGTTTGCCTATATCAAACGTTCTGTAAAACTCGAGTTCGGCTCTTTAACTGATCAGCAACCAACAGGGCATCATACGATACGGCCTTGGATAGCCGAGGTTTTCCCCACAGCATTTCCCGATTGGCAATGTGAAGTCGTAGCTCTAGAGATTGAGCGAAGTTTCTGGGAGAAGGCTACGATTCTACACGCAGAATACCACCGACCGCAGGGCAAATCCATGCGAGACAGGTTCTCCCGCCATTACGCTGATACAGCGGCACTAGCGAATCATTCAGAGACAACCAAAGCTATAGATCGCCACGACCTCCGAAACAGGGTCGTTTTATGGAAAAGTCTGTTCTTTGGTAACTCGTGGGCAAACTATGATCAGGCCAAACCTGGTACCTTTCGCCTTGTTCCTAAAGCTGAAAGACTGCCTGAATTGCGACGTGATTACCAGTTGATGCGGGACATGTATCTTACTGAGCCTGTCAGTTTTGATGATATACTCAACATCCTGTCCGACCTAGAAAATCGTATCAACCTCATAGTTCCTTTGTGCTGCTTAGGAGAAACGTTTCCTTTTCAAGGAGGAGTTCTTCAAAATAAATAATTCAGTATTCAGAAAAAAAAGAGTGGCGCCGACAATGTGATCGGCACTCCCATAAATGGGATTCTATGCTTGGTTATCGCCGTTCTGATGCCGCAGGCTAAGATCAACCTACTACTTGAACTACGTGGTCGCCACTCAAGCCCAAAGAAACTCCGGGTGCAAGATTCGAACTTGCGACCAATGGATTAACAGTCCTGTGAAGCCGTTTCCTGCCATTGCTTTAGATTTCCTGAAATCAACCAAGATCGCCAAATCTTATAGGGAAAGTGAATATTATTCTAGAAAGCGATTGCAATCGCAATCAATCCAAATCAAGCCAAAGACATTGGCAACTCCGTTGGATTTCCGTTATTTTTCTTTAGGATGTGCTGGGATCATTTTTTTTCCAGCATACAACTCAAAAAGAGCCTTTCGACGCTAGCGGGAAGAGATCGTAAGCTACAAACTCATCTTCCTTTCCACCGCTTAAAAACTTTATAGTAAATGTCTTTCCAGAGAGCCCAAGTTTCTCAGCAATTACTTTTGCCGGAAAGCGCCCCAAAACTAAAACATGATCATTTACCTTAATATCTGGCTTTACGAAAATTTTGTTGTACAACTCATCGGGATACTTGTTCCCTTTTAACGATTTCGTCACTTTTTCTATGACGCCGCCCGCCGGAGGAACACCCAACAACTTCCCCCCAGCAAAAACAACATGCATGAAAAGTATGCCCAACCTAGTGAGCTCCATCTCCAATCTCTTTATGTCAGCAACTGAACCATCGCCGAGTGCTTGAGGATGGAGAGAAGAACTCATCTTGCCAAATGCCTCGTCATAGTCTCTTAAAGGCAGTCTTTGAAAACTTTCAACAGAGGGCAAAACAGCCAAAAGTCCTTGATTGATGGAAGCCTTTCGAAAATAGCTTCCTTTCTCTAGATACCAGGGAGCCGCCGCCATGTCTTTCAATTCAGCTGAAAGCAATCTCTTCTTTAATGAATCGATCTGAACTTTAATTAACTGATTATTACACACATAATAATTAGAAAAATTCTTCTGAATTCTAATCTTCTTGTCGATTTCATCAACAATCAAAAAGTGTTGGTATTGCTTCAACACATTTGATCGACCAAATCCGATCAAATCAATCAATATCTCGCTCATTTTTCTACAATGCAACCGCAAAATATCTATTCTTTCTTGAAATAACATGTCAAAAAGGTGCTCGTCGATCGGGTCTTGCTTTTGCACTGCATGCTTGGAATTTTCCACAAAAAAAAAGGTCTCTTCTTGATGACGCATTCCTGCTTTGGTCAGCTCTTTCAGAATGCCATGGAAATAACACTTGCGTGCGTCTTCTTCGCAATCAACATTGGGGGTGCCTGTCGCATAACTTATGCCCAACAGTTCGCGAATTTCAACACAACCGCGCAAAGCCGTATGCGTAAAAAATTTGTGTGCCTGCTCCGCCGAAGGTTGAGCGTGTTGTGAAGAGGTGACCGGTGGCCGGATGTCACGCTCTCTCATACCTCAACTCCTTTGGATAATTTTTGTAGGCCTTTATACAGTCGCGGTCCTAAAGTTATCAACCAGAAAGTACAGGTAAAATGGTTGCCAAGAAAAATCTCATTGGAATGAAATTTGGCTCACTCACAGTTATCAAAGAAGTTGGTAGCAATAAGGATGGGCGTGCGCTCTGGCTTTGTCGCTGTGACTGTGGGGAAGAAAGAATAGCCGCTGGCAAGGATCTTGAAAAAAAAGTAACACGATGTCCCAAGAAATGCATTCTCACAGAAGATATGACCGGCAAACGGATCGGCAATTTACTCGTGCTTAGGCAGGTCAGTTGCCACCACTCATAGAAAATATTTGACCAGACTAACCTTGTTCCTCCAAGAAAGAGGAACAAGTCTAAGACCTTTTGGCAAAAGTGTTAAATTGATTCAAAACACAACTCCGTTCTGACGTATTTTAGGGTGTCTAATGGGGCAAGGCCAAGACCTCAACAGATCTGTCAGCAGAAATATCAGTCTCTAAGATTCTATACAGAAATTACTTAGCATTTCGTGTTTTTGATCCCACTTGTATGATTTAGCTGTAACGTTGTGCTTCGTGGGAGAATATGGATGTTTAGAACGTTGGCAATTGCATTTTCTTTGTTGGTTGGATCTGCGGTAGTTGGAAACGAGCAATCAGCGATGACAAATGAAGAAGCGCTGGATCGAGAGATAGACTCTCTTGATTGGCATTTTGAAGGGATATACAAAATGCCTTCACATTCAACGCTAACCATTCCACCCAAACATAAGGCAGTGTTTGGCAGCGAGGCTAGAAAGTTATGGAGTCTTGTAGGAGGTTCTTCCACATCATCTCCAGAGGCTTGCATTGATAGCAATTCATCTTCGGTAACTCTCCGTTACAACAAGAATGGGTGCATGCCCTCGAAGGATTTGAGAGACCTTGATCATAATAAAATCCTTTCGGTAGTTCACGAAGCGTTGGGGAAAAAGGGTCGTTTCATTGGCTGGATTAAAAAACCCTGGGTAGATGAGCGCACAAACACGGTGTTTTTTGCTTTTGAGTTCGCTGAAAATAATATCGAAGAACATTTTATTGCGTCGTATGCATTTAAGTATGGCCGTTTTGGAGCTGAAGAAATTACGTGGGTCGCAAATATTTCTGAATACAAAGATTCTGGGGGTGAATTGGATGTGATATTAGAAGCTTTTTGCTTTGATCCTGGATACCGATGTGCTGACCTCTCAGAGAGAAAGAGAACAGCGGTCCATAATGATGGGGTCTCGCCTCCTTTAGTAGCGCGTAAAAACCTCTCTTCTGTAGACGACAAGGACGTTAAAAAGGAGCAGTTGCGAAAGAGTGACTCCGGTGGGGGTATACCCTTTTCCGGGTTGGTGTTTGTCCTTCTGCTTATATTTGGATTTCGGAGTTTAAAGAAGCATTTTTCATCGTTAGAAGATCCGTTCAGATATATTTGGGATCTATCGATTCTTGAGCAAAAATACCGCGAACATAAACGAAATCAGCATCAAACAATTAAACAGTTTTATGAACGAGCGCGATTAAGAATCGATAAAAAAACTAAACAGGCGAGCTGTTTTTTTGATGAGTTCTTCTCAAAGGTCGAAGATGAAATGATCCGGATAAAGTCTCTTGATATGTTGGGAATAAAGACCTTGGAATATGCAAATGAGTTGGCAGAAGCCTATGGGTACAACAAAGAAGAGACTACAAAGGAAGGCTTCTTTTGTCCTGGTTGGAATAAATTATGGGAATTGAATCAATGTAATAAAGAACGAATTCTTTTCAAGAAATCGAACCAAAGAAAATGGAACGATTGTTCGGAGGATTTTGAAGATGCTTCTCAGAGAGCATCTGACGGCTCTTATAATAAGTCGGGACATGAACATAACTCTGGGCATCAGAGAACTGAAAGTCCCAACACTTCATCTAAGAATACAGGATCGAAGAATAAGGAAATCTTTGAGGGAATCTGGGATCTTAAAGAGCTTAAAAAGAAGTATTTTAAATTAGCGAAACTTAATCACCCAGATCAAGGTGGGTCTAATCAAAGGATGAAGTTATTAAACCAATATTACCAGGAAGCACTTCAAAGAATTTGGGACAAAGATCCTGTTTCTGAAAATGAAAGAAAATATAAAATTGTAAACAAAGATGTTTGGTTAGGTGATCCCGAGATTTCCATAGTTGATGAAATTATTAAATTTTGTGATGCGAATGAGTTCTATTTGGCTTTGTTTACAAATATATTACAATTTTTAAACAAAAATCAATATGTTACAGCCGAACAATATAGCGATCTTGTCGATATGTATTATTCGAATTATATGGATGTGATGAACCAGGAAAATAAGTAAAGGCATTTTTGGATTGATTCGGGACCTATTCGATATAATATCGAAGTTACTTTTCATTGTTCTCAATGGCGATAATGTGGTCGAGTTCATGGATTAAAGTCATATCGGATACGATAGAATCGCCCGCATTAGACGCCTGTGGCGGAATCTCAAGTTCGGCTAGTCGTTCGAATATTGGTCGCATAGTCTCCTCTGGATTGCGATAAAATGCGCTACCCCTGATGCGGATGAATTGCCAGCCAAGGCGTTCCAAAATGGTTTGACGCTCCATGTCTTCGGAGAGCTTCTCCAACGGATGCCAACGATCTCCGTCGCATTCGATAGCTAGGCGTCTGTTTCCACCTTCCACGACCATGTCAATTCGGAAATAGCCAACTTGCCATTGCGTCCTGACTAAATAACCTGCAGCAGTAAGTCTCTTGAGTACTTCGCGCTCGAATGGCGATTCGGTCCTATGTTCTTCCTTTTCGAATGCACGTATTGTCGCTTGAGGATTTTTAATGTGTTGGAGCAGCTGATAACGCAGGTCTGAAGATTTGAGATTCAGGATTGGATCGAAGGAATGCACGACCCAAAGCTGATCGCGAGCGCGGCTCGTTGCTACGTTATAGCGTTTCTTGGTCTGTTCGAAGGCTCCTGCCCCAGTCGCTCTAAGCGTTCCCTCTTCAGGGGAACTATCGACCATGGACAGAAAGATGACGTCACGTTCATCTCCTTGGAACTCGCTTGAGATGCCCGCTTGGATGCGACGAGCCTCAAGCTCAATGCTCTCGATCTCGCTGTGAAGCATTGTCTGGATCAAATAAGCTTGGGCCTCGCCGATCATGGAGATGATGCCGATCGTTTTGCCTATGTAAGCAGGATGTTGAATCATCGCTTTAATTGTAGCGACGATGTTTTGAGCCTCGGCCTTATTGAGATTGTTCTCACGGAAGCCATCTACTCTCCGAGCAACGCAGGCGGGCTTCAAGTTGGTTGAATTCGCCTCGCGAAGTGGTTTTATCATGCCTTCGTAGGAGAGTTGGTTGCTGAAGGCGATTATCTCTGGTACGCAGCGGAAATGCTCGACGAGTCGCACTGCATCTCCGAATGATTGACGGCAGATATCATAGATTGAACAAAGTTTGTCAAATAAGTGAGAGTTTGGAATGTCCTGTAACATAGACTTTCTTAAATTCTCCAGGATCGTTTGGTCCTCACCGACACCCAATGGTGTGACCTGCTCGTGGTCTCCGACAACAATGATCTCTTTGCCTAAATAAAGTGGTATCAGGGCGTTGAGATCGGCTTGGCTTGCCTCGTCGATAATGACAACATCAAATTGGGTTGTTCGAAAATCAAAACTTTCTACGAGGATAGAAATCGGCATAATCCAGACTGGAACAGCCTGCCAACATTGTTGCATCAGTCTGCGGCCTGCAGTGAGTAGTGTTTGTCGCTTGTCGGCTTGCTTTGTGGAGACCAGACGCTTTGTAGTATCAAGCCAGCCGATCAGAGCTTGACGCACACCGTTGTTTCCTTGCAGCATCTCAAGTTGTTTGCCCCATGCTTTGGCTTCGATGAGTCTTTGCGTGATTTGCTGAAGAATGTTGCGCGTTTTATCGATTTCATGTTGGAGTGCATGAGCATCGAGCCTGTCGCGTTCACATAGTTCGTCGTGAACTTGACGCCACATCCATGCCGTTTGATAGTCGCCGGGAATGGTTTCTCCATCGTGAGGTGAAATGCGATGAGCAATTTTATCGGACCAGCCCGGTGCGCATAAACCTAATTTAGTGAGCAACGCGTCGCGCTCAAAGACGAGCGGCTTAACTGCATATAAGTGTCGCAAGTATTCCAGCTCTGCAGCGTAGGCGTTTGGATCGCGCTGGCGCATTGCTGCGACCAATCTTCCAACGCATCCACAATTGGGAGCTGACGTATCCATTTGGATCAAGAGATTGATTTGTTGATCGAACCAGATTTCACATTCTTTAAGCCTGCGGCGTGCAGCCTCATTAGCGAGGAGTGATGGCAAGTCATGGGTTGCGAGTCGCTCTATAAGCAGATATTCAGAGGTCTGGTTGGCTTGGCGCGGTTGCGATGCAAGCATTTCTTTAAGCTTCAAGCCAGCGTCTTCAATCTTGATGGATAAAGGCTTCCATACTTTGGAATGCCAATTCAGGCAACGCCGTAGTTCGGGGATCAATGCTCGGCAAGACATCTCTGGAGCAGGTTCCAATGAGACAAACAGGATGTTTGATTGTTGTCCGATCAGGATGTTCCAAATGTTTTCCAGTTCAAGGCGCAAAATCTCCAGATTGGCAAGTCGTCCGAGTGCCTCGAAATGATCTACATGGACCGGTTTGCTTGCGGAGATCGAAGCTGTATTAATGAACTTTCGCCATTCGAAGCGCGTAGCCAGACGTAGGAAACCAAGTTTTCCGCCATTTGCGAAATGATCCATTATCTCTGTAATGACTCGTCGCTGTTCGTGAAGAGGCATAGAATCGGAGAGGCGTGGGCGATGACACAGAATTCGTAAGTGGTTTCTGTTAGCTTCTACCGCTTTCTCAATAGATGAAATCAGATGTTCCCATGCCTCGCGTTCGGAGGTGCCATGCATGCCAGCGATGATGGCATGTGGACGCCATGTTTGGCAGAGCAAATCGTTTGAGAATTCTGCCGCCAATTCTTTTGCGATCTCCTCCAGTTCATTGCTTCCTTTATCTGTTGGTCGCCAGCGATCGACTCCCTCTGAAATATTTCGCGTCAGAAGATCGCAATGTTCAGAAACCATTGTTCGAAAATGGCATGCAGAGGGTAATGCCTTAATATCCGGTAGTGGGCGGCGAACATCCTGCTCCTCTTGAAATTTATACGATGTACCCAATGCATAGAGACGAGAGATCTCTTCATGTGATAGTGAGATGTCGGCGCCTAACTTCACTGGAGATGGGATCCATGAGTGATCAGATTTATTGTTGGCCACAAATCTGGCAGCATCGGATGGAGAGAAATGCTTGTTATCGATGACGATTTCCCGGTATTCGTTCTCAAGGGATTTTTTGAGCAGGTGATTCAATTCCCTCGACGAGGAAAGCAAGTTGCTTCGCTTTTTAGCGAATGTCTCTGTTTTGTTTAGCAACGTTTCACTTGTATCGCTAGTGAGCCGTTCTGTGATCTGGTTGATCGATGATTCCAACTGGCTTTTGGCATCCATGTCGCTGCCGAGAACTGAGACGCATAAAGGGCGAAGTGGCTCTGGTACTTTGTTGCGAAGAACTCGCAGCGCTTTGGCTGTTTGAGCAGTAACGAGGATAGATTTGCCCTGTGCAAGCAGATGGCCAATCAGGTTGCCGATCGTATGTGTTTTGCCTGTTCCAGGTGGGCCTTGTACGATGACGGAACCGCTGCGTTCGAGTTTGTGGATAATTTGGATTTGTTCCGCGTTAGCTTCTTTTGCCAAAAGGATATCGTCATCGCTAATAATCGGAACGGGTTGTATCAGACTTGGTCCTTCTGTTTGTGAAGGATCTCCCAATCCCGAATTAGTCCAAGCTTTTTCGGTTCCTGTTATTTGAGCAAGAGCTGGAGAAAATATTTCTCTGCGTTCGATGTCATCGAGGATTGCATCAATAGCTCCAGCAAATCCCAGAATGCGTTTGCGTAATATAAGTTGTGGATCGCGCCACAATCTAGGCGTAGAGTCTGTCGGTTTATCGTGTGGATTATCGAGAAATTCGCCTGCTAGTGGAGATATCGTCAAGATGAACGCTTTAAGGAAAGCTTCGGTATCACCCCATCCGAACGGGTGAAAGCCGCACGTCTCGAGCTCGTTCTTACGGTTGCGGATGGCAGTTGGATTGACGTTTCGCAGATCGACAAAAAGGGTTTCATATAGCTCTGGTTTTCGATCTGTTTCGTGGACAGTGAATTCAGGAATGTTCGGATCAAAGCGTAACTCAACGCGCTTAAGCAAGACTGGATGATCGATAGATATCAGACCGTCCATTGCAGAATCAACTTTCCACGACAAATGGCCATCAGCGGCAACCAATTCCATCTGCTCTACTTCTTTCTCAAGAGTTGAATAAATACTATAGAAAGCTTCAAAGAATCCCATGGCTTGGCGAGCGGCATGCTCAGGAACTGCCCACTTATCGCGCATTGCCATCCATGTTTCCCAATCTGCGAAACGCTTTTTGTCATCCTCGAAACTGGTAGTAACAGTCTCCTCAGAGCCTTTTTTGCATGTAGGGATGTTTTGGCTTTTGGCGACGTCAGCACGTTTGGCAGGGTCATCCCAGCCTGGTAGTAGCCAAGATTCAACAGTCTTCGGTGGTGCGGGACAATGCGTGAGAACGGGGCGTTTTATGCGAATGAGGATATCAGAGGCGTTTTTTGGAGAGTTCCTATTATTTACTGGGCGAACGAACTGGACTGATTCGTGAATAGGCATCTCTGCTAGTCGAATAGTCTTTGGGTGACCGCTACTCATCCTGATTGGTCGGAAGCGTAATTGATTCGCCTCTTTCAGGAAATGATAGAGCTGTCGAACCTTTGATTTAATTTTAGCGTAGCAGTTCATGTGAAATTGGAATATTGCATTGAATTGTTATGGCAGCAAAAATAATTCGATAATTTTTTGTGTTTCATTTGTAAATCGGTTAATATTATTATAATTTGGGTAATTTTAACAATTAAATTAATTTATTGTTTTGTTTAAAATTAGATTCAAATTATGTTTAATTCGTAAATTTTGATAGTGAGTGTCTGAATATGACCTTCAAAGATCTAGAGGCTTGTGTGGTTCAATAAACGAACGACCATTTAAATTTTCTCGCAAAAAAGTTAAGATTTCCTTGATTGCCCGCGATGTTTTTATCTTGATCGCCGATGCGGGACAAGCCACCAGCCTCCAGAGTTTCCTTTTACTTTAAATTCGGCGGTTGTTGCATTTCTAAAAAATGAATTTGATTTTTTCCGGGCATTAGAGAATTGTTGCGTTATTGCAAGTAAGTAACTTCATCACTCAGATAGTCAGACGGATGATGAGTTGCACAGTTCACCATTCAGGATCCTTCTGGTTGTGATTGCCGTCCTAAAATCTTGTCCATGCGTCTCTTATATCGAGCCTCATAGTCTGTTTCCAGTTTTGAGAGCTCGTTGTTCTGGAGTTCGTTTTGTTTCGCATCTTCTGTCATTAGTCTCGAGAGCTCTTCCGTTCGTTGATTAAACTGTATATCGTTTTCTGCTAGCTGGCAGGTATAGGCATTAAATAGGCGTTCGTGTTGATCCCAGTTTTGAGGATCTTCACGCAAGGATTCATTGTACTGATTTAAGCGTTGATTGCGTTTTTCATGCTCTTGTTGGTGAAGTTCGCTGTGTTTGGCTATTAGCTGGTCGATCTTTTTCCCTCTCTCTTGCGTTAAAAAAATGTGTTGAGTCAGGAGATTATTCATCCGCTCTTCTTCCAGTTGCGAAAGCTCGTTGTGTCGAGCTATAAATAAGTTGTGCTGTTCTGTTTCCTCCCGGCGACATGCGTATTCCTTGCTACCTTGTTTGTATAGAATGGTCGCTCTAATGAAGGCAGTTTTGTCTTTTAACATTTTTTTGATCCTCTTCTGGAATTTTTTAAAAGTAACTATTTATTATGCAAAACAGTTGTTAATTTAATCTATTCGAATCAATTCCTTGACGGAAGAATGTAACGATCTGAGTTATTTATAATCAGGGTATACGCAATGCTGATAGGCTGAAAAGCGTCAGAATAGGGTCAAATAATGTCTTTTCTTGGCAACATTGCTGATGAGTTTTACTTATTCCTGGCAGTTATCTTATCTTGAACTTTTCTTTCCAGCGGGACACTTCTGGACTTGCAGTGATTCTTTGATCACCTGATCCATAGCCTTCTTCCGGCTCGTTCGAATGAATTAATCGGGCTTTCATTACACTGCCACCGTTCTACGTTTGGTTAAAAGAAATTCTTCGGGATCATAGTGGCAACTGATCGACGCAGAATCTGCACCTGTTTGAAGCACCTCTGCCGAGCGAAAAGTAGCAATCTTAAGAAGCAATGTCGATCGATTGAAGTGAAATAGCGTCCCCGGACACAATTCATCGATTCGCTGACTTACTGGGAGGGGACTCACCTTAGGATCATGATAGTATGCCAAAACAGCCTGATACTGCAAAATCCTTTGAAGGGTATCATCGTAGGGATCCTCAGTGAGAGCAAAAACAGGTGTTAGCATTTTCTTTCGATGGAACCATCCCATACTTACAGCATGTACCACATACCCATCTACTGTGTCATCGTGCGTCCGTAACGGCTTTGCAGGGAAAAACTGTAGCTTATATTTTTCATTTAGTCGTTTCACGTTATGCCCAACCGCTCTATAGGAACTCACATTGCGGTGTTGTTCTCCCCAAAAATGAAAATATCCCGCAGAAATGTGATGAATCCAAGGGTCTACTAACAATTTATCGCCAGGGAAAACCTGCTCCACAAGGCTTACCCCATATCGGCTCATTGCTTCAATAGCCAAATCTTCTAGCAACCTCCGAAACCCTCGTTCGTCCTGATATTTAACACGGTCATATTCCATGCGAAAAATATTGCTTATCGCCGTGTAGTCGGATTGCCTCTTCTCCAAATTCATTAAAATCTTATCCCGAGAGATCTCGGGCATTGAGCGATAAAAGGCAATGCATTTGCTGGCAATGAAGGACCATGCCATATCCAATCCTTTGCCAAGTCGTATATGAGCTTCCGCATCTTGGGATGATTGCATATATTTTTTTCTGTAAGGCTTCAAAATGACTCTGATGCCTGGGAGAAGCAACCTTCCAAATTCCGCTAGCCTGAGATTCAGACTGGCTTGTTCGATCCAAGAGAATTCAATAATCGACAGAGGATTTTTCAGGATGCGCTGATGTTCTAGCGATTCTCCCAATCTACGCACTTTTTCATGAGCGTGAGTCTTGGTGGCATTGATAAACCATTGTGCCCGTTCTTCATCTGTTAAAAATTCAAATGAATTATTATCTAGTAACGTATGATCCATGATCGTGCGGCTCGGCTCGATATGTTGATTTTAGGATCTTAGCAAACAGCTGAACAAAATTCTTTGGGAGATCAGAAGTTGGCTGCTCGCAGCTCTTTGGCGTTTACTCGAAAAGCGGTGGCTGGTTCATGTTTTGCATTTGCAAGCGTCTCTGGGCGAATTTCTTTGTATAGTTGAGTAAGTTCGGTGTCCTTGAATCTCTCGAAGAAAACCATTCGCATATACGGTTCCAAAGAATGCGCAATTGGGTTTTGGCTTTTTTCCCATTTTAAGATAGTAACATGGGTCACGCCGAGGCTTTTACCTAATTCTGTTGTAGTCATGCCAAGAAATTTTCGCATGAATCGTATTTCTTTACCTGTAAAAGGATATGGTTTATGAATTAGCCCATTAAACACGAATCTTTGTAAAGCATTCAGATTAATATCGATTACCCATTCACCGAACATTTTTTTCATTGGACAGTCGATGAGTTCAATAGGGAAGCCAAGCCCTTCATAAACGAATGTTTCTTTTTTTGTTTTCATTTGGTTTCTCTATTTGTATTTTGATATCTTGAAAACAGTTACGATTACCATTTTCTCTAAAAACGAAATAACAACCGAAACTGTTTTAAACTCTTCTGTTTCTCCTGTAATTCGGTATTTCCATCTTTGGTATTTGTTGTCAAATTCTGTGTACTTCCTCTCGTGTTTTCCGGTTTTGAGAACATGTAATATATCTTGCACGTCTATGGCATCGTTTTTCTGCTCCGTAGCGGCATGCCGGGTAATAACAAATGTCTCGTTTTTGATGTGCTGCAATATTTCCTTTTTGAGCCTACCGTCGTCCCATTCATCTGGTATCATTGATTGCTCCAATATCGTTCATTGTAACATACGTACAATTCGCTGGCAAATGTAATAATTAAGTCGTTTATAATGAGTTAGGTGGAAAAGTTCAGTTACATTTTGCGCCGCCGTAGCTCGCTAGTTCGCCTGATTGCAAATACTGATATACTGTCTCCCGGCTGATAGTAAATTGCTTAGCCACATTCGCTTTTGGTACACCTTTGGCAACAAGGTCACGCAGCTCAGCCACTTGCTCCTCTGCTAGCTTGGGTTTACCACCTCTATACCTACCCTGCGCCTTAGCCATCGCGATACCTTCCCGCTGCCGATCGCGGATCAGGCTGCGCTCGAACTCCGCAAGCTGCCCATTACGTTGAGCAATAGCTGCGCCATAGGAGAGTCTTCGCCGGTGAATGTTAGATGCTCTTTTAGGAATTCGATCTTAACGCCGCGGCCGGTAAGTTCCTTTACGATTCGGCGCAAGTCGTCCAAGTTGCCTGCTAGGCGATCCTGGCTATACCCTGTTCTGACCCAAAAGCCCGCAATAATTCTCGAAACTTAGAGACCTTAAATGTGGTTCAATTATATTATAATTACACTTATTAACCGATTCTGCCGCGATTAGTTGCAAATATTTTCTTTACAGAAAGAGCGGGTAAATTTATGAGCAACAAATTGAAAGAAACATTAAAGCAGATCCCATTTGGAATGGGAGCCTTCCCTCCCCCTGATGGCGAGTGTCAGGAAGATTGTTCCGCTCAAAACGAACCTGATAAGCACAAGAAAAAGAACAAATTAAAATCCGATCTAATCAAAGGATAAGGGAGAGAATTTTTTATGGTAGCAGCAGTAAACAATAATCACGCTTTTGCAGCAGTCGCAGCAGATGTACAGTACGCATTAGCCGGACACGACTACTTTAAAATGGGTAACTGGAACGCAGCTCTGGCACAATTTAATGCCGCGATCAACATCAACCCTAACGTTTGTGGCTATAGATATATGAGAGCCGCTTGTTATTCTAATTTGGGCATGTTTCCTCAAGCACTTGCCGAATACAATACTGCATTGAATTTCGCGGCAAATAATATAGATCGCGCAAACATTCACTTCGATTTGGCGATCCTAGCAGACGCAATGGATGATGAAGAAAAAGTTTTTTTTCATATTGTTGCCGCAGCCCGTTTTGGGCACCCTCGCGCCCAGCAATTGTGCAAAGAATACGGGATTCCTTTCTAACCCACTTTGCAAATACAATGACGCTATTGTGGGGTTGATTCCACATCTATAAAAAAGACTCGGGCGAGCGGAAAAACTCGCCTCAACTTGAACAGTGGGAGGGGATTTCCTACTATGTAAAGCTAAACTACCCCAATCTGGCTCAATTTAGGTCCGTCTGGAAAAAGACCCGCTTTGAAGGATCTCACACGGTTGCCCACCCCGAAACATTTTTATCGTCTCCTCTCTTTGTCCGTTTTTTATTCTATTGGCATGATCAAAAATGGGTATTTTTCATCACGGAATCCATTAGGCCTTTGTCCCCATCCAATTATCCAAAAGTAGAGGGCTCCGAGTTCCTTATGCCACCAATTAAGATGTCCTCGTTTAGCGATTGATATGGCCTGTTCCTTGCAATAACGCTCGACAGCTTCACCGAAGGTATGACGTTTCGCTTCTGAATAAAGTTGATGGAGACCGCAGCGGATATCTGCTTCGACTTTTTGTATCCATGCTTTGGCATCTGTTTTCCGATCGAAAGTTGCTGACAGTTTGGGATGACCTTTTAATCGAACTTCTGCTTGATATCGTCCACCGGGTTTTAGGGGATCTCTAATGTAGCCCATTTAGTCTCCTCGCAAGCGATCTATGGATCGTTAGTCCATTGACACAACGATCCGTAGACTTGATTTTTAGTTACTTAGCAGGGAGTGTTCACATTGATAACGGAATTTTACCGGAATCAACACTCCAAAGCGAACGCGCAAAATATTTTCACGAGTTCTGTTTGGGTGATTTAAGGGCGGATCTCCAACTCCGTTGGATTTCCGTTATCTCCGGCAAGAGACGCTTTTCAAGGCACCGTAAGTGCCTAACTGAGAAAACTCCGGGTGCAAGATTCGAACTTGCGACCAATGGATTAACAGTCCCATCCCCGGTATAACTCTGAACGACAGCGATTTAACCAGAACTTTATTTTCCTATCAAGATCATTAAGGTCTCGTTCAGGTGTGCTCTAAAATATTCCTTTGGTTTCAGGTCATTTGCGGAAAAAATGCGGAAATTTTCGTTAAAAATATTCCCAACATCAACTATGGTGAAAAAAGTCACGTCTAACAGGATTGATCATGCACAATATGAAATTATCCATACCGCCCGTAAATGATTTGCGCTCGGCTTTAGCATATCTTCAACAAGTTGGCGGACAATATATTGAAACAGATCATCCGGTCGATCCTAAAGCAGAGTTAGCGGGAGTTTATAAGCGCATCGGTGCTGGCGGTACCGTAGAAAGCCCTACTCAAATCGGCCCTGCCATGATATTCAATAACATTATTGGCTATCCTGGTTCTCGCGTTCTTGTAGGTTTGATGGCCAGCCGACAGAGAGCCAGTATCCTTTTAGGAGCTAAAAAGGAAAATCTAAGCATGCATCTGGCGAAGGCGGTCAAAACCGTCATTGAACCTATTCTTGTGGATGCAGATCGAGCGCCTTGCCAAGAAGAGATTTATTATGCAGATGATCCTAGTTTCGATATTCGCAAGTTGTTGCCAGCGCCAACCATGACCGAGGAAGATGCGGGGCCATTCTTTTGCTTGGGTCTCGTACTGGGAAGTAGTTTGGATGGTAAGCAAACTGACGTAACGATTCATCGATTATGTGTCCAAGGTCGAGATGAACTTTCAATATATTTCGCTCCAAACCGCCATATTGATCAGTTTCGGCAAGAAGCAGAAAATGCCGGCAAAGCTCTCCCTGTTTCCATCAATATGGGCCTCGATCCGGCTATTTACATTGGATCATGTTTTGAAGCGCCCACTACACCATTTGGCTTTAACGAACTATGCGTAGCGGGTGGTCTGCGTGGTAAACCAGTCGAACTAGTTAAATGCGTCAGCATTCCACAGCGTGCCATTGCTCGCGCTGAGATTATCATTGAAGGTGAAATATTGCCTCATGTCCGCGTGCGAGAAGATCAAAATACGAACACTGGCAAAGCCATGCCAGAATTTCCCGGTTACAATGGCCCAGCCAATCCATCACTGCCATTGATCAAGGTGAAAGCGGTAACGATGCGGCATCACGCAATTATGCAAACAGTCGTCGGAGTTGGAGAAATGGCCGTCCTAAATGGGCTTCCAACTGAAGCGAGCATCTATAACGCAGAGGAGGACGCTCTGCCAGGATTTGTTAAAAATGTTTACGCACATAGTGCTGGCGGGGGAAAATTTCTCGCTATCTTGCAAGTGTGTAAAAAACTCAAAACTGACGAGGGCCGCCAACGTCAGGCAGCTTTAATTGCATTGGCCACTTTCCGAGAGTTGAAAAATGTCATTCTCGTTGATGATGATGTGGATCCGTTCGATACGGATGATGTTTTATGGGCTATGCAAACCAGGTATCAGGGGGATGTTGATACTATCTTTATTCCAGGCGTCACGGGCCATCCACTGGATCCATCGCAATCGCCGCAATTCAGCCCATCAATCAGAATCAACGGCACAACCTGCAAAACGATCTTCGATTGTACTTATCCTTTTGACATGAAAGAAAGCTTTAAACGAGCCAAATTTCGGGATGTTGATCCACGCCCATTTATTCAGGAGAAATCATGAACAAAAAAATTAGCGTCACTCAAAAATCTGAGGGTAGAGAATTTATTGTCAGTGCGGAAATCATTAGCCTGGGCGGGGACCTGCTTTTAGTCATTACCGGAGGGAAAGCACATATCGGATCTGTTTCCATTTCTCAATATCACAAAGATAAAAATGACCCAAACAGAATGACTACGACCACCTCTACGATCGCCGTTTTGGGAGAAAAAGAAGAGATTATAACGAGAGATATTGCCGCATTTGTGTCAGAAAAAACTGCTAAAAACACAGCAGTTATTGCCGGAATGCATTGGGATTTGATGAGCAAACCCGAGCTGTTAAAGATATACGAATTGTTAGAGGAACTAAAAATCAAAATAATCAAGAATCTTAAGGAAGAATAGTTAACTATGCATAAAAAAAGGCTGGTTATAGGCATTACTGGTGCTTCCGGAACCATTTACGGAATCAGGATTCTTCAGGCGCTCAGAAAAATTGAGTCGATTGAAACCCACTTGATCGTTTCTGATGCAGCTGCCATTTGCCTGTCCCATGAAGTGGATATGAGCCTAAATGAGCTCAAATCGCTCGCCGATGTAGTCTATGATATCGATCACTTCAGCGCTTCGATAGCATCGGGTTCCTTCAAAACCATGGGCATGATTATCGCTCCTTGCTCAGTCAAAACTCTTTCATGCATATCTAATTCTCTGAGCCTGAACCTGATCGTCCGAGCCGCTGATGTCTGTCTTAAAGAAAGGAGAAAGCTTCTTTTGATGGTTAGGGAAACACCTTTTCATCTGGGCCATCTGAGAGCGATGACCAATGTCACTGAAATGGGTGCGTTAATCATGCCTCCGTTACCAGCATTTTATACTAAACCTCAGTCTCTGGATGATATAGTTAATCACAGCGTCGGCAGAGCTCTTGATTATTTCGATATTGAAGTGCCTGGGTTCATGAAAAGGTGGGGAGAAGATATCTCTATTCCTGACAAAACACTTCAATCCTGTTCCTAAAAAACAGGTATCTCAAAGGCAGCGTAGAAGACCTTTGCTTTTACGGATTAAAGTCATTGTTTCCCGATGCAAGGCTTTCTGTTGAACGAATCACAGTTTCTCTGAGGTGGCGTCTCAGGTGAATGTTTCAGCAACATGAAACATTGCTTGGTGGCAAGAATCGTCATTGTCGGAAAATAGTTTAAAGCATTAGCGGGTCAATAAGCTTTTAAGTGTTGGCCAATGAGGCCAAGCGCGGAGGTAGGCTCCATATCGACTATGAACGACTACTGCCAATAAGCGCATTTCTTCAGCCAGTAGAATGGCCGCTTCCTTTGTGACCCATTCCTTCATGCCGTTTATGTCTTCCACTAAGAACTCAATGGCCTTTCCGTGGCTGCATTTCACTCCCACAACTTTTTTAATCTCGATCAGTTTTTCATCGCCAGGATACCATCCTTCACATCGCTGAACGGCGTTCAAAAACTGTTCGTATTCTTGGTCATTGAGCGAACGAATCGTTCGTGTCAGATCCAGTTTCGATATTATTTGTAAGTTTTTTCTATATTCCCTTACTGCTTTAGTATCGGGGATTTTCGCTGACATAATTCCTGTGTAACGACGTGGAAAATCATGTAATGTCGAATCGATATATTTTTGTGTTTTTAGCAAAGAGGCCATTGCTTTTCTTCCGATTTCATAGCTTGGAAAAATGGCAAAATGCAGCATTTTTTCTGGATCATCTGGATCCGGATAACTTGCCGATCCTATCGACCCATGTTCATGCGCAAATGGTCCAAGGCTTGAAATATTGCCAGGGTTTTGATGCCGCCACGATTTCGAACCTCGTGGTGGATTTTTGGCTTTCGGATCGAGGTAACGAGTTAATTGGTTCCCTTCACGATCATAATAAATCACCGATCGATTAGAACCTCCTTCTGCTCGAATCCAGATATGAGTGACAGGACTGTTATTTTTCATGAATATTTACAACCTCGAGTAAAAAAGGAGTGTGGACATGATACGTTTCCCAAGGCCCCAAAAAACCTTCGATGGATATGGTTTTTCCCTGAAAAGATGACATCTCTTGATCAGATCGATCGATGGCCAGTTGGACAGAATCATCTCCCACTAGGCCCGGAAAATGCTCACGAGTGTACTGCGTGATTGGGTTTGACCACATCTTTTGGGAAGATTCACGATCCAGTTTTAGAATCCACGCAGGCTCAGGCATGTCCCCTTGAGTAATACTTTCATAATTGGGAGGACCGGCGAACGTATGATAACTCAATGTTCCTCTAAGTTGAATCAGTGGAGCATTTTCGAAAAACACCGATTTCACAGGAGAAGGATTGGATTTTAGATAATTCAATGAACAAAAAGCGATGCTAATCATAAGCAATCCAAAGCACAAAATCACTTTGGTTTTATTCGTTAGGCGCTGAATATGAAGCTTTTGTAATCTCATGTGCTAGGTCCGGTGCGTAAGCACGCAACGTATGCTGTTTTAATCAACTTGAGGCTGTCTTTTTGAGCAAGAATCATATCACTAAAATAGAGCCATTTCTATAGGAAAAAAGTTTATATCTTTTCGAACAAAAAATCGATGAGTTTTGGGAGAGGTCTTCATCTTCAAAATAATTGAAGAAAATTTTTGCTTTGACGAATCAAAGTCATCGCTTCTCTATGCAAGATTTTCGCTTCTTTTGTGTGGCCACCGTGACGTAATACAGCACGCCGGGAGCGCTCTTTTCCCGCTTTTGTTTTTGGTCCTGTAGATAAACCGCCATGCATATGGCAAGTCGTCCTTCCTCGAACGGCCCATTTGAGGCATCGCTCTTTCGATCTTTTACTTTTTGCCGTGCACTGCGCCACAATGATCCATGAGGTTCAATTTACGAAATTTTTCCCCATCCCCTCCCGGGTTGTTGAGTGGGAGAGATTTTGCGCCACTACTGCTTGACCTTCGTTGTGAACATGAAGGACTTGCACTACTTGCTGCCCGCCGGAGCGGTATTTCAAAACAGTCTGCATTGTCTGGTTGGCTGTATTCAAAAGCTTATTGGCGAGCAGAAACAGTCTTTCGACGTGATAAAACCCTTGTTCTGGCAGGTTGGCCAGCCTCAGGCATTTCGTTCCTGAATCTTGCAGCGCCAGAAATTGTCCCAGTAGCATCGCTTCGGTTTCATCTTTCGGCCGTAAAGCGGGAAGCATGGAGGAAACCTGGTTCAGTCTCGAATCTCGTCTTTCCGCCGTCATCCCATACGCTGCATTATTTAAGATTTGTTCGGCTATTGCGGGATCGGTGGTCCCAGTGGCTTTTTTCAGGGCTGCTTTGAGTTTGTGTTGGTCGATCTTGCTCCGGTCTGATAGTTCAAGCGATTGAAACTCGCGGTTTCCAGTCTCTTCATTCAATTTGTACTTCCATTCTAGGAAAGGCTCAGGATCATTTTTTGGATTTGCCGCATCCGCGACAATCTCTTGCTGTCTTTTTTCTATTTCGTGTTTTTTGTTCATGCGTCGCTCTTTTTAATATGGGCCATTGGTTTGCGGCTAATCGTTTCTAAATGCTTACTATAAATAATTTATATTTTATTTTAAATGCTGAATCATTCAAAACATCAATCGATGTTCTTGTGAGAGTTGCTATAATTCGTATGTAATTAAACATTGCTGATCTTTAGCTGGTTGCGTTTGTTTTTTGTCGCACACCAAAAGTCTGTGCACAATTCGTGCACAATTAAAAATGACTGATGATGAGACATTTAGAGTGAAATCCACCCCGCAATCGGGAAAGGTGTGCATAATCGCTTCTACGCCCAAAATGGAAGATAGAATGCGCTTTTGCCGGCGCCAACCTTGTCACCTTGAGGCTTTACTAGCTTCTCTTGCATCGCATCACGAATGATGCGAGAGGCTAGGGAATAGCTGGATGTTTTGATTCCTAAGCGTTTTCGCAAAGACTCGTTCGTCATCTTTTTACCGCTGACGAGCTGAAGGCAAGCATGTTGGTAGGCAGCTCGGGTCCGTTCCTTGGAATCCATTTCTTTTAGCTGTCTTGGTCCATACAAAACGGCAATTGTGCTTTGAGCGGTTTTTCGGAAATCGGGCGCTGGCAGCTGGAACAATTCGATATGAAAGATGACTTTATCGACGCCAGATCCGCGTTCTTCGCAAAGACTCAGCCTGCGCATCAACCGCGCCAATATCTCGTTGCGGGATTTTGGCGTTTCGTCAATAAAGCGAAGAGTGTCGATTAAAGGCAGTCCTGGATTTGAGATTTCGACCCGATTCGCAAAAATTTCCACCATGGGGCCAGCTCCGATAACATTGAAATCTTGGTGAATCAAGGCATTCGCCAACAATTCTCGGACGGCGATTTTTGGATACATGCGCACTTCCTCGCGAAAAGCTTCGACGATATGTTCATTTTGAGGAAGTTGATCGTTGATGTAAGCTGCCGCTTCTTCGAATCCTAGCGCATAACCTTTTTTCACTTCGTATTCTTTGATCGTTTCCATCCGGCTATCGCCGCGATAGAAAATGATCCGGAGTGTTTTTCTAGCGAGCCGGTCGAAACTCTCCAGATTCTTAGCAAAAAGAATGGCTCCCAGGTTGGAAATGTCGTAACTTCCGCCATCCGACTGAGAAATCAGTTTTTCCGAAACAAACCTCTCAAGTATCGCGGATCTGTTTTCGGGATAAGGCAGTTTCAAGAGGTCGAAATAGGCGGGGCAATCGAGAAGAGATGGGATTTGATCCGCAGGAACATTTTTCTTCGCGATGCCCTTCTCAAAAGCAATTTGGTCCAATATGCGCCCTAGATCTCTTTCTTTTTCCGGACAGTTCTTGAGCTTTTTCTTATAAGTTCCTACCCTGATGAATTCCTCGCCATTGAAGCGTATTGGGCGATGGGTAGCGGGCGCGAATTCAAATAAGACCATATGATTGCCGTCGACTTCTCCTTCATGAATTCGGAGATCGATTTGCGGATCGAGAAGACACGTGAGCCAGCTTTCCAGCTCTTGGCCTTTTACTTTTGTTTCGTTCGGACGAAAGCTTGTTCCGATGATTCGTCCGGTTGCATCTTCAATGCCCCATAAAATATAAGCGTTATACCGTCCGACCAAAGCTG
The DNA here is from genome assembly GCA_903889795.1 of uncultured Chlamydiae bacterium. Taxonomy (GTDB): domain Bacteria; phylum Chlamydiota; class Chlamydiia; order Chlamydiales; family SM23-39; genus CAISYW01. The sequence goes on along the minus strand of CAISYW010000014.1, from coordinate 2,850 downwards.
CGCTATTCGAGAGAGCGGAAATATACTCGCCGATTTCATTGGGATTTTCATTGTTGTGTTTGAATTCCAGCCATTCTGTTTCTTGGCGCAGACTCGCCAGATGCTTCACTAAATTTTGAAATTCCAAAGATTCCAATCTGCACGTCCAAGCTGTTCGTCAAAATATCATAATCTTTGATGGCGGCTGTCTTCAAGCAATTCATGATTTTGCAGCAATTTCAATCCGGATGATATCCACATTCTCAAGCTGCCACCTTTTACAAAAAAATCTCCCGGACTTTTTTCTTCTGGAACAGGCCAAGGCTCCAAGTTCGGATATGACTCATGCCAATAGAAGTATTCTTTTTTGCCTGCTACATCGAAATCCAAAGCGAATAGAAGAAGTTTTTTACTGACAAGCCATTGCTGGGTGGAGAGATCCGGCCTTTTTTGAGCGCCGCCTATAGCGATGCAATTGCAAAGATCTCCGGCTTCCTGAATGACAAGCATAGCATCGAATTCCGCTTCGACAACGATACATATGGGAATCGATGGATCGCCGAAAATCGGGATCATGTTCGAGCTGCCGGGCACTTCGTAGTATTTGCCATAGAAATTGCCTTCTTTCCATTCGGATTTTCGAATTTTGAGCTTTTGAATTTGACTGTTTTCCAAGATAGGAATGACGATTCCCGCAGGCAGACATATCCATTTGCGATTTTCCGTTTCTTTCAGCCCCCAATCCGAGCGCCGATGAAATGCCTTGATCGGATTCCATCCAAGCCGATATTGCTGGATCGAATTGAAAGATAATCCTCTTTGGACGACCAGTCCCATCGCTGTTTTATCGATCAGAAGGCGTTGATGAGCGGTATCTGAAAAATGCCTGGCTTTATCTTTCCATGATCCGGAAGGCTCTCGAATTGAGGAAGTATCGGCAGGTTTAAATCTGGATTGAGAGTTAGAGTTTGCAGAGTTTTTCTGCGCTTTCATGCATGCGGCTTGAAAAGACAGCCCAAGAAAATCTCTGCAAAATTGGATGGCGTCTCCCTTGGAATTGCACTGACGGCACCAGTAGCGGTCATCTTCAGGCCAGAACATAAACCGATCATTACCTCCGCAGCTGGGGCAGGGGCAGTGATACTCTCCGCCATGGCTTGCCGACGTTTTACGCGGATCAAGCCCTAATTCCTTTGCTAAATCCAATAGGTTCATGCAGCTCTCCGTCATCGGCGGTCATAGCGGTCATGGATGTCATCGTAAAAGTTCACAACGCTGAAAGATTTTATAATTTTGCTGTGGTGCAAACTGTGTTTATCTTGCGTAGATCTAAGTTTTGTCATGACCGCCATGACCGCTATGACCATTCCCAGATTTCCGAACTCTGTTTGTAGAATTTTTCAAATGAAATACGGCATTCTTCGATAGGAGGAAAAATATAAATTACCGGTCTTGTCGGATTTTCTTCCCGCGGAGTTCTTTTTGTTTTCATCTCCGGAATGAGCGCTCTTAGCCTTTTGCCGACCTGTTCTTTTCGAAGCACAGTTTGCTTTTCCCGTTCGCACCAAGTTTTATAGTGATCGTAGAATCGATCGATTGGAAGATCTTTAAGAGTCTCTGAAGGACCAGCATTGGCGTGATCCCAGCAGCCTTCTTTCAGAGAAGTATGAACAAATCGATCAATGCTCGAAGCGCTTTCCAGTTTCATATCGAAGCCAGCATAATTTTCCGGCATGACTTTTGGATCGAATTCAGCCAAATCCTCATGCAAAAGATCGTACATAAGCGCTTCATATCCGCCGTTTTCAAGCTGCTTTTGGATTTTGCCGAAATATTCGAAATCTTCTTTTCGATCGGCTGAGATATCGAGAACGAAAAATCTGCGATCGTCGGGATCGAGATGGACCGCCCAATCTTCATTGCTGCTGACGATCAAATGCTTAAAATTGTCGATCCAATAGCCATCCTTTCCTTTAGCTTCGATGAAAAGCTTCGGCTCAGTAATCAATGCTTTCAGAGCGCCGACCTCTCTTTTATTGCCGCCCCAGATCGCCTCATCGGCAAAAATCAAAATCGCATTCTTCAAATGGGAATTGAACCGGCCGAGGATCTGGTCCAGGGTAGACAATGGAGCATAATGAGCGCCGAGCAGCTTGCCAAGCGCATGAGCAAACGTTCCTTTGCCTGTTCCCTGTTTGCCGCGGAGGACGAGAGCTGTCGCGATGATCCATGGCTTTTGGATTAAATGCGCCAGCCATTTTCTGACATAGATGTAGTGCGGTTTTCTCCCATTGCAGACGATGTTCTCGACATGATCCCAGAAAAGGGAGCAATCACCTTGAATCGGTTTGACGGCGAACCCTTTCCAAATGTTGAAATTTCCCTCGTAATGGCCGGCAATCATGGGATTGAATACGATATTGCGGAATGTGCGGCGGTTAGGGCTTTTCAGCCATACATGAGATTTGGTAATTTTTTTACCATTTTCGCATGAGAGCTCGTGAATAACCTGATTTTCATAGAGAACCAATAGGGATGTTCTTGAATCTAAAACAAATTCCGTTTCGTCTTTTTCGATCAAGACATAGGTGCTCGATGTGTGAACGATCGCAAGAGTGCGGTTTAATTCTTCTACGATAGCGGCTTCAAGGGCCGTTTTCTCCTGTTCGGAAATAGAGATTTGTTTATTTTTGTGTTCGGCTTTTGGCGCAGCCGCAGCGGCCGAGGCTTTCAACTCGCCAGCGCGTTTTTTTGATTTTTCCTCCAGGGTATCGGAGGTCGAAGAAATGGGATCTTCTGGTATAATGGGCTTATCCATAAATGTTCCTTTGATGAGCCGTTTTGCCTGACCGCGATGAACGGCTCATCGAT
>CAISYW010000013.1 GCA_903889795.1 uncultured Chlamydiae bacterium | reverse complement strand
GTCTTTCGTTTCTCAGCCCTAGTGGCTTTTCATTTAAACGAAGGTAGTACGATACAAAATGGCAGTGTTTTCTAGCAATCTTTTTTCAAAACTCTTACAAAACCAAACCCTATCGCGCTTACCTGCTACAAGTTAAAATAAATATTCTTTTGCGAAAAAATATGAGAAAAAAAATCGAACCCGCAAATGATTGCATCCTTTATTGACCATTTCGCTCGACGAGCCGACATTGTATATGTATTTCACGAAGATCTTCCCGAATGGGGTTATGTATTAACCCGAGGGGTAAAAGGGTAACAACTTAGGAGCTGTCTAAAAATAACATGACCTATTTGACCTGCGCCAAATCAATCCTCTCACGTCGCCCATGGTTTTACCATGAGCTTCTCGTTCGGAACGCGGATGCTTTGATCTGGCTTTGCCTCGCTACGAAATTTGTCACCCTTTTACCCCACGGGTTAATAAGACTCATTTGTGGCCATCTTTAGGCTCAACCGGTCTCTATTTACACAAAAATTTAACCGTTTTCATAGACAAGCAAAAATTTTATTGGCACATAAAACCTAAATATTTATTGTATGAAATTAGAAATTGGCCTCTGGGCGCATTGATTTTGACCAAAAAAGAGATGGTCGCTGGCGGGGGAACAACTGATGAACAAAAGAGGGGCTCTGAATTCCCTCTAAACGTGAAAAACTGGAGTTTGTTATGAATTGGAGCAATTCCTTGAACCGGTTCCTCGTAGGGGCAGCTACAGCTCTTGTAGCAACCAGCGCCTATGCGCTTCCGAAAGGACCTTGTGAAAAACCCGTTGATGTGTGCTGCGATGAGCCAAGACCTGGTCCATTTGCTTTTGCTTACCCAAAAGATGTGAATCTCGAATGCCCTGCAGATTTCTATGTCCATGCAGCTTTCTTGGTTTTGCAAGCCAAAGAAGATGGTTTGGATTTCGGCGTTCGCGATAGCGATGGAACAAATTTACCACTCAACCATGGCGAAATTCTCGGATTTTCTCATGACAGTACTGACTGGGATTACAATCCTGGCGTTAGAGTCGGTTTAGGATTTTACCTCCATCACGATGCATGGACCCTCGACTTTGACTGGACGTGGCTGAATATCACCAATCGCCAAGATTTTGGCACATCTAGCACAGGCATCATTCTTCCAATCTGGATGCCACCGACTACGGAAGGTTCTACTTCCTCAACATGGAAAAGCATTTCTGCCGTATGGGATGCACATTATAATACCATCGATGCACGTTTAGGCAAACCATACCATATCAGCCGCTACGTCGTCTTTAAACCCCATTTTGGTTTCCGAGCAGCTTGGATTGATCAGTACTTTTCAGTTCATCATGCCGGTACATATAATGGAACGACAGGTGGTGCAGTCCATGACGGAGATAACGATTTCTGGGGCTTTGGCGCCCGCACCGGTTTAGATACTGAGTGGATCGTTGGCAAGGGATGGCAGCTGTTTGGCAATGTAGCCGGATCAATGCTCTTCGGCAAATTTGAAGTTGACCAACATATTGCTTTAGCAGGCCAATCGGATAATCTGGGCTATGATATTGATTATGACCATTATCAAAACGTACCCAACTTCGAGATTGAACTGGGTATTGCCTGGCATAAATATTTCAGCAAAAACAAATATCGTGTTGGCGTAGCTGCTGCTTATGAATTCCATGAGTGGTTTGACCAATTCAATATGAAACGATTCTTTGGCTACACACACACCGCTGCAGACTATCAGTGGCAGCCGGAAACATCTGCTCGAGGCAATTTGACCTTGAACGGATTTTCAATCAAGCTACAGCTAGACATCTAAGTTTTCGCTTGATTGGCTAATTTTTAAGTCCTCGCCGGGTTCGCCCGGCGAGGACTTTTTGCTTTTATGATAATCCTTTATCGGTGGAGATATAATAGATTTTATAAGCCGGCTTGAAGAATATCGTGCATACGCAAAAGACCGACAATGCGCCGATCATCCAAGACGGGCAAAACTGTAATTGGATGTAAAGGATCTTTCTCCATCAAACGCATGGCTTCCCACGCCAACTGATCAGAAGAAATCGAGCGCGGATTGGGCGTCATCAATTCTTCTAAGGTGCTCTCCAAGGCCGATGATCCCATTAGTTCCAAAGAACGACGTAGATCGCCATCTGTGAATATCCCCCTGAGCTGCCGGTTTTCATCAACTACGAGAAGACAGCCGCACCGTTTGGCGGACAGCTCCGGCAAAACACGGATCAAACAATCGGTCGGACCGCAGAGCGGCAACGCATCTGCGTGCTGCATCAGATCGGAAACTTTCAAAGAGATCCTCCGCCCAATGAAGCCGCCCGGATGGTTGAGCGCAAAATCACTCAGACTCATTTTTTTGATCTTCATGAGAGCGATCGCTAATGAATCCCCAAAGAGCAGCTGGACCGCAGTTGAAATGGTCGGAGCTATGTTATAGGGACACAATTCCTTCTCAACCGGAAGGATAATAAAATGATCGCATGCCTGCGCCAAGCGTGAGTTTTCACTCGAGACCAGAGCAATACAAATGGCCTTACGCTTATGCACAAACGGAACCAACTCCAAAAGCTCTTGCGTTTCACCGCTTTTGCTCAATGCCAAAAAAACATCGGATTCGGAAACATAACCCAGATCGCCATGCACTGCATGCGTCGGATCAAGAAAAAACGCCTTCGTCCCCGTCGAAAGAAATGTGGCAACCATTTTTTGCGCAATATGGCCGCTCTTCCCCACCCCCGAAAGAACGATCGTCCCCTGGCAAGCGAGTAAAATCTGTAGAATCGTTTCCGCTTTTTGGCAATCAAGCTGTTCAAAATAGGCGTTGAGATAACAGCGCTGTTCTTTTAATAATTCCTGTATCATGCCATACATTCTTGAAGTCTAGGCAAAAATTGTCTAGTGTCTTTTCGGTGGATTATATGTTTTCTAAAGAGAATGTCTTTGAAGGTCTTGTCCTGATGGCTCTCCTCGCGGGGACTTCCATTCATAGCTCCGAATTTTTAACCGGTGAATGGAGTGGCGCGCGCCAACAGGCCCATCAAGCGGGTATCGATTTTTTTGCCGCTTATGCCAATGATCTCATGGGCAACCCCATTGGCGGACAATCTCAAGGTTTCACCAATGCCGGCTCATTGGATACAGTCTTGACATTCGATCTAGACACGATCGCAAAAATTCCCGGATGCAGTCTCTATAATTCGATCTGCTGGCGCAGCGGATCAAATCTTTCAGACAAATATATCGGCAATGAATTTCCAGTCCAACAGCTCTATGGCGGGGAGACCTACAAACTGGCAGAACTTTATCTGCAAGAATCTCTTTTCAACCGCTGCCTGAACCTCAAACTGGGAAGGGTCTGCGCCGGCAATGATTTCATCGCCTCGCCATTGTATTTGAGATATGTGTCGGGAGCCATCAACTCGAACCCGATCTCAGTCTTTCTAAATACTTTTTTCTCCATCTATCCCTTTGCAACATGGGGAGCCTATTTTGATTTCAGGATCCATCCCTGCCTGTTCAAATTCGGTATCTATAACTGCAATCAAAACATATGGAAAAACAAGTATCACGGCTTCAACTTTTCCTTTGAAAGCCCGCAAGGATTGATGTGGATCAGCGAATGGACTTATCTTCACAATCAGGAATCCAATTCCCGCGGACTTTTGGGAAACTATACGATCGGCGGTTACTATATCAGCGGTAACGCGGTGAGCAACTATGGATATTACCTTCAATTCGATCAAAAGATCTACCGGGGCCTGACCTCTTGGGGCGCGTTTCTTTTCGCCCCTGCTGATCGAAATGAATTTCCATTTTTTTGCGCAGCCGGCTTGATTTATCAAGGAATGTGGGCGTCTCGACCCGGCGATGCATTGTGCTTGGGAATGACTTACGGCCATTATAGCGACGACATGCGGAAAACTGAGCTCCTGGCCAAAAGAAATGCCATTCTCGGCCCATTCGCTTCGCACACACAAAGCGCAGAGGCCAACATCGAACTCAACTATTGGTTTCAGGCCACATCATGGCTCACTTTGACCCCCGTTGCGCAATATATCATCAATCCCAAGGGATTCGGGACAATACAAAACGCACTAGTCGTAGGAATCCAGGTCAGTATCGATCTCTAAATGTTTTTTCAATTCACTTAAAAAACCGCAGCCATAGAGACCATCCAGCACGCGATGATCAAAGGTAAGGGAGATCATCATGATCGAGCGGATCGCCGTGGTATCATCAGGCATGACCATCACTTTTTTAGTGATTGCGCCAATGCCGACAATGGCCACCTCAGGGAATCGAATGATGGGAATACCGATTTGCGTCCCGGTCATTCCAAAATTAGTCATCGTGATGGTACCGCCCGAAACATCCTCAGGAGTCAAAACATGACGACGCGCCCGATCCGCCAAATCAGAGATCCGGCGGGAAATTTCATCTATGGACAGCTTGTGGCAATGATGAATTACCGGAACCATGACCCCCTGATCAACACTGACAGCCACACCCAAATTGACGAAATGTTTCATCACAATCGTGTCGCTTTCCAATGAAGAATTAATAAGCGGATAAGCTGCCACAGCACGTCCGATCGCACGCGCCACAAAGCTCGTGAC
>CAISYW010000012.1 GCA_903889795.1 uncultured Chlamydiae bacterium | reverse complement strand
TGCGCATGACCAGCACATCGATAATTCCGCCGAAAAGCCTTAAAACGGATCCACGTATCGGCATCGAAATTTTTGCTGCAGCTACGGGCGATGAGAAACCTCCAATAATCATTTTTTCTCATGGGTTGGGGCAGCCTGGCAACTATCGAACGATTTTGGAAGAATTGGCCGAGTATGGATACACGGTTTTAAGTTTAACTCATCCATCGAGCTATGAAGATGAAGATTTTGTCACCTCAGAGCAAGGAGAAGCGCGAGAGGAAGAGCTTGCTGCTGTGATGGCGAAAAATATTCAATATGTCCTTAACGAAATCCGAAAAGGAGCGTTAAAGATTCCCGGCGATCCGAACAGAATCATAATAATGGGTCATTCTTTGGGAGGGGCAGCTTCGATTATGGTTTCTCGAAGCGATTCAGCGGCGATTTCAGGATGTGTGAATTTGGATGGTTCATTGCATGGTCACGCAAAAACAGGCGGGTTGAAGCAACCTCTTTTGATGATGACTGGCGACTACCGCGAGCTCATACGCGAGCGAGAGCAATCCTTAAAAGAAGATGATAGAAAAGATGCAAAAAGAATGAGCCGGTATAAAGAGGAATATGAAACGCTTCGTCGTAACTCTCGGTATTCTAACATAGTCATGATCGAAAAAGCGGGCCATATGGATTTCACGGATCAACCGCTTCGCGAGTGCCTTGCGGGAGAAAAATCTCTGTCCGATGCAATGAGAGTCCACACTATCGTGTCTCGGGAAGTGTTCAAAATCCTGGGATTATGTTTATCTAGTAGATCGATTCCAAAATAACGTGGCAATCTGCTTGCTGCGGCTTCGCCATATCAATCCTTCTTCGTCGGCCATGGTTTTACCATGACCTCCTCACTCGGAACGCTGGCGCTTTGATCTGACTTTGCCTCGCTTACGCATCTTGCCACGTTATTTTGGAATCAATCTACTAGGGAGCCCCTGGGAAACCCCATTTCGCAAAAAAAATAGGAATTCTTTTTTAACGGATACGCTGACGGGCGGTAAAATGATTGCCGCTGTGGTTAATCACGATATCTGGATTTTCTTTGAATCCAACCACCACATGGCCCCCGCTCATTTCTCTTAAAACACAAACTTTTTTCCCAAATATGCGCCCTAAACAAATCAGTCCCTCGTGATCGACCCATTGACCGTCTTTTTTAGGAATCAGATTGGACATAATCGATCGAACTTCATCAGAATTTCCCATTTCATCGATCTGGGTCTTGTAATACTTGGGGATATTATTATAACCCATCGTTCGAAATACCTTCGAAAGAGCCATCATGAATTTCGAATCATTCACTAAATCGCGCACTAAATCGCGCCCGGAACGTCCCTGGTTAAGACGATCCAATACGAATGCCTCGTTTGAACCAAGTAATTCTGGCCCTAGTTTGAGAATCTTAGCTTTGAGTTTAGCAGCGTCATATGCGTTCATTTGATCAACAAAACCGTATGTAAAAGCATGTAAACCACAGTTTCCGTCTCCAGGAACTGGAACAATCGTTGGGAAACTTTTTAATATTGCAGTCTGTTGGCTGGATTGTACGGCACGATGATGGAGGTCAGGGTAGATTGCGGCAATAGACGATTCGCAAATTCGATTATA
>CAISYW010000011.1 GCA_903889795.1 uncultured Chlamydiae bacterium | reverse complement strand
TGTGATGGCTCCTCTTTCTTGAAAAAAACCGATCGCACCACTGGCCAGCACGATGGCGAGAATAATTGTGGCGTCGGTGTGAGCTCCGAGAAAATAGGAAAATATCGCTGCAAAAATCAGGAGCAGGATCAAGGGGCTTTTGAATTGAAAAAGCAAAAGCCGAATCCCTTTGCCGCGCGTTGGCGGCTTCAAGGTATTAGCCCCCCAAACCCCCAAACGCTGTTCCGCATCAACAGAAAAGAGACCTTTCGGCGTGCTCTTCAAATGGTCAAAAAGCTCTTCAATGGACAGATTCCAGTCTATGATCTCCATACAAGTCCGTATAGACGAATCTCACCAAAATGGGAAGAATTTAGTCTGGAGATCTGCATCTCGACGATGGCATTTACCCAAGGCGAATGAATTCCTAATAAATTCTTGACAAACCATTCAAAATATTTTTAAATATTTTTTCGAATCAGCAACAACCAACCTTAGAGAAAAACATGTCAACAAAAGCAACACCTGAAACATCACCTGATCTAATAATGCACGATCAACTTTTACCAATGCGTGATTTACACAAACGACATGGTTTAAGTTCATCCTCGTCCGATCTCAACGAAAATATAGCCTCTAACAGCTCTCCTGTTCCTGAACAAGAAAAAAGCGCAGAGAAGACCTCATGCTGCGGAAGTCGCGTGATTAAATATGGCCTACCGATAGCAATCACAGCAACTGTGGGCGCCGGGTACCTTGCGTCCCGAACAAGTGTTATATCGCTGAATCAGTAAAAGCGAATCGCAAAGGGACCGAGGGTCTTTTCGGTCCCTCCGAACCACTAATCTTGAGCGAGCAGCCTTTCGACGATGGCTTCGTTGGTGAAGCCAAACACCTGCACTAAATCAGCAGCGGGAGCTGACTCTCCAAAGCTTTCCATGCAAATCGCAATCCCATCGCGGCCAATATATTTATGCCAGCCAAACTCGCTAGCAGCTTCAATCGAAACGCGAATGCCAATATCTCCCTCGAGGATCGAATCTTTATACTCATCGCTCTGCCCATCAAAGAGTTTCCAGCAAGGAAACGACACGACGCGCACCTCTTTTCCCATTTTTTCCAAACGATCGGCGACTTCAAGAGCCAGACTCACTTCCGAACCGGTCGCAAAAATTGTAAAGTCAGGCTTTGATTTTTCCTTTTTCACGATATAAGCCCCGCGCGCCATTCCTTGATGGAATGGTACCTGAGTTGCAGCCAGGTCCGGCAATTTTTGCCTCGACAAAACAATCGCCGTCGGCCCCTGGTATCGAAGCGCCGCCAGCCAAGCCATCCTCACTTCGTGTGAATCGGCCGGGCGGATCACCTGTAAATTCGGCATCGCTCGAAGAGAAGCGAGCTGTTCAATCGGCTGGTGCGTCGGACCATCTTCGCCAACGAAGATCGAATCATGAGTAAATTGATAAATCACCTGATAATGAGCTAACGCTGCGAGGCGAATCGCATTTCTCATGTAATCGCTAAAGGTAAAAAAAGTTCCGCAAAACGGAGTCAGCATCCCGGTCAAATAAAGACCGCTGGCAATGGTTCCCATAGCAAATTCGCGAACGCCATACTTAATATTGCGTCCGGCAAAATGGCCCGGAGTGATCACAGGAAACGCTTTCATCATCGTCAAATCGGA
>CAISYW010000010.1 GCA_903889795.1 uncultured Chlamydiae bacterium | reverse complement strand
GATTCAAAAATCGGGAATAGGCAAGGAGGCTGCTTGCATTTGTGTCAGGCAGAGCCGACGCCGAAGCAACCCAACTTGAATAAGTTGGGTGATGGAGGCGGACACAAAGGCAATGCAAACCCGACGCAGCATAAACCGATTTTCGAATCACGAGCGGTATACATCATTTGCGGCGATCTCTTTGGAGGAAAAATCAGCAATCTATATATAAATCTTATGTCCTGAAAACTAATGGTTTAAGAAAAAATGGCTATAATTGGTATCAAAAATAGCCCAAATATGGCATTTTTAGGTAGGAGTTTGAGCCATGGAAAGATTGTTAGAAACCAGCCTTGTCGCTTGGAAAAATCGGGAAGAACACGTCCCAATTCTTTTGCGGGGGGCAAGGCAGGTTGGAAAAAGTTATCTCGTCCGGCAATTCGGCCAAGCCAATTTTGAAGATGTGGCGATTGTCGATTTTGAAAACCGTCCTGAATTGAAAGAAGCTTTTTCGACTCGCGAGCCTCAGGAGCTTTTAACGCGGCTTGAATTTGCTCTTCGCAAACCAATTCAACCCGGTCGATCTCTTTTATTTCTCGACGAAATCCAGCTCTGTCCAGAGGCATTGATAGCACTCAGATATTTTAAAGAACAGATGCCAAAACTCCATGTCATTGCTGCAGGATCGCTTCTTGAATTTTTATTGAAGGACGAGAGTTTCAATTTTCCTGTCGGACGCGTCGAGTTTTATTATCTCCGACCCTTTTCTTTTCAGGAATATCTAAATGCGGCCTCTCCATTTCTTGGACAGCGCCTGCACACGTTTGATTTGATGAATCCCCCTAGTAAATTAGAACATTCTGAATTATTAAAATGGATTCGTCGCTATTTGTTTATTGGAGGGATGCCCGATGCCATTAATGCAAGTTTAAATGAGAGTTCTCTTTTAGAATCGCAACGCATTCATCATCGCATTTTGCAAGCTTATGAAAGTGATTTTGGAAAATATGCAAAACAGATTCAACATAAATATCTGCAAATTATTTTTCAGAAATCTCCCGCTCTCATTGCCCAGGTTTTAAAATATCGTCGCATCGATGAGGAAATTCGCTCCCGTGAATTAAAGCCCGCTCTTGAACTTCTATGCCACTCCGGACTTTTGCAACGCATTTTTGCAACGACTGCAGCGGGTCTTCCTTTGCATGCTCATATCAAAGACGATCGATTTAAACTTCTCTTTCTCGACGTCGGTCTGCTTCAGACGGCGACGAGAGTCGACGCGACACACTTTTTTGATCAAGATATTTTACAAATCAATGCAGGGATGATTGCCGAACAGTTTGTGGGGCAAGAATTACTTGCATATTCTCCTTCCTATCAAAATGCGCCACTTCTTTTTTGGGAACGCACCAATGGCGGGCAAGCCGAAGTTGATTTTGTAACAGCAGTCGGATCCGAAATCATTCCTATTGATGTCAAAGCCGGAGCGACCGGAGCTTTGCGTTCATTACATAGCTTCTTGAATGAAAAGAAGGGGAGAATCGGTGTGCGTATCTCCGAGCATCCTCTGGCAATTCATAACAATATTCTTTCGATCCCTTTTTATTTGATTGGGTTTTTCAACCGTCTTATTCAGCAGGCTATTCTGTGATGAGGCTGGGAGAGGCCGTTCTTTTTGCAGGATCGTGGCTCGGAACGTTTGTCATATCATTACCCTTAAAGCGGAGGTTTTGTTTTTTGGTCGGGATGTTCGAATGTCTCGAGAACGGTGGCCGGCTGTTTTTTGAAGATATAGGTCATTGTTCCACCGATAATAATCAGCGCGCTTCCCACAAGCGAGCGCCAACCCAGCTCTTGATCGAAAGCGAAATAGAGGATGAGCGCGTTATAGATGACGGTAATGTAGGCAAGCGGTGAAAGAAATGAGGCTGTTCCGTATCGATAAGCGATAGTCAAGAGGATTTGACCGATCGCTGTGGCTCCGCCGATGCCGATCGCCAGCAGCCATTCTTTTTCTATCGGCTGCACCCAAACGGCCCATGCAAATGGAAAACTTAAAATGGTTCCTAGAGAAAAATAATAAAATAGAGTGCGGCTCATTGGCTCTTTTTTGACATTGAGAAGTCTCAGAGCGGTGATCGCTATTGCGGATAAAATGCCGGAAAATAAGCCATATAAAAAGCCGAGCTCGAAAATGTTTTTTGACGGATTTAAAATGATCGCCACGCCGATGAATCCGATGATGATTGACCACCAGACAGCCGCTTGAATTTTTTCTTTTTGCCAGATCAGCCAGATCAGAGGAATGAAAAATGGAGTTGTATAATTGAGAGT
>CAISYW010000009.1 GCA_903889795.1 uncultured Chlamydiae bacterium | reverse complement strand
ATTTGAATCAGGCGAAGCCGGCGCCGAAACAGCCCAACTTCTTGAAGTTGGGCGATGCAGGCGGATTCATATTCAATGGCTATCTGACGCAGGCAGAACCGATTTTTGAATCACGAGCGGTATAACGACAGAAATTCTTGGTTTAATCAAAAACAATGTACTGTTAGTGGGTTTTTTATGAGTCCTAAAGCCGACAAAATAAACGAACATCCTCTTTATTCTGATCAAGGAATAAGAGACCGTGATATTGATACATCTACAAGCAAAACAGATGAAAAAGCGAACGATATCGGAAAAGAACAGCTCGTTTTTAAAGAACCTCTGTCAGGGAAAGTTAAGCATTTTTCTGCCGTCCATCTTTCCATACGGAATCACCCGAATGCGATCGCTGACACCTTGAGACCGGATTACCCACTGAGACCCCAAGCCCCGAAGCTAAGACCACCTACAGCTGAAATATAATTTCTATATGCCGGACCCCCTCCCCATCCGTTTTTTTGAGTCGCGTTCGGTATAATCCCCTCGTCAAATATGAAACGCCGAGTAAAATAGGTCTTTGGAATAATCAGGCCCTGATCTTCAGGCCGACAGCAGTATACCTACAAGTTCCGTTTCGATAGGGGGGAGCTAGTGCGCCGAGATCTTTTCGTTGGTTCTCAAAAACGAGCTTTGATCCTTCTTGAGCTAATGATCGCTCTCGGGTTGACGGCGATTCTTTTAGCCGTCCTCTTTCGTTTTTTTGCCGGCAGCGTACGAATGGATCAGAAAATCAGCGAGGCTCGCTCAGCCCTTTATCAACGCCAACATTTCCAAATACGCCTCTCCTCCCTTTTTAATTCGATCACGCCCCGATCGTCGATGCCGCCCTCATCCGGCTCATCCTTCTATACACTCCTCGACAAAACGCCCAGCTTTGTTGCCATTTTTGACAACGGCATCGATCCCGACCCTCTATTCAGCGGACCCATTTTAGGAAAACTCTATCTCGATGGGGGATCGAATCTCACTCTCGTTTATTGGCCTCTTGAAAAAACAGACAAACCACTCTACCGAAAAGAAATCCTTCTTCACGGCGTTCAAAATATTCGGTTCCAGTTTCTGGCAAAAAAAACGCTTCAACAGAAAGATTCTAGAGCCATTTCAATCAATTCCTCATTGGAATGGCGAACCGACTGGCCAAAAAATCGCTGGGACATCCCATCGATCATCCGCGTCATCTTTTTACATGAAAACCAAGAAATCTCCTTTGCTTTCATGCTTCCCTTCATCGAGCCCATCGTCACCTATTATCAGCAAGGAGATTTGGGATGAATATTTTAAGTTTGGTAATGGGTCTTCTCCTTATTTTTGCCTGCACATTCAGCCTGTCGTTGCATAAAGCCATGCTCAGCCAGAGCGTCGAAAAAACAGTTCAAGCTCATTTAAATGTCACGAGAAAACTCCGAAATTCATACGAAAGTCTTTGTTATCGCCAGTTGCGAAGCGGAGCCAAAGAAAACAAACCGAAAAAAATACACTCGCATCGAGAAAGAGAAAAGCAGCAGCTCAATCTAGGTTGCGCCCGTCTCAATCTTTGGCCCCTCGTCGTCGATGGCATTGAAAAACATCCCGCCCTCTATGAAACGGCAGCACAAATTCTTTGCACATTTTATTCCAAACACCTCTTCCCAAACGAACAACGATTCGAATATTACCTGCTCAATGCTTTACTCGAAGCAGCCCGCCAAGCCAACACCGACCCCAACAGCTCGCATCTGATTTTTGAAAAGCTCTCGTTAAATAAAACAAATGTAAAGCAGCTTTACCCGCTCCAATCCATTTACTATCGCATGCTGCGAGGAACAAAGACCTCAACGCAAGATCAAAGCTACCCATCCCTTCTCGATTATTTTGCTCTCGACAACAAAAACAGCCGCGTCTGCCTTCACCATGCATCGCCAGAAATGCTAGTGGGTCTGTTTGGCTCGCGTGCAGGCCCCATTATCTATACGGAATTGAAAAAGAACGAAACTCCAATCTCTTTAGAGCGCTTGGAAGATCTCTGCAAACAAAACGGAAACCCGGCACTGAGCGACGAGTTCTTGAAGTTTCTCGATCTCGATTCCGTCTCCCACCATTCTTCAGGACAAAAGGTTCTCGTCAAACAAGATTCCGATGTTTGCCTGAAACAAAAAGTGTTTTTTCCAACGTGAATTTTTATCACTTCATCGGTAGACGAATCGTAAAAGAGCTGCCCTCGCCCAACTGAGAGGCAACGCTCACCTCGCCATGATGTTTTTGTACAATACATTTGACAATCGAAAGACCCAGTCCCGTTCCGCCGAATTTTCGAGACCTGGCTTTATTGACTGTATAAAAACGATCAAAAATCCGCGGTAGATCACCCTCAGGAATTCCAATACCTCTATCTCTTACATCCAGATGAACAAACTCATTCAAGAGGTCAATCGTCATATCAATACTGGCAGGAACGGGCGAGTATTTGACGGCATTTTCCAAAAGATTCATGACAGCCATGGAAAGGAGGTCCGCATCAGCCCAGATTGGCGCTTGATTGGCTTTTTTATTCAGCGAAATTTTTACATACGGATAGGCAACCATGAGAAGTTGTTTGCAATTATCAGCAATAGATATCAGATCAGCCCACTGAAATTGCTCCTCTCTAAGGTTTTCAATATCAGCTAAGGTTAGCAACCCTTTTACGAGCGCATCCAGCCTCAGGGAGGTTTTAAAGATTTTCTCCGTAATCTCTTTTGTTTGCGCTTCGGTAAGATCCGGCAATTCATGCAGCGTCTCTGCAAAGCCGCGAATGACAGTAATCGGCGTACGCAATTCATGAGAGGCGTTAGCGATAAAATCCTTACCCATTTCGATCACTTCGTAATCGGAGGTCTTGTCTTGAAGAACAAGGATCACTCCTCCATGTTTTGCCTGCGGCGCCGCAATGAGATCGAAATAGAGTTTTTGGCTCTCTTCCACAGTATACGTTTGCGTGATCGTTTCCATTCGCTCGAGCGCCAGGTGAACGAGCTCCTGGCATTTATCAACCAGACCTTGCCGCCGGGCTTGGATCTCAGGGAATTTTCGGTTTATTAATGAGTCGCGCGCAACGCCAAGCATAAGGCAGGAAGCTTGGTTGGCAAAAGTGATCGACTGATCGACTTCCACTGCAAAAACCCCCTCGCCAAGAGACTCAAGAATTTCCTTCGTTCTCTCTTGTTGCTCCACAAGATGAGCGATCTGCTTTTGGATACGTTCATTCAATGCGTTAAACGTTTGCGCCAATCGTCCGAATTCATTTTTTGCCTGAATCTCTTTTCCCATCTCAATCCGCGGGATGAATTCTACCTTTCCTTCCTGATATGGCTGAATAGCGGTGACGATCTGTTGAATGGGTCGGCTCAATCGATGAATGAGAATCCAAATCACAAGGCCATACAATAAAAATGCCACAACCCCAAGCGTTAAAAAGCCGACTTCAAAATCATGCGCCAGAGCGCGAATCTCTGCGAAAGGCATGCCAACGCGCAACACATATTCTTGTCCATGCGCGACAAAAGTGAGTGAACCGTAAAACATCGATTGGCGAAATAATTTAGAATACCGAATACCGAAACCTTCGCCATATTTAATTGCTTGGAAGATTTCAGGTTGTTCCTCATTTAATAATTGCTGTTGATCCGCGTCGTTGGCAGCAGAAAATCGAGTATCATAAAGAGAGCGTCCCTCATGATCAAATAAAGTAATACGGAAAAATACGAATGCCTTTTCCGTGCGCAAATATTCAATCATGCTGTCGCGATTAGGTGCTTTGTGAATTTTGCGAATCAAGTCCGCCGTGCGGTGGACAATAGAGTGGACGGCCATTTTATCCACCATTCGCTCAACAAGCGGAAAATAGACAGCTAAACAAAAAATGAACAAAATGAAATGGACAAAGAGCGATTTTTTGCGAAAACTGAATATAAATTTATAAAGCATGGGCCATCTCAAATTTCGGGATAGAAAGACTCAAAACCATTTTTTGTCACGATGCCTGAATTCTCGTATCGAACACCGCCCAGTCCCGTTTGATAAAGACCCGGTTCAATGGCAATAACCATCTGAGAGCGGAGCATCATTTCCCGATCATCCCCGTTCCAGCGAATCAAAGGAGACTCATGAGCTTCGAGTCCCAGTCCATGACCGAGGCTATGAGTAAATAATGACTCGACGCCCGCTTCAGAGAGCACTTCGCGTGCCGCACGATCGACCGTTTGGATCATTGTCCCAATATGTATTTGTTGATGAGCCGCATTGTAAGACTCTCGAACGAGTTGAACCATCTGCTCGAGCCGAGGATCGATTTGACCGAAAAAAAAGACGCGCGTCACATCCGCGCAATAGTGATCAAAAACAGCGCCGGCATCGATGAGAACAATCTGGTTTTTTTGCAAACGCGCCGATGACGCTCGATGATGAGGATAAGCGCTATTTTCTCCAAAAGCGACAATGGTTTCGAATGCGAGACGACTCGCGCCGCTTTTGCGCACAAAAAACTCAAATTCAAAAGCCAGCTCCTGCTCGCTCACACCCTCTCGAAAAAGAGATCGAATGTGCTGAATTCCCGCCCATGTGATTTTTGCCGCTTCGCGAAGAGAGGCAATCTCTTTAGGCTCCTTAATCCGGCGCTGCTCAGTTAAAGGCCCTTTAACAGGAACCCATATCGCATCAGGGGATTCTTTTTTTAACCCCTCGAAATTAGCGACTGTCGTCCATGCGCTATCAAAGCCAATACGCCCTTTT
>CAISYW010000008.1 GCA_903889795.1 uncultured Chlamydiae bacterium | reverse complement strand
TGTTCTTGAAGCAAATCGACGACGAGCCTTCTCTCGGGTAAGATCTTTTTTCGCAAGTTTTCCAGAGCTCCGTCGAAATGGATCTTGCCCTCGTTTAATACGATCACTCTCTTGCAAAGAGCTTCGATGTCATCCATATCGTGAGTGGTCAGAAGGATCGTGACTTTTTGTTTCTGATTGAGGTGGCGGATAAAGTCGCGCACAGCCAATTTGTTGACGGCATCCAAACCGATGGTCGGCTCGTCGAGGAAAAGAATTTTTGGACAGTGGAGAAGCGATGCCGCCAGATCGCAGCGCATCCGCTGCCCCAGGCTGAGCTGACGAACGGGAACATGCAAAAGCTCGGAGAGATCCAAAGTTTCGATGAGAGTTTTCAATGTTTTTTGATAATTCGGCTCAGGGATGGAATAGATGGCTTTAAAGAGTTCGAACGATTCGATGACTTGCAGATCCCACCATAGCTGCGTTCTTTGGCCAAAAACGACACCGATTTGACGCACGATCTCGATCCGGTGCTTCCAGGGAGTTTTTCCCAGAACTTGCACCTCTCCGCTTTCGGGAACCAGGATCCCTGACAAAATCTTTACCGTGGTGCTTTTTCCCGCTCCATTGGGGCCGATATATCCGACTAATTCGCCCTCGTCGATATGGAATGAAACGCAATCGAGAGCTGTTTTAACCGCATATTGATGTGAAAACAGTGCAGTTAACTGATTCCAAAAACCTCTTTTATGTTTTGGAATGCGGTACGATTTTGAAAGTGATTGAACAGATAGGTGACACATTTGTAATGCTTTGCTGCTTCAAATACTGGTAATTATCTCTTCTTTATGCGTTTTTTGAAAGTGGGGTTTGTAATGTGTTTATTTAGAATCGGTTGCGGTTTTGTGGGTAGGTTGAGCTATAAGATTTTTTTTAATTGTTACCTATTATGATTTTTGATAGAATAGTTTCTTTAAAGAAAGGAAGTTTATAATATGTCTTTTTTAAGTTGCGCAGCAATAAATAGTCCGAGTGTTGTAAAAACATTGCAGCGAGCTCCTGAGGAATTCAAGACCCCCGACTATAAGCACAAGAAAGTGTCAGTAACTCCTTTGATGAAAGGGGCCGCGTTAGGGACGGGAAATGTCGAAGTAGGAAGGGTCAAGAAACGAAATCTTGATCAAGTCCGGGGTGTTTTATTCCCTCCAATGAATGGAGATCAGATTTCATATGGCGGGAATCCGATAACCGATCGAGTGATTCAATACCGGAAGGATCATCCGAATGTTTTGGCTGGCAGAAATGTTTCTCTTGTTCTTTATCGCCCTTTTGAATCTGAACCCGGCGGATACGTTATTGCTTCTACAAGAGGTAGAATGGGGGAATTTCCACATTCTGAAATGATCGCTCTTGACAAGCTTCCGGAATCGGTTCGAAATCATAGAGAACGGATCAGGGTTGTGTATACTGAACGCCGGCCGTGCCAACAAGGTTGTGGTCAAAGAAACTGCGCTGCCAAAATTCCTCTTGCCGTCGATCTTAATACAGCGGTTTTATTTAGCTTCGAAAATGATCGCAAGGCCCGGCGAGGAATTGATGAAATGATGACAAGAGGTTCCCCCCGTTTTGAGGAGGCCTATCCGATATCTTCCGCGCAAAGAGATGAAGTCGAGCCTGTTGAGCGTTCTGAAAATCTCTCTTTAAAAGAAGTGGATGACCTTGAACGGTTTAGGGATCTCTCTTCAGACGAGTTATCGTTAAAAATGGTTAAGCTGTTCTAAGCTGATTTCGAGATCCTCCTGCAGTTGGCTGGCGGATTGAAATAGAACGACCTTCATTCCGATAGCCTGGGCTGCTCGGATGTTATCAGGCTGATCATCGATAAAAATAATGTCTTCAGGAGGAAGATCGAGTTCTTGTAAGAGAATTTGATATGCTTTGGGATCGGGCTTTGCTGCGCCGATTTCGAAAGCGAAAATATGTCGATCGAAGGGTTCAAAAAGCCCCATTTCTCGAAAGTGCCGGGCCGGGATTGCATCCATATTGGAAAAGAGAATCATTGGGAGCTGTTTCTGTTTCAAGCGATCCACTAAAGCAAACATTTCCGGATTGGCAAATGAATCTTTCATGATGGCTGTGAAATCTTTTCCCCAAGTATTGGTTAGATGAACTCCTTTTTCTTTGGCTAACGATCGCCAAAATTCTCTATCGGTTTTGCCGGACATCAGCGCTTCATAGACTTTTTCAAACTCCGCTTTCGATAGATGCAGGGTTTCGTGTAAGAACGGGTAAATGGTTTCGCGGTTGGGCTCTCGAGTCATCACACCATTAAAGTCAAAGACGATGGCCCGCGGTGAGGCAATTAGCGAAGAGACCATCAAAAGCAAAAAAAGGATTTTTTTCATTTCGTTAAAAACTGTTTAAAAAACTCGTTATGATGTTGAAGATAGAGATCCTGAGGAATCAGCTCTTCTTCGAGCGCTTTTTGCGTGGTGCCGCTGATTTTTAATTTCTGAACGATCTCTTTTCCGGCCTGCCGCAAGAGAAGCTTGTATTTCTCGACAATCTCATTAAGTTCGGCGTCAGGCCATGTTAATAGAGGTCCCTCATCTCGATAGATTTCGCCAATCAAATCAGTTTGATAGTTTCGAGCAACTCGTCGAAACAGAAGTTTTAACACTTCAAAATGGGATTGCCCCGGAAAACCGCAGTTGGCCATGATCATGATCTTCGGACGAACTTTTTGTTTTTTTGGATGGACTGCCTCGCCTTTGGCATCTTTTGTTATCGTCGGAACTCCGGAATAAATGTTTCGATCCATAAAGTTTTTTAAGAGTCCGGAGATATTATCTACATATAGAGGCGTGGCAAAGAGAATGATGTCACTATCCGAGAGATTGATCTTTTGCATATCGTCATGAAATACGCAAACGCCCGGCGTCTTGGTCCAGCAAGAAAAACAGCCGATGCAGTGATGGATCTTCAAGTTTGAAAGTAAAATATGCTCGGTTTCGGCTTTCAGATCCCGAGCTCCTTTCAAAAACTCTTCAACCATAAGATAGGTTGTGCTTTTCTTGCCTTTCGGGCTGCCGTTGATTGCTGTAATTTTCATGTGATGGACTCAGCTTTTGTTTTTTGCAGGTGTCTTTTTGTATACCATTTAGGAAATTTCCGGATAAAAATGATTTGTGCCAATGACACGATGAACCATATTGCCCACCCATTTAGAACGCCCGGGTGGGTATATCGATAGAGGTTTACGAGGGCCGTTCCCAAAAAAATGATCCCTAATGCTCCGGTCATGATTTGATTGACTCGGAAGAAAAGAGGATTGTTCCAGAATTTTTGGTCCACTTCCAACCGGGCGTATTGCAAGGTAAATGGACGGCGGATGAGTAGTGAAATTCCGGCTGTGGATACAAAAAAGAATGATGTGAAAATTGATATATGTTGAAACAGCCATTGGTTTTTAAATACATAATAATTTAAGGCCAAGATGATGAAAAAGAGAAGCGATCCCCACTCTAGGATAAATCCCTTTTTTAGGTTTGCGTAGGAAAATAGAAAACCGATTGCGGCGACGGGAAATGCCAATGGGGGGAAGACAGAAGATAAAATGCCGTAGGCCATCCAGGGCAAAAACGTGCTGAGACTATTTAGAAATTTCATCTCGCTGAGCCTTTTCTAGAGTGATAATGGAGTTGCGGCACCAGTTGATGGCGGCTTGTACGCCGCAAACGCCGCAATTAACAGTCAAAAGCCAATAAATGAAATGGGGAGAGGTTGAATCTTTCCGGAGTTTGTTTTCGATTGCCTGATATTCTTTCAACTTCTCTTGGAGTCGTTTTTTTCGGTTTTTCAGACGCTGAATGCACTCTTTTTTCGAGATGTTGGATCCAAAAAACAATTTGAGCAGGTTTTCATCTCGATGAATGGATTTTTCTTCTTCTTCTTGGCACATCCATTTTTGTAATTTAACTCGCCCGGCCTCGGTAATCTCATATCGATTGCTCTTTTTTTTACTCGTTGATTGGTTATCTGATAGAACAATCCAATTCTCTTTGAGTAACTGGTTGAGCGTTGGGTAAAGCTGTCCATTACTTTCGGACCAAAAATAGGCGAGACTGTTTTGAATCATTTTTTTAATTTCGTAGCCGGATAGGGGCTCGATGGTGAGCAATCCTAAGACTGCATATTTTGTGGTGTTCTTTTTCATATGGCTTCGATTTTAGGTCTAAAAGACCTATTTTCGCAACTGGAGTTTTTTTTTATGAGTAATTCCAAAAAATTTTTATATAACTTGTCGTATTAATGGGTTGGGTGTTTGAGATTTCTAAGAGCTCATTTTTTGAAATGCTTTTTTCTATACCATTTCGGAAATCGATCGAGAAAGATAATTTGTACAGCGAGGCCGATACCCCAAACGATCCAGCGATTAGGGCCGCTGCCAAAATAGGTTCGATATAGATTGGCGAGAGCCATGAAGAGAAAAATGAATCCTAAAACAGCTGTTATGATCTGATTGGCACGTAAAAAATAAGGCGAGCCCCACAATTTTTTATCCACTTCCAGCTTGGCATATTGCAAAGTGAAAGGCCGTTTGATCAACAGTGATATAAATGAAACGAAGACGAAAAAAATTGATATGAAAATCGAGATGTGCTGCATCAGCCAATGATTATTAAATATCTGATAATCAATAAATAAAGTAATAAAAAAGAGAAGCGATCCCCATTCTAGAATAAAACCTTTGCACAGTTTTGGATAACAACAAAGTAAGCTGAGAACAATGGCGGCCGGCAGTGCGAGAGAAGGGTAGAGGGAAAATAGAATGCTAAAGACAATCCATGGCAAAAAAGAAGTGAAAAGATTGAGCAATTTCATGTTTGCCATGAGAGGGGTGCTTTATTAACCGGAGGGGTAAACAGGTGACAATTAGCTTGATCTGGCTTCGCCTCGCTTGCGCTCCATGTCACCTGTGTTTACCCCTCCGGTTAATACCCTAAAAACGGCGATTGGATCCGGCTCATTCGCCGTTTCTAGGTTCTCCGCCCTCAGATCTGCTTGTACATGACTGTTATCATTTTTTACAGTTATACTGCTGTCGGCCTGAACATTTGATTTTTCATCGACATCTTTTGCGCTCCAATGATCCTCGATCTCGCTATTAACCCGCTGGCCAAATATGAGACAAAGAGCGTCAGCGAGGAGAAGCCGGATCATAGCGAGCTTTAGCTCGCGATCTAAGCGAGGAATTCATTCTTGATTACGAAGGATTCCGAGCGAAGATTGATACGGCAAAGCCGCAGCAAGCTATTTGTCTCATATTTGGCCAGCGGGTT
>CAISYW010000007.1 GCA_903889795.1 uncultured Chlamydiae bacterium | reverse complement strand
GTATCAATCTTCGCTCGGAATCCTTCGTAATCAAGAATGAATTCCTCGCTTAGATCGCGAGCTAAAGCTCGCTTTGATCCGGCTTCTCCTCGCTGACGCTCTTTGTCTCATATTTGGCCAGCGGGTTAATAGCGAGATCGAGCGAAATATTGGAGCGCAAAAGATGTCGATGAAAAATCAAATGTTCAGGCCGACAGCAGTATATCATTCGGAAATCTTGAAATCTTTGATAAGAAGCTGAATGCTCGCTTTATTCATGAAAAGATTTACTTGCGGCGTGTAGGCGATTCGTAACAGAACGTTTTTCTGTCGAATTTGATCTTTACGATTGGCTAAATTGAATCCGATTCCTTCCAACATCCTATCTCCTTGCTCGAGAAATAGCTTCAAATGAAGTCTTCCAACGACTTTAGGCGGCCAGATTTGGGTTGCATCGCAATAGAAGACAGGGGGAGGGTTTTCATTTCCGTATGGTTCGAGTAAGTTCAGCGATTCCATGAAATCGAATGTCAGATCCTTAAATTGAACTTGAGCGTCGAGATACAATTTTGTGACAACGTCTTGCTCTTGCAATTTGCGGTTCGTCGAGGCCAGAAATCTTTTTTTGAATTCGGGGATATCTTCTTCTTTGATTGTCATTCCGGCGGCGAAATCGTGTCCGCCGTAATTGATTAATAGATCGGCATTTTCCTTAAGAATCGGCAGGAGGGGAAATTCAGGGATTGTGCGAATGGATCCCTTGCCGACGCCCTGTTCGATCGAGATGATGACGGTGGGGCGATTGTATTGCTTGGCTATTCGTGCCGTGATAATGGCGATAATGCCCGGGTGCCATTGATCCGAATAAAGAACGATCCCCTTGTCTAATAGAATTTCGGGATGACTGGCAATGTATGCATCGATATTATCCGAGGCTTCGCGTTCAATCTTTTGACGCTCGAGATTGAAAAGATCGAGTTCCTGCGCCAGTTTTTCTGCGTCATCCGGATCGCGGATCAGTAGCAACTCGACGCCCTTGATTGGGTCCGCAATTCGCCCGAGGCTATTTAAGCGGGGGGCTACTTTCGAAGCAATATCGATCGGGGTGATTTCTGCGGGATGAATGTCGCAGACCTGGAATAGCTTTGTCAATCCGACGCGCTTCATGCGGCGCATTTGCTTTAAACCGTAGCGAACGAGAATGCGATTTTCTCCTTTGAGAGAACCCATGTCGGCAATCGTTCCGAGCGCTACCAAATCGAGGTAGTTTTTTAAGTCGATCTTGGAGGGGTTGATCATTTCCAGTTCGATTAAGCGATTTGTGAGGGCGTGCGCCAGCTTGAAGGCGACGCCAACGCCGGTGATATCGCGATTGGGATAGGTGCTATTGACCAGTTTTGGATTGAGAGTGGCAATACAGTGTGGAATTTTGGATGTGGGTTCGTGGTGATCCGTGACGATCACATCGATGCCATGGCTGACAACTTCTTGAATTTCTTTTGCCGCGGTAATGCCGCAATCGACAGTGATGAGAAGCTTGCAATTGTTTTTTAATGAAACTTCAAGAGCATCTCCGATGAGATATTTTTTTAAAATATTGCGATTGGGGACGTAAAAAAGAACTTTTGCACCAACGGTTTTTAAAAATTCCGTAAGAAGCGCCGCTGCGGTAATTCCATCGACGTCATTGTCTCCGTAGATCAAAATCGTTTCATTGTGATTAATTGCTGCGAGAACCCTTTCGATCGCCTGCTCGATCTCCGGAAATAAATCAGGATCGAACAGATTGGGCAGTTTCGCATAGAGAAATTCGTGAACTTCCTCCAATGTTTTAAATCCGCGCGAAACGAAAATTTGCGCTGTCGACGGATGGAGGTTGAATTCTCGAATAATCGATTCGATCAATTCAGGATTTTGCGGCGGATATATCCATAGGGGCTCATAAGATGACACTGGGCTTCTTCATGGTTTATTTTTTCATTTAACTTAACTTATACAGCCCGACTATTTTGCCGACTACAAAATTTCAAACACAGCGATTCTCTCTAAAAAAAGTCATACCCGCCGTGAATTCCTTTTAAGGAGAAACACAGCGGGTTGATTTCATCCTTCAATCACTTCAATTTTTTTCGCTCTCTTCGTTTGAAAGAAAATCAGAAGAGGCGCTGCGATGAACCATGAAGAAAGGGTGCCAAACAAGACACCGATAATCATTACGGCTGCAAAACTAAAAATGGATGCTCCGCCGAGTGTAATGAGCGCGAGCAGCACGAGCAGCGTTGTCAGGGAAGTGATGGATGTTCGGCTCAGTGTGGCATTGAGCGCGTGGTTAACAATTTCGGACATTGTTCGTCCACGCATCAGTTTTACCTCTTCTCGGATCCGGTCAAAGACAATGATCGTGTCGTTAAGAGAATATCCGACAATCGTCATGAGTGCAGCGACTGTATTCAAATCGATCTGAATCGGAATCCCAAAATAATAGAGAATTCCAATGAGACCGAGCGAAATGAATACGTCGTGCAATACGCAGATGATGGCGCTCATAGCGTAGGCGGCTTCGAAGCGAATCGCGATATAGATGAAAATACAAGCAAATGCAATAAGTAGCCCGAAAAGAGCGTTGTTTCTCATGCTTTCCGACATTTGCCCGCTCATCGCCGTCCAATTCGTATCGACTTGCGCCAGGCTGGCTCTTGTTAATGAAATACCTTTCTGTTTGAGCGCTTGCAATGTCCAGGCCACGCAAGAATTGTGCTTGCCCTCTTTTGGTGACGAGCTAAGCTCGAAAAACGGTTTGCCGCTCTGTTCCATGCTCGTTGAAAAGAGGATTCGCAAATTGTTTGATGGATTGAGTTCACGGATTTGGAAGTCATGCGTAGTCAATCCCTGTTGGAGAAAAGCCTCTTCGACGGCTGCTCCATAATTTTCAGAAAGGCCGGGTTTTGGCTGGATTTCTACATTGAGAGCAAAACCGCCTGTAAAATCCATTCCAAAGATTGTTGCGCGATTGGACAAAAATAACGCGCCTCCCACCACAATGATTATCCCTGCGATTCCGAACGCCCATTTGGCTTTTTTGAGGAAATCGTAAGAAGTCGTTCGAATCAAATTCATCATTGTCAATGTTTTATGAGCCGGATTACGAACCCATGCTGTGAAATATGTACGGGTCATAAAAAGCGCTGTAAACATCGACGATGCGATACCGATGATCAAAGTGATGGCAAAGCCCTTAATTGGACCTGCGTCAAAATTCAATAGGATCAATGCGGCAATGATTGTCGTCACGTTGGAGTCCAAGATGGCGCTAAATGCTTTTTTGTATGCAGCGAGAATCGAAGCTGCCAAGCGGCCTGAAATAGCAAATTCTTCTTTAAACCGCTCGAAAACAAGCACGTTGGCATCTACTGCCATCGCGACTGTGAGAATCACACCTGCAATGCCGGCCAAAGTGAGCGTAGCGTGAAGGTTTTGCAAGGTGGCCCACATGATGAGCAAGTTCAATAGAACGGCAACTGTTGCGACGAGACCGGAAAATCTGTAGTAGGTCAACATGCAAATAATTACGAGAATAAGCGCCGCGAAGGTGGCGATAATGCCCTTCTCTCGATCTGATTGGCCCAGTTCCGGACTCACGTTTTTTTCAGACAGGATATGGGGTGTAAAAGTCAGGGAGCCCGCTTTTAAATCTGAAGCGAGTTGGTTTACTTCTCGTTGAGAAAAATTACCGGTGATCATAGCGCTGTCTCGCAGCGCGGAGCTCAAAGTAGGAGCGCTGATCACTGATTCATTGAGAATGACGGCCATGCGCCAACCTTGTCCGCGAGAAAATAATTCGTTGGGTGTGCCGACAACCCGCTCTTTCGAGAACTGCGAGGTCCATGCATGAAGCTCATCGCGCGGACTTGCTTTTTGTCCCTCCCAATTGATTGCAGAGCCTTTGACTTCAAAACTTAAAAAATTGCCTTTGGAGGAATCATACGCAGAACGGATGTTGGAAAGATTTGATCCTTCCAGCGCGTAATTGCTAAAGACAAACAATAATGGATGGGTTTGGTTGTGCCATTCGCTGAAGTCTTTGCCTCGCATGACGACAATTTTAGAGACGCTATCATTGACCGCGCTGGAACAGAATGGATTGTTTGGCGAAAGGAGCCTCAGGCCGTTTTCATAGAGAAGCCGTGCGGCTTCTGATTGCGGTTGTGCAGCATTGGGATCTGTGCTTTCTCCATTCAGATGTTTCCAGGCGATTCGATTGATGCTCTGGGGATCTTTGCGATTCATCACGACCGCTTCGTTCCATACTTCCTGAAGAAAGCGATTTACGACATCGGCTAGTTGGGTATTCGCAACTGAGAATTTCTCGTTCACGACATGAAAATACATCGACGACGCTTTCACCAATTCGGCGGCCGATAGTGCTTGCGAGCCTGGAAAATCGAGAACAATATTGTTGCCCAGTCTGCGGATCGCCACTTCGGAAACGCCCATCTTGTTGACGCGATTGAAGAGCTCGTTGATTCCTTGTTTGAGATCAGACTCATCTGTCACCAGACGATTGTTTTGGTCGCGCAGTTCAATCTGGACGGTCTTTCC
>CAISYW010000006.1 GCA_903889795.1 uncultured Chlamydiae bacterium | reverse complement strand
CGCACGGATCGAACCGCGCATACCATTCCAGCGTCGCTGATAAGCCTGACCCGCGATTGCGTCTCTCCCACATACTCAACCACGCCAACGAGAGATTGATTTGCCAGCACGGGGCTATTTTGAGCGACAATCGTTGTTCCCAGAACCCTGTTATCCGTTTCGCCAACTGAAATCCAAATTGTACTGCTCCATGAAGAAGGCTCGCGAAAGATCACTTGCGCCGGTATCGATGCATATTGCAAAACCAGAAGCCGCTTCAACCGGTCAGCTCTTCTCAAAGCCTTGGTTCGTAGCTTTTCCGAATCGTTCCGACCCACCACAGCCGCTAAGGACTCTGCTTGGCTTTGCAAGCGTTTTTCGTCTAAAAACAATTCCTGGAGAGCTTGATATTGCACCCGCAAAGAGCCAACCTCAACGCCTGAAAATGCACTCGCCGGAGCGCCTTTCTGACGACGAGGCGCAACGGATTGCCATGTGGGAGACAAGGCAGAAACAACATTACAGCGCCATTGATCAGCGCATTCTTGAGGCAGATTAATCAGACCAAATAAACAAAGTCCCAATAAAAAAAAGGATAGCCTAGCCATTCAAACAACTCTTCACATCCTTGTGGATGTTAAACAAAATGAGAGATTCTCGATGAGTAAATTTTCCTGAAGCTCGACTTTGGCAGGCAAAGGATTGTAAAGTTCGGGAACTGTTGTCACGAAATGGGAAACTACCGTAAAATAGCTACACCGCATCGCTAACAGTGAACAATATTTCTTACGATGGGGCGTTAGCTCAGTTGGTAGAGCGCAACAATGGCATTGTTGAGGCCATCGGTTCAACTCCGATACGCTCCATTCTTCTCAAAAAAAAACTCTCAAGGCTATCGCCCTGAGAGTGGAATTATACAAAACAGACGTCTACTCGCCTTCCAATAAATCGAGAAAGGCTTGCAGCTGCTTGGCTCGAGTAGGATGACGCATTTTGCGGAGTGCCTTAGCTTCGATCTGGCGCACACGCTCTCGAGTGACTTTGAAGCGGACACCTACCTCTTCCAAGGTTTTGGGCTTCCCATCCAACAATCCAAAGCGCTCAACCAATACGGTCCGCTCGCGATCGGTCAACGTAGATAGAACTTCGCCCATTTTGTCTTTCAGAATCGCATATCCGGTTGCTTCCGCGGGTGATTCGATAGAGGTATCTTCCAAAAAGTCGCCGAATTGGCTCTCTCCGCCATCGCCCACCTCAGCTTGCAAGGAAATCGGATGCTGGGCAATTTTATAAATTTCGCGTACGCGCTCAGGAGTCAATCCCAGCTCGGAAGCCAATTCTTCCGGAGTCGGCTCGCGTCCCGTCTCCATCATGAGCTTTTTCGCTCCACGCAGCACTTTGTTGATCGTCTCGATCATATGTACGGGAATACGAATCGTGCGAGCCTGATCGGCAATCGCTCGCGTTACCGCTTGGCGGATCCACCAGGTCGCATAAGTCGAGAATTTGTAACCGCGTCGATATTCAAATTTCTCAACGGCTTTCATTAATCCCATGTTCCCTTCCTGGATCAAATCCAAAAAGGAGAGGCCGCGGTTCGTATATTTTTTTGCAATTGAGATGACAAGACGTAAGTTTGATTCGACCATTTCGCGCTTGGCTTCCTGGCTCTTATCCATCCAGCGCTGCAACATGCGAACATCTTTTTTGAACTCATCAAGAGAACGACCGGCAGCCAGTTCTCTCTTAATGAGCTTGCGCTTCGCCGCCACCAATTTTGTCGCAGCAAATTTATTTTTCTCCGCGCGGGGAGTTAGCTCCGTGATCTCTTTTTCAAGAACGAGGAAACGATCATAACTGGCCAAAATCACTTCGCCGAAGTCTTCAATGATATTATGGCGGCAGCAAAAACGGCGCAAATAGGCTTGCGAACGAATCCGGCACTTTTCAATTTCTTCAATCAACTGGACGCGGACTTCTTTTTTCAGGCTCGGATCGCGAAGGCGAATAAGCTGCTCTTCTAACAAAGCATCTTCTTTCTTCATCAAATCGCATAACTTCGGAAGAATGACGAGATAATGATTTTTATCAGCGACTTCTTTTTCCAGGATGACTTTGTCGAACCGCTCTTTTAATGAGATCAGGTAATTGGCGATAGAAATGGCTTCTCGGGTTGAAAAGCGAAAGCGTAAAATAATTTTTTCAATTTGGATTTGCGCCTTTTCGATGCGCTTCGATATTTCCACCTCTTCTTCACGTGTCAAAAGAGGAACAGAACCCATCTCTTTCAGGTACATCCGAACAGGATCGTCCGAAGTGCCCTCGGCTCTCTTAGGAAGACCCTCGAGTTCCTTCGCTTCCTTTTTACGTTCCTTCTGTCGGTCAACCTCAACCTGATTAAGGACTTGAATGTCCATACCGCTCAGAAAGATCAAAACCTGATCAATCTGCTCAGGGGAATCGAACGTCATCGGGAGGATTTCGTTGATCTCCTCGTAGGTGAGATAACCCTGCTCTTTTGCAAGAGCAACTAGCTCCTCAATCTTCTGCTGATGCTGGGGAGTGCTAAAAGATGTTGTTCCGCTCATGATCTCCTAAGAAGGGCGCTAAAGAAAAAGATTCTTTCAATACAAATCATCGAAAAACAGCATACCAAGATGAAAGAATTGTGGACAGAACCCCCCTTTCAGTCAATATCATATTCCCGCAGTGATTATTTGCAATAGCGCATCTACACGGAGTTCGAAATGCCCCTTTACGCGCTTGACGACGAGGAAAACATCGTCGCCGCGCAT
>CAISYW010000005.1 GCA_903889795.1 uncultured Chlamydiae bacterium | reverse complement strand
TGTCTATAATCACAACCTCTTTCTCTGCATCTTTTGGAGCTCCATCCCACTGTAAGACAACAGTAGCATTGACCAGCTTAGGCACGAATTTTTTAGAATTCGCTGCTGAAGAAGATCCTGTTGATGTCCACCAATCGCACGACAAATCGAAAATTCTCACCACAATTGTTTTGCGTTTCTCAACCCAAGCGCTTTTACCGGATTCGTGCCGAATCTCTTCGATTCGCTCTTTGTATATGGCTCCATCCAGTGTCTTTCCTTTCAAAGCAAGCGCTTCTGCTCGCCGTGCTATTTTTCGCGCTTCTTCTGTAATTTCCATGTTAGATTTGGTAGGGATATAGACGATTGCCTTGGCTTTATGTTCAACTTTCCAAAGAAGCTTGCCGTCCAAAAAGCCGCGATCAAAAGATACCGAATGGACTGGACTGGACTGGACTGTACTGTATCCCTCGAGGTTTTTACGTGATTGATCTAAAACATCATATCCGTGCGTATTATCTGCCACATTAATGCCGTCAATCTTCATCGCTACAGGGATTCCTGATTCAGGATCAAAAGCCAGCCAGATCTTCCATCCATAGACTGTTACCTTGATCTTCTGAGCATGTCCATTAGCACGTACGTCAGGTCTTTTCTCTTTTGTAACATGAGGTACTGCGTCCCCGGAATCGGTCTTATAGTTTGGTGTTGCTTCATCATATGTTGCTTCGATTACGATGTTAACTTTTTTAGTAAAAATCCCTTGTTTCGCCAAACAACGAATTACTCCGTTGAACATTTTCTCAAGCTTATTGGGTCCTATTTTTATAATATTGTCTGCGATTGTCTCGTAAGAAAAGGCTCCGCGAATTTTTACTGGGTTTTTACGTCGCTTTAACCCGCGATCGCAACTTCCTTGCTCTACCTGTGCCGCATTAAATCCAATGACATCCATGATTGCTTGATCTGTTAGCAATAGATCATGCGTCGCGAGCATACTTTGGACACCCCCAACGCAACGCATAATCGTAACCAGCACGAATTTAATAAAAGGGTACAGCGGTCCTTCTCGATCTTTGGGATCAAGGCTCTCTAACAGCGGCCAAACATCAATCTCTTTTAAATAGTGGAAAAATTCATCGAAGAAGGCTGCCTCATTAAGTGAATGAACTCGATCAAGTGACCGTGTCTCATATAACTCCTGAGCAACGATGGCATCATTGCGCGTAGCTGTCTGCCATCCTGACAATCCGGCTAGTCGCGTTCGTAAATCTTCTTTATTGGTTTTTTTTCTAGGCATATCGCAAGATTATTACGATAGCCTAATTCGTGTCCAGCTTTTTTATTTCCGCTCAGAACCGTTCCTCTGCGGAGATGTACCTACTCCGAATCTCAGTCCAGTCCCTTACCTCTTGCAGGTAGTGAAGACTGTCGGTTATTATTCTGTGGTTTAGATAAATAATCGCCTATAAGTGATCCCTCACGTCAACCACACCCCTCCCCTCCCTAAAGGGAGAGGCTTGAGGGGAGAAATCTCCAAAGGCGGTTGACCAGACCCCTCGGGTATCCGAGGAGACGCTTTTGTGGAATGGCAAGGG
>CAISYW010000004.1 GCA_903889795.1 uncultured Chlamydiae bacterium | reverse complement strand
GGGTTCCGTTTTGCACGAGAATCGTAGCAACGGCTCCTAAGCCCTTATGCATCTCAGATTCAAGGACGGTTCCGCGTGCACGGCTGTTTGGATTCGCGCGGAGCTCGAGGATCTCGGCTTGCAAAGCGATCATTTCAAGCAATTCGTTGATGCCTTGTCCGGATACAGCTGAGCAATTCACAGTGATCGTGGTTCCGCCCCAGCTTTCCGGCAGCAATTCCCGGTCGGCCAATTCACGATAGATTTTTTGAGCGTCAAACGTCGGTCGATCGCATTTATTGACAGCGACGAGAATAGGAACCTTCGCTTCTGTGGCTTGACGAATCGCTTCTTCTGTCTGAGCTCGAATTCCTTCATCGCCTGCGATAACAAGAATAATAATGTCGGTAACAATCGCACCACGCGAACGCATTTCGGTAAAAGCTTCATGGCCGGGGGTGTCGAGAATCGTTACATCGCCCGCTTTAGTGTGAACCTTAAATGCCCCAATATGCTGTGTAATCGCTCCGGCTTCTGACGCAGCGCGGTTGGATTTGCGAATTGCGTCGATTAAACTCGTTTTTCCGTGATCGACATGACCCATGAAAGTGACAACGGGAGGTCGTAGTAAAAGTTGATCCTGGTTGGTTGAGTCGATTTCCTGTCGGATGCCACGGTCCGTAATTTGAATACGCTCTTTCTCCGATGTATCGATTTTAATTTCACAGTCAAAATCGTGTCCGAGGAGTTGAATGACGGTTTCATCATCGAGAAAGTCGTTTAAAGTTAAAATAATGCCTTTCATAAAGAGCTTGGCGATCAGCTGTGATGATTTCAGCTTCATTTCATGGGCAAGATCTTTAATCATGATCGGGAGACGAACCGAAACTTCTTTCGGACGAATGATGACCTGTTCCTCAAACCGCTTTTTAGCCGGTTTGAAGGCACGTCGTTTCCGCCAGGCTTCGTTTTCGGTGTCTCTTAAGCCTTGACGGTCTCTCGCGTCGAATGTCCGTTGCTCCACACGCTTTTGCGGTAAACGCATTTCTTTAGGAGCTTCTTTGCGTGGCATTGCAGGAGCTTCAGCGACAGGTGCTTCTGGAGGTTTTACGGGGGGCTTTTTTGTCTCTTCCAGAGGCGTCGTTTTCGATTCAGCTTTTGCCGGTTGCGGTTCAACTTCTTTTTGTGGAGCAATCGGAGCTGGAGAATCGTCAAATAGTTTCTTTTTTTCGCGAGTAGGTTCACTAATTTCGGGTACAGGAATTTCGACAACAGATGGAGCTACTTCTGCTAAAGGCTGAACAATACGGGATTTCCGTTTCTTGATAGATCCGTCCGGAAGAACTTCTTCCTCAGCCTTGGTACTCAAATTTTTCTTGATCGGTTCAGCTTCCGGTTCAGCGGCAGGTGTTATTTTGGGTTTGCCGATCTTAAAAGCTTGAGCAAGTTGAGTGTTTTTAATGTTGAGCTTAATTTTAGCCAACGGTTATCCCTTTTTTTTGCGTATTTGTTCGAGGATTTTGTCGGCCAAGTCATAGTAATTCACACCCGGCACTTTGACAGGTATTTCAGCTGGGTCAGCCTTCATCACTTTACGTATCGTGTCAAGGCCAGCTCCGACTAAGCTTTCGGCGATCAAACTGTTGACACCTTCGATCTTAAGCCGCTCATCTAAGGATGGATCTTCTGAAGAGGAAAGCTCGGCCAATTGAACGGCGAGAAGCTTTTGATATTCAGTGATTTTTTGCACTTCGATCGTACAATCGAGCAATTGGCCGATGAGACGTGCATTCATTCCCTTCTTTCCGATCACCATTGGATAATCATCATCAGCGACAACCATGAAGATCTTCTGGTCGCCCATTTTCAGTTTTCGGGGAACAACCGGCGCTATCAGATTTTCGAGCAGACTTTGAGCGTTATCCGAGTAGGGGACAACATCAATTTTTTCGTTATTCAGTTCTCGAATAATATTCTTAATTCGAGTTCCGCGAACACCAACGCATGTTCCAACGGGATCTACTTTAGGATCAAAGGAACGTACGGCCAGTTTCGTGCGGTAACCTGCATCGCGAACGATTTTTTCTATCGCAACTGTACCGTCATGCAGTTCTGGAACTTCCTGAACAAAAAGCTGGGACACAAACTCGGGGTGGCTGCGCGAGAGAATGACCTCAGCGCCTCCCGTATCTGTATCATGTACTTCGAGTAGCAAAGCTTGCACTTTGTCGCCCAGATTATATCTCTCGAGTTTCGGATAGTTGCGCTCAGGTAAAATAGCTTCTACTTTACCCAAATCAACAATAATCGTTCGCCCGCGAATGAATCGTTTAACCGTCCCTGATATGATCTCGCCAGCTCGATGGCGATATTCTTCATAGATTACATCGCGTTCCGCACCCTTCAGCTTTTGAGTAATAATTTGCCGAGCAGCCTGCGCCGCGATACGGCCAAAATCCTGAGGAGTGACTGAAATTTCGAGCAGTTGGCCAATATTACAATCAGGCTCCATCTCACGAGCAGCGGCTAGAGAGATCTCATCGCTGGGATTCAGCACTTTTTCGACAATCTTTTTTTGGGCATATACTTCGATTTCGCCCGTTTTGGGATGGATCTGCACGGTCACTTTCTCGCCGATTCCCTTGATGCTTTTGCGAGCAGCAGCTCTGAGAGAATCTTCGATGGCCGCGATCACAATGTCGCGTTTGATCCCTTTCTCGCGTTCGAGATATTCAAAGATAGCGATGAGGTCTTTATTCATTCGTTCTTACCTTTTATTTTGATTCTCTAATTCAGGAGAATCAAAGAGATTCTTCTTCTTCGTCTTCTTCCGCTTTCTTTTTGCTTTCTTCGGATTTCTTTTTGCCTTTCTTCCCTTTCGTGCTTACGACGATATCGTCGCGATTTTGCTGGTTTTTCTCAATCAAGTATTCTTTGATCGAAAGGGCAATTTTTTTGTGTTCAGGATCGAGCTTAATCACTTTGGCGGTGACATTGTCTCCTTTTTGGATAATGTCTTCCACCTTACCGAATGGCTGATCCGAAAGTTCTGTGACGTGAATCAACGCTTCAATTCCGTTATCAAGCTGAACAAAGGCGCCAAACGCTGTCGTTTTAGTGACAACGCCATTTACGATTGTGCCGACAGGAAGAGACCTTTCGATCGTTTCCCATGGGTTGGTGCTTAATTGCTTGACACCGAGCGTGATTTTTTTACTTTCCTTATCGACAGAGAGAATGACTGCTTCTACTTTATCGCCCTTTTTGAGGACTTCTGAAGGATGGGAAACTTTTTTAATCCAGCTCAAATCCGAAATATGAATGAGGCCATCTACGCCAGGCTCTAATTCGACAAATGCGCCATAGTTGGTGAGGTTGCGGATTTCAGCGACAACGCTGCTATCTACAGGATATTTTCGCTCGACATCTTCCCAAGGATTGCGTTCGGTTTGCTTAATGCCTAGCGAAATTTTACCCTCTTCTTTTTGGACAGAGAGCACGATCGCTTCGACTTCATCGCCAACTCGGACAATTTCACTGGGATCGGTCACATTTTTGGTCCAGGACATTTCAGAAACGTGGATCAGGCCCTCGATGCCCGGCTCGATTTCGATAAAGGCGCCGTAAGAAACAAGGTTGACAATTTTTCCACGAATGCGAGTTCCTTGAGGATAGCGGCTTTCGATCTCTTCCCAAGGATTCATTTCTTTTTGTTTGAGTCCTAAAGCTACGCGTCCTTTTTCACGATCAATATGAAGAATTACGACATCGAGCTCTTGACCGAGGTGAACCATCTCGGATGGGTGCTTAATGCGCTTCCAAGTCATGTCAGTAATATGAAGGAGGCCATCGATTCCATCCAGATCAAGGAACACTCCGAAATCGGTGATGTTCTTCACAACGCCTCTTCGTGTCGTTCCTTCTTTAATATTTTCCAGAAGTTCGGTTTTGCGAGATACACGCTCTTCTTCGAGTAATTCTCGGCGGGAAACGACGATATTTTTCCTTTCAATATTGATCTTTAGAATTTTGAATTCATACGTGCGGCCAATGAAGTCATCGAGGTTCTTGATCCGCTTATTATCAATTTGCGATCCGGGCAAGAAGGCTTCCATGCCGATATCGACCATTAAACCGCCCTTGACTTTGCGAATCACTTCGCCTTTGACAATCGAACCCTCTTTGCAATTCTTGACAATGTGTTCCCATTGGCGGAATTTTCGGGCTTTTTCTTTAGATAAAACGATCTGGCCGTCTTCGCCTTCCGTCTGATCAAGATATACTTCAACTTGTTTACCCAGCTCAAGCTCTTCCGGCTCAATAAATTCGGAGATTGGAACAAGTCCTTCCGATTTTAATCCCACGTCGATGACAACAAAATCTTTTGAAATTTCGACAATGCGTCCTTCAAGAATTTGACCTACGCTTAGCATTGATAATGCAGTTTCAGCGCTCGATTTTCCTTTACCGGAGAGTAAATCGCGGAATTGACGTGCTTCATTTTCCTGGAAATCGACATCATCGAGTACGTTACTGGTATTCCAATCATGAGTGGGGTTTTTGGGTGACATTTTGAGGGTTTCTCCTGTTTCTAATTTAATGCACGTCAAGACAAAGCAAAGATAAAGACATACCGAT
This sequence comes from uncultured Chlamydiae bacterium, assembly GCA_903889795.1. Classification (GTDB taxonomy): domain Bacteria; phylum Chlamydiota; class Chlamydiia; order Chlamydiales; family SM23-39; genus CAISYW01. Next base: position 30,700 of record CAISYW010000004.1, on the reverse strand, counting down.
GCAATGACACTTAGTGCTTGCTTAAAGGAAAAAGATTACCAAATGGTTCTCAATATAATCAAGGAGAAGCGACAGACTCCTGCACGAATCGGTGGGGAAATTATGCGTAATGCAATCTTTTGAATAATTTTTGATATCTCAACTTCTTCGATCGATTTTTTGTAAAAAATATCGCAATATGATTTTGAAATATTTATATATGTTCTCTGATCTTCCTTAAATCAATATGCAATATAGATTTTTGACCGAAAAAATCATGGGTTTAACTTTTTTAAAGATTTTTTGTGTTTTTTTCTTTCTCTATGACGTTTTTATGTAAGTCATTCATGAACAATATTTTAGATGTCTGTTTCTAGTTTTTGGTTTTGTTAAATTTCCTAAAAACTCAATGTTTCTTTTTAAAAAATTAAAATTTTGACTTTATTTTTTTTACCTCTGTTCGTAGATTGAAAATTTCTACGCTTTAATGAAATATTTAATTGCGTAGCGAAAAAAGATGGGTTCATCGACCTATTAGGTGAATATGCTTGTTGAGTTAGATGATTTTGAATTCGGGTGCGGTTCTCTGGAGTCAGAGTACTATCGCGACGGTGCTCGGGATTTAATCCGCAAGCTCATTCCGACTGATATCCTCTATTCAATGGAGGATTTGGTTACTCGCGTCCGATTCAATGACTTGCTTCCATTGATCAAAATTTCCGATCTAACTGAAGCTCCCTGTAATTTTTCTGTTTCCTTGCTCTGCAAATATCGCCAAAATACTTCTCATTTTTTTTATGAGATGATCAGCCGGTGGCTTTTGCCGCATAAAAGATTGAATGTCGAACTGTTCTTTTCTTCGGATGTACGGCTTCCTCGATTGAGCGATGATTTGCTTAGCGTGGCTGAAATCGTAGTACAAATAAAGAGTACTCAGGAATTAGAAGAAATCCGTCGCAATTTTAAACAAATCGAAACGGAACTTCGATTAGGGTTGATTTCCCACTATCAAGCGACGCGCATCTTGGAGTTCAAGGGGCTGTCGAATGATGGCAAAACGGCGATGATTCAAGATAAGATCAGTTCATTAATTCAGAGCCGATCGAAAGATTTTGATCGCGGTATTTTTTCTCAAATGCAGCACTTTCTCGTCACTTGCCGCGATGAATTTAAAAAAGAGCGGGACTATCACCATATCAGCCGTATTATCTCGAATCTCTATTCTCTTCGAAATCAGCTAAAACATAACGTCGAAGTTGTTCCAAATCAACGCCATATTATATTGAAGTTCTTTAAAACACGTTTGGCTTCTTCTCAAAAAACGAATGAAGGCCGCCTCGTCCTCGGTATATTAGTCGGCTTTAATTTTCTCAGAGAACATGAGGTCTTTGAAAAAGAGCATTTAATCGGAGCGATCTCTCAAAGTATTGCGAATGTTCACTTTATTGAAGGATCTTTTTTTGTTGATCGCTCTCAGGAAACTCAGATCCAAATGAATTATCTTGAAATCGGAAAAAGCGATGGGCAGGATTTCAATCATGAGGAGATTCACGCTCTTCGTACGCAACTTCCCGACCAGCTCAAAACGCACGTTGAGCAGTTGACCCATCCTGTTTTTATGCCTCGTAATGAAGAAGAAGTTTTGCGAAATATCATGGTTCTCTCGCGGCAGCTACGCTTTGTAACTGATATTCCTCAGGTCATTATTTCTTTTGAGGAGCAGCGAGGCTCCGAACTTGGTTTTACGGTCATTCTTTTGAGAGTTCTCTGTCCTGATGGAAAAACGGTTGTTGAATTGTTTGAAAAAGCGGAATCAAATTTAAAAATCGTTCCCGATCGTATTCGATCGTTGGGTTCTTTAGGCCGCAAACACATTAAGGAGGCGACGGTTTTTCGACTCTTTGTGGACAGTCAAAAATTTTTGCGCCCCGATCATTCGTTAGATCTTTATCAGGCCCGTCAATATCTTCTATCTGAAATTTTTCGCGTGATCGGCGAGGTGAGAGATTATAATGGCGGCATGATTGGCAAGCAAAATGAAGTGTTTTTAGCTTTAAAGCGCTCTCTTGGACGTTCGGTTCATCAGCATGCAATGCTTCTTGAAAAATTCTTTTTTGCATTAACGCCTGTCGAATTGCGCTCCGTGATGGACGTGGAGCATCTCAAGCAGTTATTTCTTTTGCTGCTTCAGTCTCAAAAAAAACATCAAAGTTTTCGTAAAAAGAATGGGGATTGGCTTTTTCGACAAGAAGAAAAGCGTCTTTTTATTGTTTTGCCCCACGTCAGCTCAGCATTTAAGGAAAAGGTGAATCGCGAGATTGATCGATTGAGCTTACCTCCTTATCAATTGATCTCGTTCTCAATCGATATTCAGGAAGTTTCGTACGCCGGTTATATTCTTCAATCCGATAATCTTTTAGAGCAAAAGCGATTTTATGATGTCATTGAACACTCTTTATCTAATCTCAATGGCTCAAAATCGAGTTCCCTGGATATAATTTAATCTTTTTGTAAAACTTCATTTGGATATTTTCATGACTCAAAAACCTATTAAAATCGAACCCTCTATTCTCTCAGCGGATTTTGGACATCTCGCCGATGAAGCGAAACGCCTAGAACAGGCAGGGGCTGATGCGATTCATATTGATGTGATGGATGGTCATTTTGTGCCCAATTTAACGCTGGGCCCCCGTGCTGTCTCTGCTATCAACCGTGCTACGACGATTCCTCTTGATGTCCATCTTATGATTTATAATCCTTTCGATTTCATTGAGCCTTTTATTGAAGCGGGAGCGGATTGCATTACTTTTCATTTTGAGGCGACTGAAGACGTAGAAGATACTCTTGCATACATTCGACGATGCGGAATCAGAGCCGGGTTGTCCTTTCGGCCCGAAACCTCTTTTTCTATGATTTATAAATTTTTGACTCTATGCGATCAGGTGCTTTTGATGACGGTGAATCCAGGTTTTGGCGGCCAAGAGTTTCTGTCTAAAATGCTTGAAAAAATTAGACTGACGCGCGAATTCTGCGACAAAAATGGGATCCGTCAAGGGGGCGTTGTTCTTCCGAAAAAACCGGGTTCCAACTTGCCTCCCTACGATATTAAGGTAGATGGAGGGATTAATTTGGAGACAGCTCGATTATGTGTCGAAGCGGGAGCCAATATATTGGTCAGCGGTAACTATCTTTTTAGTCAGAAAGATTTAAAAATAGCCATTGAATCATTGAGAAATTGCTTATGAAACGAGTTGTTGTTATCGGTGGAGGAACAGGAAATTTCGTCGTTTTGCGCGGTTTAAAAAAGTACCCTCTCGAGCTTACGGCGATTGTTTCAATGGCCGATGACGGGGGAAGTACCGGAATTTTGCGCGATGAGCTGGGCGTGTTGCCTCCGGGTGATGTACGGCAATGTTTGGTGGCATTATCCAATTCAAGCCGTCTGCTTCGCAGCTTGATGAATTATCGCTTTGAAAATGGCGGGCTTGGCGGGCATAGCTTTGGAAATTTATTGTTGTCGGCTTTAGAAAAAGTGACGGGTAGTTTTGAAAAAGCGGTGGAAGAAGCGGGTAAGATTCTTTTCATTCAAGGGAAAGTGATCCCTGTGACAGTTCATCAGGTTCGTTTAAAGATGATTTTGAATAACAGACGTCTTTTGGAAGGCGAGAAAGAGATTTATCTTTCGCAGGAAATCGATCAGGGGTACCAATCCATCTATCTCGATCCGATTCCTACGGTGAATCCTCGCGTCCTCGAAGAGATTCATAAAGCGGATTTGATTGTATTGAGTCCGGGTGGTTTGCATACTTCGATTATTCCGAATCTTCTTGTCGACGGAGTTTGCGAGGCGTTGCGCAATTCAAGGGCGCGCAAAGTTTTTGTCATGAATTTAATGAATCGCAAGGGACAGACGACCGGTTATAAAACCAGCCACTATATGAAGGAGATTCTTCAATATGTCGGTCAAGATATCTTTGACCATATTTTGATTAATCGACAAAAACCCCCTGAAGCAGTTATCCAGCTTTATGCGATTGAAGGAGAGCTGGTTGAAAGCGATATTAATGATAGCCGAATTATCTTTGCAGATCTTCTCGGCAGACCAAGAGAAAATTTAAAAGGGGATATTTTGAAGCGAAGTTTGATTCGGCATGATTCAAAAAAACTTGCACAGGAGTTGGTGAAAATTGTTGATAGTCTTTGATCTCGATGACACGATTATCGATACATCCGGTAGCGTGACCCCTTATAAATTACGAGAATTTATTGGATTTTTGATTCGCCGGAATGTCGCGGTCGGCTCATTTGATCGATCTCTTCGAGAAATTCAAGCTCTTGATCTGTGTTGTATCAGCTCAAAAGAGACGGTTCGGCTGACCCTCGAACGATTACAAGCCCCTCATTTGTATGAAGAGGCGATGGCGCTCTATTCAGAGCCATTGCCTAAAAATTTTATTATTCCAACGACGCCCGATGCAAAAAATGTGTTGCATATTCTTAGCCAACGCGGACATACATTAACCTTGTTAACGAGCGGTAAGAAGCTTTTTCAGCTTGAAAAGCTGGAAAAGGCTGGCTTGGAACCTTCTATATTTAGTAAAATTACAGTCTCTGAAGACTCTCAAAAAAAGTCTCATTATGAGGCGCTTTTGAATGAGTTTTCACAACCTCTCGCAGAGTGCTATGCTGTGGGCGACCGGATCTTGATGGACCTTGTTCCCGCTCATGATCTGGGTTGGCGAACGGTGCATATGCGCTGGGGAAGAGGGAAGATCTGGAAGAAAGAAGATTGGGTCGATCATTCGATCTGTAAACTGTCCGAGCTATTGGAAATTTTATGACAACGGCAAATCAAATCTCGCCTGGCATGACGATCAACCTTGACGGAAAAATTTTCCGCGTTGAGTCGAGCGTTAAAGTGACTGTTGCGAAGGGAACGCCTTTCGTAAAAACGAAGCTGCGCAACTTGATCACTGATGATGCGATCGAGAAAAATTTTAAGCTCGATCAAGTAATCCAAGAAGTTGCTCTTGCCGAGCGAATCTTGGAGTTTCTCTATCCGGAAGGGAAAGATTATTTATTTCTCGATGTCGGTACTTTAGAGCAGACGCGTGTCTCTTCTCAGATCCTGGGTGATAAGGTGCACTTTCTCAAGGAAGGCATTCAAGTAAAAGCCCTGTTTTATGGCGAAACAATCTTTGAGATCGAACTGCCGCAATTTTTGGAAATCATGGTTGTTAAGACCGAAAGCGCGGAAGGAGATGCTTCTTCCGGGTCCGGCGCCACTAAAAAAGCAGTATTGGAAACGGGCGCTAAATTGCAGGTTCCGTTGTTTATTGAAAGTGGCGACGTGATCAAAGTCGATACGCAGACAAACGAATACGTACAGAGGGTCTAAGTGTGGAATTAGATCAGATTAAAGAATTAATGGAGAGAGTCGAGAAGAGCAAGATCAAGAAGCTTCTTTTGAAGAAGGGGGATTTTGAATTGCAGATCGAAATGGAAGGCGACCATTTCCATGCGGGGGGTTTGTCTCAGGGCCACTCGCCGCGTCCTATATTTGCATCTGAGAGCCCCGAGCCTGTTTTTCATATAGAGCATGTTCATAAGGGCGAAAGGGGAGGAAAATCACGCGCGGCAGAGGTTCCCGCTGATGGTAAGTATGTCACTTCTCCTATGGTCGGAACATTTTATGCATCTCCTGCTACGGATCAGCCCTCCTTTGTCAAGGTTGGCGATCAGGTTGAGGAGAACACCGTCGTTTGTATTATCGAGGCGATGAAGGTGATGAATGAAGTGAAAGCCAACGTGAGGGGAACTGTCGCCGAAATTCTTGTTGAAAATGCGCACCCTGTTGAGTTTGGCTCTAAGATTTATCGTATAATATAAATTGAGTTGATCAAGCATGCAAAAAGTACTCATTGCCAATCGTGGAGAGATCGCCGTCCGGATTATTCGGGCCTGCCATGATTTGGGGTTGCAAACGGTCGCGGTATATTCGGAAGCCGATACCGATGCGCTCCACGTCCATCATGCCGATGAAGCGGTTTGCATTGGAGAAGCGGCAGCGAATAAGTCTTATCTCAAGATTGCCAATATTATCTCGGCCTGTGAGATCACGGGAGCAGACGCGGTTCATCCTGGATATGGCTTTTTAAGTGAAAATGCCAATTTTGCTTCGATTTGTGAAAGCTGCGGTTTAAATTTTATCGGTCCGCCGCCGCAAGCGATTTCTCTTTTAGGAGATAAAGCGCGCGCCAAAGCTACGGCACGCTCCGTTCGCTGTCCTGTCATTCCGGGGACAGAGGGTATTGTCAGAGATATCGATTCCGGCTTAAAAGAAGCTCAGAAGTTTGGCTTTCCGATTTTTATTAAAGCGGTTGCGGGCGGTGGGGGTAAAGGGATCCGCATTGCCTACTCAGAAGAAGACTTTGTGAAAAAATTTGTTGCCGCTCGAGCCGAAGCGGAAGCGAATTTCAATAATCCCGATGTTTATCTTGAAAAAATGATTCTCAATCCGCGCCATGTCGAAGTGCAGGTAATCGGAGATAAGTTTGGTCATTACCTTTATCTAGGAGAGCGCGATTGCACGATCCAACGCAGACGTCAGAAATTAATTGAAGAAGCCCCGAGCCCATGCGTCGATGATTCGCTGCGAAAAAAAATGGGACAGGCTGCGGTTGAGATTGTGCGAGCGGCCAAGTATCATTCGGTCGGCACTGTTGAGTTCCTCCTTGATTCGAACGGTAATTTTCATTTTATGGAAGTCAATACCCGCATCCAGGTTGAGCACACCGTAACGGAAGAGTTAACGGGTATCGATTTGGTTCAATGGCAAATACGCATCGCTCGCGGGGAAAAAATTCCGTTTCGACAGAAAGATGTAAAATTTGACGGCCATGTCATTGAGCTGCGTATCAATGCGGAAAACCCGCATAACCAATTTTCGCCGAGTCCCGGCTGCCTTGAACATTATGTTCCTCCGGGCGGCCCCCATATTCGCGTTGACAGCGCCTGCTATGGCGGTTATCGCATACCGCCGAATTATGATTCTATGATTGCAAAGCTCATTGTTCGCGGAAGGACGCGCAGTGAAGCGATTGCGCATGCCAAGCGTGCTCTCAGCGATTTTCATATCCAGGGCGTTCATACCACCATTCCATTTCATCAATTTATGCTGGAAGATACACGGTTTTTGACCAATGAGTACTCAATTGGTTATATTGATCAACTCATCAGCGATGGGTGTACTTTTGGTAAAATTGAAGCTGTTGATCGGTCAAAAACAGACCGCTGATAGTCTTTCAGGATTTTTATCTACGAGAATTTCGAAAGAGGTCTAATGAAAGGTATTATTCTGGCTGGCGGCAGCGGAACTCGTCTTTTTCCTGTCACAATGGCAATTAGCAAGCAGCTCTTGCCGATTTATGACAAACCGATGATCTACTATCCATTAGCGACTTTGATGCACGCCAATGTTCGAGAGATCCTCATCATTTCCACTCCTTTGGACACCCCGCGATTTAAGCTGTTGTTGGGGGATGGTTCGCATCTTGGTTTACAAATTTCTTATGCCGTTCAGGCGCAGCCGCAAGGGATTGCCCAATCATTTCTTATTGGCGAAAAGTTTATCGATCATGATTCGGTCGTACTCATTTTGGGAGACAATATTTTTTATGGCCATGATCTGCCGCGATTATTGTGTGAGTCGATAGAAAATTTGACGGGTGGACTTGTGTTCGGTTATCGGGTCAAGGATCCCGAGCGCTATGGCGTTATTACTTTTAATAGCCAGATGCGCGCTATCGACATTGAGGAAAAACCTAAAGTGCCACGATCATCTTACGCAGTTCCTGGAATTTATTTTTATGGCCCCGATGTCGTTGCTATTGCGAAACAGATTAAACCATCTTCTCGCGGCGAGTTGGAGATTACGGATGTAAATCGTGTTTATCTGGCACAAGGTCGATTACAAGTGCGTCTTTTGGGCCGCGGATATGCATGGCTCGATACGGGTACTTTTGATGCATTTCAGAAGGCGGCTTCTTTTGTACAAGCAATCCAGGAACGCCAGGGAATTAAAATTTCATGTATTGAAGAGATCGCTTTTCGTATGGGATTCATTGATAGGCATTCGCTTTTATCTATCGCACAGCGATTCAAGAATAATGAATATGGAGAGTATCTTTGCCACATAGCCGAAGAGGAAAATATTCATTTGTCTTTTTGTAATGAAAAACTTAATGTTTGAATGTTAAACTATTAGCTGTTTGAATAGTTTTTGTTTTTGTTTTGTTTATCACCACATTATGAGATAATAGTTGTGGTGAACTATGTCTACTATTGAGACTTACTCTTTTCCTTTACGTGGTGCTTCTTATTCTCCCTTCCTGCAAACGAAGGCCGATGCGTTAAGTCAATTTTTACCGAAAGGTTTGGTTCAAGATCCCTCTGTAAAAATTAAAATATCCGGACATCAGGTTGAGATTGGTGAAAAATTTTTTTGGTTTGATCCGGATACCAAGAGGGTTTTTTGCCAGCCTCGATTTAAAGCCAATGGCAAGGTCGTTGGTGCAGTTCTATCTGATAAAGAATCTAAAACAATTCGAAGCGCCGTCAAGGCAATCTCTGATCATGCCTCCGATTTAGGGTTAATGAAGAAAGAAGAGTCTGTTCTACAGGCTTGCGGGAATTTGATTTGCACCGCAACAAGCGGCGTCCGAGCATTAATCGGACGAAGCTGTAAATTGATATCTCCCGAAATATCAAAACCGGAACCCATATCTTGCGCTCAACAGCGGGCAAATAAAATTGATATTCTCGCTCAAAAAGTACTTACGATTCTCTTTCCTTTATCCGATATAATTGGAGTTATTCGAAATCTGATCGATTTGGTCTTGGTTATCGGAACGCTTACAGTGTTCTCACCCTGGTTTCAAGAGACCGTTCTCATCGCGGGGCAGGAGGTTTTGAAGGCGGCTCTTGTTTTAGGCCAATGGATCGCAGGATTTAGGATTATTCAAGGCTGCATATCGCTAGTAGTCGGTATCGCTAAACTTCATCTCGCGCTCAAAGCCATCGAACGGTGTGAAAAAAATCACGATGCAGTTGGTTTGGAGATAGCAAAAGCGCAGAGAAATGGTGCTGTGGTTTCGATCTTAACGGGGCTTTTCTGGGTATCTCTTGGAGTTCTGATGTTAACATGTCCTCAAGCAATGGTTGTCGGAACTGCTGTGGCTATCGTCTTTACCGTGGCGCAATGGATTTTATTTTATGGATTATTCACCGCAGATTCAGTCAATTCGTTGAAAATAGTCAACAAAACCATGCAGGTTATTGATAAGCATTATTTGTATTTTTTCAAAGAAATTCTGAATAACAAACATTTAAGTCTTAAGCAAATGAACGATGCAACAAAACGGTTTCTCCAAAGAATCTCGGAGGTTTCTGAAAAAGACAAAGCCAAAGCGATCGAAAAACTCAATAATAAGCTCGGACATAAGCCTTTGCCATCAGAGATTGAACGGCGTATTGCAAATAAACGCGATAAAAAAAGAGCCGATGTGGACAGGACATTAGGGCTCAATCTTACCACGATTGGGGAGATTCTCAAATCATCCGCTCCTGTTGACCAAGTTCTAAAATCATTTGAAACAACGATCGCTCAACAGGATGCTCAGAGATTGCTGGCCATTATTTGCCTAGCTGTGAATATTCTGGGTATTCAGTGCGATTTCCCTGTTATTGCACACCTTCTTAAAATTGATTCTGTGGGGATTGTGAAGAGCATCTGCAGTATTTTGCCTTTGGGGATGGGTGAGGGTGCTTGGGGCGTTACGAATGATTTTGGCTGGATAAATGTGAACGGCTTCTACCTTGGCGAAGATATTCCCACTCTAAGCTGGGTTACGCGCTTGCTTCAAAAGATTGGGCCCAAGCCTCATCGAGAGACTCGCTGGTGGGCGCAGACTCATGACATTAAAGCTATTAATAGTAAATCAATATAAAAATTATTTCCTTTTTAAGTAATAATAAGTATTATTGTTTTAAATATCTAATTATGTAATAATATAGTTGGTGAATTATGCCAACTATAGAAACGTACTCTTTCCCTTTGCGCCATGTGTCGTATTCTTCTCCGATGAATACAAAGGTAGATGCATTGTGCCAATTTTTGGGGGTTGATTTATCTCAGAACACTTCGCTAAAAATGAGAATTACCGGGCATAGGGTCGACGTTGGAGAAAAAGCTTTTTGGTTTGACTCGGACAGCAAGAATGTTCTCAGTGAACCCCAGTTTTATGAAAACGGAAAAGTTGTTGGAACCCCTCTTTCTAAAAAAGAATCAAAAACAGTACGAGACGCTGTTAAAGCAATTTCTGCGCATGCATCGGATTTAGAGGTAATGAAGAGAGAAATGTCTGCGTTGCAGTCTTACGGGAATGCGATCGATGCTGTCGCATGGGGTGCAAAAGCATTGATCGGAAGCATTTCTGAAATGATCCTTTCCTCGACATCTGAGACGGTTTCAAAGCCGGAAACGCGACTCCAAATTGGTGCTAATAAAATTAGGGTTTGGGCTAAAAAAAATCTTTCAACAATTATGTTTTTGATCGCAATTATTGGAATTGACGCTGTTGGCGTGATTCGAAATCTGCTCGATCTAATTCAAGTGATCGGAACGCTTGTGTCTTCACCCTGGTTTTTGGAGACGATGACAATCGCGGGTCACACTGTTCTGAATGCGGCGTATCTCTTTGGATCGATCATCGCAGGATTTCGGATCTTGCAGGGATGCGCATCGTTAGTGCGTGGTATCTACAAACTTCATATGGCTGTGAAGGCATATAATAAATGCCTGAAAAATCACGATGTCGCCGGAATGGAGATTGCACGTCTGAAGATAGGAATAGCCTTCGTTAACATACTAACGGGTGTTTTTTGGATTACTCTTGGGATTTTGTTTTTATCATGTCCCCAGCTTCTTGCCGGTGGAATCGCTCTTTCTCTTGCATATACCATTTTGTCGTGGATATTGGTTTATGGTTTGTTCACAGCCGATTCATCCCTTGAGATTCACCTCGCGAACAAAATCTTGCGGTCTGTTGATAAGCATCATCTTTATTTATTGCACAACATTTTGAATAATAGTGGATTAACCCCTGAGCAGATGACAGCTGCTACGAAGGGATTTCTGAGAAGATTTCAAGAAGTTTCCGGGGTTGAAAAAGCGAAAATACGCGAAAAAGTAATTGCAAAATTCCGTACTAAAGTCGATCGCGAGACTCTTTTACCTTCGGAACTTGATAATATTGAAGAGCTGATTCGACTGCGCATCCAGCAAAAACTCGGTAAAAAACGGGGGGATCTGAAAAGAACCTTTGGTTTCGGTCGGAAAAAAATGGAGGCAGTTCTCAAAGATCCAAATAATCAACTCGTTCAAAATGTTTTAAAATGTTTTGAACATCATATTGCACAACAGGATGCTTCGAGATTTCTGAATATTCTTTGCCTGGCACTTATCGGATCGGGTCTATTAATTGATATACCAACCGGACTTTCGATAGCGGGCGTTTCCAATAGCGAAGCAAAGAATTTCTGTAATGTCGTACAGATGGGGTTGCCGAGAAAAGTTTTGGTTGGACAGAATGACGGTGGTTGGATACTGATCAACTTTCTTTTCTTCTGTGAACATATCCTGGGCAGGTTTACAAAATTCTTTGAAAAGAGTCAGCGCAAGGTTCACGAGAAAAGTCGTTGGTATCAAATAACTCATTCAGCTGGTTTTCATCCTACGTTGGGGCAAAAAATCTTTTCGATGCGGCAAATTTTTTTGAGCAAGTTTCTGAAAAAAGAGTACCAATAAGTCGCTGTGGCGAGTCATAGCCCCTTCAATTAGAATTGTAACTATGTTCATTAATTGTCTTTAGTTGATTTCTTGCGTTTATTGTGTAATAATAACCGTTAATTATAATTAACGGTTATTAAAATGCTGGGTATTTGTTTTCCGCTACATCATTGTAAATATTCCAGTTTGATTCAAAATAAAACAGAAGATTCTTTATCGTGTTTTTTTGAATCGGCGGGAGATCGGGCTGTCGAATTTAAACCTTCTCTATCGATTAAAATTAACGGTCATAGTGTCCAGGTCGGAGAAAAAAAACTTTGGTTTACACCGGGCTCAAAATCGGTGGTTATCCAGGAAGCCAACCGAAAAGATCGGCAGATTGAAGGAAAAACGGCAGAAAAACTACGAAGCGCAATCAAAGAACTTCAAGAGCATGCCGCTCATTTGAATTTGATAAAACATTCATATTGGGATCGATTCTGCTCACTGATCGGTCGATCAATTAGTCGGACGTCAGAAGCTATATCTGCATCGCCTAAACCGATAGCGCCTTTAACGAAAAATGTACTAAAGCATGCGAAACGAATGTCTACTGTGATTGGCACTTTTCGCAAATCATGCGGTCTCGCACAATTCGCGATGACTCTTGTGGGGATATCCTGTTTGGTTGCGACTTTGAGTTCGGTTCTTGGCGTCAGCATCGCAGTTTTTCAAATGATTCAAGGGTGCTTATCTATTTTATTGGGAATTACCAAAACGGCCCAATCGATTAAACAATATCGAGAAGCTAAGAGTGTTCATGATGTCGATGGGATCGCTATCTTTAAGAAGCAAATAATCAATGCATTGATTGTTGTTGTTGAAGGAGTTTTAGGGTTGATTCTTGGAATTATACTTTTTGCTTTTTCTCCACTGTTGATTGTGTGTTTTATAGTGGCTCTGGTTTTTAGTATTTTGAAATATTCATTAAATTACGGCGCTTATACGGCTGATTCGCTCGTTAGTCTGTCGACGAATTTTAAAACCATACAGAGCATCGAAAAACACCAACGTCTTTTTGAGGAAGGAATTGTGAAAAATGAAAAATTGAACCTACGCGAAAAACAAAAAGCATCGCGAAGGTTTATTGAGCGGTTGGTCAATGTTACTGAAGAGCAAAAAATAAAAATTTGCGAAAAATGCCGGCATTTTCAGTCGAAAATTGAAAAACGCATGGAAGAAAAATTAGTCAAAAAACGTTTGATTGCGAATCGTTTTGGTGTTGATGAGAAGCTATTAACAGAAAAAAATAATGCAGTCCTTCAAGCAAAAGTTCAACAATGTTTTAAAACAAGCATTGCTGCGCAGGAATTTTCTAAGTTTATGGGCATTGTTAACTTAGCTTTAAATTTGCTTTGCATTCCGCTTGAAGTATTTAGTTATACTGAGATATTCAAATTCATTGATTTTAAGAGTTTGAATAAAGTTTATGCAGCATTGTATTCTATTTTCACAATCATCATGGATGATTTATCCCTTTTCAGGGATTTGGGTTTTTTCAAAAAAATGTAGTTTGATGGAGGGTTCTTTCTCTGTGGTTTCTATCTCTGTGGTGCTATTTATACAACAAAGCCGTTTAAGGGGGTAATTTCGCTGTCATCATAACTTAATGACAGCGAAATAAAGCTCTACGCGTTTTCGGCTGAAACGATCAATTTTTGATTGATTTGACGCTGCAGATAAAAGATTGCAATGATCCAGCCAACGACGGCTACGAGTATGAACGGCGCCAGATAGGGCACTACGCCGAATATCGAACCGGTACCTACGATTTCCATAAAAACCACTTGTAGCCAGGAAGAGCCGGATTTTCCAAAACGTGAAGCAACGACATCGACTGCCGCTTTTCCTTTAACTTTGGTTTCATCGTCTAAAGGAATATAGGCCATCTCTCTTGTGGGATCAAAGAGACAATACTTCATCGATTTGCAAGAAACGTTATGCATTGCTCCGATGAATACGAGTAGCGTAAGAGCCCCTACACCCATAAATACGGTTGAGGTATTCCATATGTCATTTGAAAAATAAACTCCTAAAAAAAGAAGCGAGGCACATCCAAGTACAACGGGGGTAGCCTGTGCGGCGACGAACCAACCGAATTTACGGATTACATTACCCCCGACAAAGAGAGCAATAAACAGGGACACGCATCCGGTAATCATGGTTAGAAGCCCCATGAAGGCTTCGTAGTCTTGCGGATTCGGATACTGAATTTTTAAGGCAGCTTTCCAAACCACTTCGATCATATTCACAGAAAGACTATAGCCGATGACCATTAGGGCAATATAGTTTAAGCTTGGCGAACGTATGAGATGTTTGAGGCTGTCAATGAGGGATAATTTAGTTGGTTCATTTGCTCTTTTTTGTCCCAAATGTTCTTGTGTTTGAATAATATTTCGATTGATCCACCAATAAATAAATAGTATCAGCAATCCTACTCCTGACACGATTCCCATCAGCCATTGAATCGTGAAAGCAAAGTGATCAGACGCATGGGAAAAATGCCAGATTAGCGGGCCGGCGATAATCACCCCGACATGTCCTCCTGCGGAAAGCAAAGAATAAAATCGTGAGGCTTCGTTGAGGTTGTTGATGCGGTTAGCCAACCCCCAAAAGGATAATGCAATGACGACTCCGCCCCACAGTTCTGCCATCAAGAAAAATATCGAGTCCATCCAGTAGCGGTAAACGGCAACCCAATGAGCGCGTTCTGGCCCAATCAGTGAAATAAGCTTGTCAGCTGTTTGATGAGGCAAAAGCCATTCGCGATTGGGATAAAGAAAAAATCCATAGAACGCAAAAAAACAAATAAATGGCAATAAAGTCGCATAAAAAAGGCGGCTTTTCGATAGATGATTGCTTAATTTCGAATATATGATCATGAAAATACAAGCAAAAAGGAGAACGAAACCACCCTTTAAAATAGGAATTGTCTCTGCTCCGGAACCCTTCGATGTGACGATCAGGGTGTCTTTTGTTGCTAATAAAATCGTATAAACGAATGAAATACACAATTTCATTAGCAAGAGAGGGAAAAACTTTTTCGACTCACTGGCGTGTACAGGCCAAAGGCGCTGACGCCACTTACCAAATTTGGATGTTTGTTGGTCTTCTAAAGTGTTTACTTTCTCCACGTTGTTAATCCCCTTCTGTTTGTTTTCTTTTTTTCCTTTGATTAATCAGTCAAAAATCTTGGTGGATTTGCGAAGACATTGGTCCGCGGCTTCCTTGATATTTTCCGTTATAAAGCTTGATTTCGCCTTCCACCGTCCAGAAAGTTACCTGACCTATTAACATACCGGAATAAACTCGTAAAGGCTGAACGCAATGCATTTGCAAAGTCCATTGATTAATTGAGCCTATATCGATCAAATCGGCGGTAATGTGGATAAAAAGGCCAATTCGGCCGATTGAAGAACGTCCGCGAATAATTGGAACATAGAGATTGCTCCCCATGATCTCTTCGGTGTGACCCAAATAAAGTTTCGTCGGCTCTAAAAGATATCCTTCCGACGGAATCTCAATTAATCGTGTCTTATTTTCTTTTTTCGGGTCGAGGATTTCATCGTCATAGACTTTTAACGTCTTTCCAAGTCGAAAGTTGTAGGAGTTGGGGTTGATTTGAGAAGGAAAAAATGGATCAATTGTGATTTCGTTTGAAAAAACCTTCTCTTGAATTTTCATTCCACTAAGGATCATAGTGTTATCTCATTTGTTGTTAAGGATAGTTCTCGATGGATTTCGCTGCGGTGCGCACTTGAATATTCAGCATATTTACCTTGGTAAAGCTGCTTCGTTTCTCCTTTAACGCTCCAGAAACTGACCTGGCCGATTTTCATTCCGGGATAACAAATCACCGGTTGTACAACTTTAAGTTCAAGAGTCCAGCGGTGCTTGGCGCCCAGATGCCCTAAATCTGCGGTAATTTGTACAAATATTCCCAATCTTCCAACGGATGAGCGTCCAATCAAGCTTGTGACGTAATAATCGCTGCCGATTTCTTCCATTGTACTGCCAAGATAAAGATGGCCCGGTTGAAGAACATACCCTTCTTCCGATATCTGAATTTTGCGAAATTGCTGCTCAGACTTGGGGTCGATGGGATTATCGATAATTTCGAGCAATTCTGAAGCCAAACAATAATTGTAGCTATTCGGATTGATGTTGTTTTTTATAAAAGGCGATATATGAATTCGCTTGAGAGCTACTTGTTTTTTTATTTCTTGACCAGTGAGAATCATAGAAACCACCCATCTATGAATTTTACAATCTTTTGTTCGAAGTCTTCTAAAGTTCCGTTGTTTAAAATCTGTGCATCATACAGCTCGCTTGAGAGCCCTTTTTCAGTATGATGATCGGATGACCCTAAGGATAAATCTCCGCGCGCTTTCCGGCGTTCTAAGGCAATTTCTGAATCCGATGCAATATTCAAAACAAAAAATCCCGCATCTCTGACAAAGGACACATCAAGAGGACGAGTGTCATGACAGATGATTAAGTCAGGTTCTTGCCCTTTTTTATGTAGGTCTCTTAAAAAGCACTCTTTGATCACATCGGGATTGATGCGGCGCATGTGATTCCCTAAAAAGTTTAATAGAATTCCATCTTGAACTTCCCGTTCAATTTTTCTGCCGCAAAGCTCATAGATCGCATTTTGCCCCTCATAGAGCGGCGTTGCCAACTTAATCAAATGCATCGAAAGATATGCATATCGCTTTTGAAAAATCCTTACAAAGGTGTCTTTGCCGACTCCTGTATTACCTAAGAGCGCGAGCTTTCTCTGTGTTTTTTGACTCATTTGCAGATATTTCCGTTCATAAATGTTTGCATATTAAAGCCACATTGATTGGCTTCTTCTCTGATTTCTTTCTCAGAAAGTAGTGTAAACGTATAATTTTCAACGACGATGACTCCATCAATTATCACTGTATGAGGTTTTAGATCGGGAGCATTATAGATCAGCGCCGCATCGAATTTGCCATAAGCGAGAGGCACGAAGGAATTTTCATGAAGTGACCAGAGCAGCAAATCTGCGGGTTCTCCAACAGAAATGGTTCCTTGTTGACCTGTCCCGATAATTTCGTGACCCCGGGTTGTTATCCATTGCATTAGGGTCTCAACTGAGAGCGCCTTGGCATTTTGTTGATCAGCCGCATGAATCAATGAGGCAAAATAGGCTTCGTTGAGGATGTTGTTCGTGTTGTTGTTGCTGCAGGCATCGGTTCCCAGTCCAATTCTGACGCCTCGATTCATCAACTCGATTACGGGTGCTATACCAACGCCGGTTTTGGCATTGCTGACAGGGCAATGAATAACGGACGCTTGATGTTTAGCAATAAGAGCAATTTCTTCCGGATTAAGCGATGCAGCATGAATTAAGTTCCAGTGCGAACCTAAAACATTTAACTGCGATAATAAATGAATCGGCGAAAGTTGCCGCGAATTCATGCAGGAGCGGACAGAATCCCACCCTTCGCACACATGAATATTGACTTTACTTGCAAAGTCTTTTGCCAAGCGATCCATCAAGACTAATAATTCGTTAGAAGCGCTCTCTACAGAGGCGGAACCGATGTGAATCGCAAAACGCTCGTTTTTCTCTTTGACGACCTGCTTGAATTGCTCTTCGATGGCATGAAGCAAAGAAAGAGCCGGGGGTGTTCCGAAGCCTTCCCATCGGTCGTTATAAAAACAAGCCACTGCGCCTTTTATTCGTAATTTCTTGAAAGCATCGATTACAGGATAAGGATTGCTGGCTACCGCATAAATAGATGTGGTCCCGGATTTGATTGCATCCATCAAAACAAAAACGGCTTGCGCATAACGTATCTGATCAGTTTTTTTGTAATCCCCATGCATGCAGTCAATAAGCTGGGAGATATTCAGCTCATCCAGCAATCGTCGGTCGAGGAGTTGATTGGGGTGTAAATGAGAATTAACAAATCCCGGTGTGACGTAAAAATCAACCTGGCTTAAATCTTTTAACGAACGATCAAGTATCTCGATTTTTTGAATACGGCCTTCAGCAATACTTAGATTTGCTATGCAATATCCAACCTGAGGATCCTTGAAGATAACATTTTTTAATGTCATGTTTTTGCGTTAGCTGTAAAGGTGGAACATAATAAGTTTTTTTGGGTTTTTTTTGTAATTTAAATTAAAAAGTATATGGTATGGATAAGACGAGTTAGGAGATGTCAAATAATAAGTTATAGCATTAAAAGGTCTTAGACTGGTTCAGGTTTCACATGTTCTTGCGTAGAAGATATTCTTGTTCAATATCTTCTGCGCAAGAACATGTGAAAAATGATCCGGTATAATGGCCTTGTAATGCTTTAACTTATTGTTTGACAACTCCATAAGTAAATATTTCTACGGCTGTATATACAAGCTGCTTGAAAAATCGGATTTGGGGTTAAAAGTTTTCGATCGACTTTGTCTGTCTGTAGTGCTTTTCAATGCCTTCGGCAATTTCATCGGGATCGTCGGAAAGGCGAATGAGATCGAAATCAATTTTTTTAATGTTATTATTCTCCATTACCGTATTGCGAAGCCAATCGAGAAGACCTTTCCAATAATCTTTGCCGACAAGATAAACCGGAAAATATTTGATTTTGCCCGTTTGAATGAGAGTCAGGGCTTCGAAGAGTTCGTCGAGAGTGCCAAAGCCGCCCGGCATTACGACAAAGGCTTGCGCATAACGAACAAACATTACTTTTCGAACGAAAAAATAGCGAAACTCGAGTTTATATTTGGGGTCGATATAGGGATTTTGCTTTCCCTCGCTGGGAAGGTTAATGCAGAGACCGCATGATTTGCCGCCCCCCATTTGCGCCCCCTTATTTGCGCATTCCATGATACCCGGGCCGCCGCCCGTAATTATAGCAAAGCCTTTCTTGACAATTTTTTCTGCCAGTTGAGTGGTCAGTTCATAATAATGGGGATTTATGGGATTGGGGTTGGTTGATCCGAAAATGGCAACGGAAGGACCGAGAAAGGTCATCGTTTCAAAGCCGTCGACAAATTCCGACATGATGCGGAAAATACGCCAGGAATCGAGAGAATGAATTCTCTTATGAGGCTTCATATGTTCTTGGGCGTATTCGTCATCATCAATCATGTAGGCGTCTCTTTCAGGAAACGCTGAATAAGTCATGAATGAATCTCGAGGCGAGTTTTCTGTTCCGATCGAGTTTTCGCACTCTGCTAACTTGCAAGAAGTTAGCGTCGTGCTCCAAACTCAATCTCACTACGAAAATCGCTCTCGATCTTCAAAACAGCACTTATTCAGCGTCTCCTTTATTATCTTTTCCCAATCAGTCTTTTCGTAAAGCTGCTGCGTGCTTTGCGGCTTAAGGCGATGCGGGCCGTTCGTCCGTAGGCGACTTCATGCAAGTTTTCGATCGCCATAAAAGCCGAAGGGTCTTCTCTTAGGACAATTTCTTTTAATTCAGCCAAATCGAGTCGCTCGACGATGATAAATAAAATATCGCGGTCTTCGCCTGAGTATCCGCCCTTACCTTTTATGAAGGTGAGGCCTAACCCTAGCTCATGGGTGATGATTTTACTCAGTTTTTCCGGATGCGAACACATGATGAGTACGGACTTGAGTTCTTCGAGTCCTGCGATCACGATATCGATCATTTTAAACGCAACGATATAGGTCATCAGAGAGCGGAGGGCAATGTGCCAGTCGTGAAAAATCCAGCCATAGGCTGAGAAGATGAAAATATTAATGAAAAGAACGACCTGTCCAACCGTGAACCCTTTTTTGCGGTTGATAATAATGGCGAGAATTTCTGTGCCATCCGTGCAGCCGCCATTGCGGATAATAAGGCCTGCTCCGGCGCCTAGCATTACGCCGCCAATCACGATTGCTTCAAGGGGGTCCGCTGCAAAGGTGGGAATCTTCTGCAAGATTGACAAAAAGAGGGCAAAAATAATAGTGGCGACCAGCATGTAAATAACAAACGAACGCCGTATGTAGCGCCAGGCAAGAAACAAAAATGGAATATTTAAGGCGATCAGAAAATAGGAGAGGTAGGAATTGCCAAATAATCGACCGAGGATCAATGCGATACCAATGACGCCTCCGTCAATTAATTCGTTTGGGATTAAAAAAATGCGGATGGCGAGCGCAGCTAACAAAGCTCCTAGCGTAATTCCGCAGAAGCTGATCAGATAGTGAACTAGCGATCGGGAAGGCGAAAATTTATCAGTCATATATCCTTGAAATAACCAAAAGAAAAATTTAGTAAAAGAAAACGTTTACGACTTTATATGAAAAAAATCTGTTCAAGCACAGATTTACAACATGTTTTTCGTTGCCATGTCGATTTTTTTTGGGGGTTTTTGATGATTCAATTTATTCTTGATTAACCAGTTAGGTAATTCGTTCAAATATTAAATTATTTGCTCGTCAAAACCTTTCATCGTTTTCAACAAAATAAATCGTAATGTAGCGTTATGAAAAACGCGAGAGACGGGGCTCGAACCCGCAACCTCCGCCGTGACAGGGCGGCGCTCTAACCAATTGAGCTACTCCCGCAAAAAAAAACTTTGGGCGCAAAAGGACTCGAACCTATGACCACCTGTGTGTAAGACAGGAGCTCTACCAACTGAGCTATACGCCCTCAAGGACGAGATCGTCCAAAAACGTGAGATTATTTTAGGCTGAAAAGATCTTTTTCCTCAACATCTGTCTTACAACATGGAACAATCTGTTGGATCGAGTCGCTGTGTTTTTGCAGAAGTTGTTGATCTGTGAGATCGCCGACATGAATGGGCGCAATGGTGACATAACCTTGCTGTAGTAAAGCGATGTCGCTGTCGGTGGCTTCTTCATGCTTTTCCCATTGACCTCCGAGCCAATAATAAGTGCTCCCGCCGGGATGACGGCGTTTATCGGGATTTTCAATCCAATAACTGCGGCCTTGCCGAGCCATCCGAATGCCTTTAACGCCTTGTTCGAATTTAGAGGGAAAGTTTACATTCATAAACGATCCGAAGGGGAGGGGAGAAGCTAAAAAGTGTTTGACAATGGCAGAAATGGTGGATTTGGCAGTGCCTAATGCGGGGAAGTTGGTGTCTGAAAACGAAAAGGCGATCCCCGGAATATTGCGCATCACTCCTTCTATTACGCCTCCAATGGTCCCGCTATACAGAACGGTTCGTCCGGCATTCGAGCCACGATTGACTCCGGATACGATGAGATGGGGACGCCGGGTTAGCAGTACGCTCATAGCCATTTTTACACAATCGGCAGGGGTGCCGTCATTGACAGTCCAAGCGGGTGTGGCGTCTTCCCAGGCATATTCGCTGATGTCGAGAGGTTTGGTCCAGGTAAAGGAGATGCTGCTGCCCGATTTTTCCGAATAGGGAGCAACGATGGCTACGTCAGCGAAATCGCGAATCGCGTGCCACAGATGTTTAATACCTAGTGCTTGAATTCCGTCGTCATTGGTGATGAGGATGAAAGGGCGCGTCATAATGGTCCATTTAATTGTTTTTTATTGTTGTTCTTTGACGTGTGAAGTAAGAGACAATCTCAATCGAGAAAAGACTCAAAATGAAACCCGCAACGAGTGAGCTGGGGGTTTCCCAGTGATAGAAATTTTCGACATAAGGCCAGATCGCTGCGGTTAAGCCGCCGACGAGTATTCCCACGAAGGCGCCATATCGGTTGATCGATTTTCGATAGAGGGAAAGCAAAAGAAGGGGACCAAACGAAGCGCCAAGGCCGGACCAAGAGTAAAGAACGAGACGATAGATCGTAGAGATTTTGAAATAGGCGATGACAAAAGCAATCACAGCAATAATCAAAACACTGATCCTCGATACCCGCAGCAGTTCGGATGGAGTCGCTTCTTTTCGAAGAATTCTTTTGTAAAAATCTTCTGATAGATTGGAGGCGACGACGAGAATTTGAGCGGCCATGACGTTGGTTGAGGCAGCCAAGATTGCGCAGAGCACCAACACGGCAAAAAAAGCAGGCAAGGTCGTTTGCACGATATTTAAAATAACTCGCTGGGGATCATCGAGACCGGAAGGGAAAAAGTAGATGCCGATGAGACCAACGAGAGTCGCGGCGGTCAGTGCGGTAAATTGCCAGCTGATTCCGAGCCATTTGGCTTTGTTCATCTCACTTACATGGCGAATGCCCATGAACTTGGTGATGATCTGAGGTTGGCCAAAATATCCTAGGCCCCAGCCTGCAGCTGTGAGAATAATGTATAGCAATGTGCGGCCGCTGAAGTCGGGGAAAAGCGACGTTGAGAGTTTTTGAGCTGCAGCGGCATTCATTACGGGGTGAATTCCTCCGATTTGCATAAGCAAAATCGTGGGAATAAATACGATTACAGCCAAGAGAAAAAAGCCTTGAAAGACGTCGATCCAGGCAATTGTGCGATATCCACCCATAAAAACATAGACGACGACGATTAAAAGGCCGATGGAGATTCCGATCGTATAGGGCATGTTGAACAGCGATTCAACGAGAACGCCTAAGGCAACTAGTCCGGATGAGATATAGATAGTAAAGAAAAGAATGGACATGACGGCGGAAATGAGACGGATTGATCCGGAGCGATCGGCAAAACGGCTTTCGAAATAGGCGTTGATTGTTACGCTATTGAATTGCTCGGTAGCGGTGCGGATACGCGGGGCAATAAAATGCCAATTGAGAAACATGAAAAAAGTCAGTCCGATGGCTGCCCAAGCACCAATGAGTCCGTTGGTAAAAATCATGGCAGGGTAGCCGAGGAAGAGCCAACTGCTCATATCGCTCGCATGAGCGGAGAGGGCGGTTAGCCAAAAATTCATCGAGCGGTTGCCGATCACGAAATCGGTATCGGACCGCTGTTTTTGATATGAAAAAAAAGCAACGGCCAAAAGAAGAGAGAAATAGACAATTAATGTCGTGATTTCAAGCATAAGGTTCTATTTTTATACCTCCTTTGATGAATTCTCTCAATGAAGAAAAAGAGCCGTTCAAGTACATTTTTGGTCTATGAAACAATTGATTGGTCTTTTTTTTATTCTGCTTGGTGCTACGGTCGGGGCGGCTCAAAAAAATGGGTTTAACCTCGGATTCGGTATTGGCTATCGAAATGATCAGATGCTTTTTTCGATGGCTCAAGATAAAAGCCTTATTTATAAGGAACGGGATCGAGATCTCAAGTCGGTCATTCTCGATGGATATTTGGACTTGAAGTTGTCGGGTTTTCTGTTTTCGAGTTATGCGGATGTAGGTTGGTTTGTATCGGGTCGTACGCATGATACTTGTATGATGGGAATTTCCCCGGATCCGCTCTATCGCAGTTCGTTCAGGCAAAATGTCGGTGGTTTTTTGGCTGATGGCAAGCAGAACGTTGGCTTTATTTTTGATTTTACGGATCGCAGAGGCGGTTTCAAAATTATTCCGGAAATAGGCTATAGTGTTTTTTATCAGCATATCAACCGCAAGGTCAATCAACCCGAATCGCTCACAATCCCCGCTCAAGCAATCTTGTCGTGTGATTTGTCTCATTTTGCCTTGCAGCGTCAATGGTGGGGGCCTCTGGCCGGAGGCCGTTTAGTTTATCAGATGCTCCAAGCATGGTCATTTGAAGCGGGTTATTATTATTACTTTCTCCAATTCAAGCAAAAATTTGGCTTCGAGCAGCATTTGATTTATCTCAATCCGGGACCGACTTCAGAGTTTTTCACGAAAGCGGAGAATAAGGCTGATTTCAACGCTCTTCAGGGACAATCCTTTTGTGGAAAAATCAAGGCTCAGGTGGCTGAGGCATGGAGAGTGAATTGGCGCTGGGATCTCTACCGCTTCGCTACGAAAAAAAAGAAGACGAAATATAGACAGGAAATCAGGCAAGTTTTTCCGGTTTTGGTGAATTCGTCGAATAAGCAAAAGGCTGCAATTCAGGCGCGGTGGTCGGCATTTTCTTCGATCTTTGAAGTGGAATATTTTTTCTAGTTAACTGATCGAGTTGCCTTGTCTGATCCATATAAAAGAGCGGCACGTGATAAGTTGCTACGCGCGTGAGGAAATTCTTCTTCCATTTCTTTGATCAGCCGGTCTACTTTTTTTCTTCGGGAGTTTTGTCCTACGGGGCATTGGCAGCTGATGCGTAAAAATCCATATTGCTTGGCAAAAATTTTTAGAGATTCTTCTTTGATATAGATCAATGGCCGGATGATTGTTACGCCATAGCGCTGCATGTAGAGTTTGGGAAGGATCGCGGCAAATTCGGCCTTGTGCAGCAAATTGAGCAGTAAAGTCTGGGCGCTATCATCGCGGTGGTGTCCAAAGGCCACAGTCGTAGCTCCGTTCTCTTTGGCAGCATCGAAAATGTGTTTGCGTCTGTCTCTGGAGCAAGAATAACATTCGAGATCATCTTGTTTGATTGTCGAGTTTCTGACGATGAGCGGCACGCTGAGCTCATCGCAAATTCCTTTCAGAAATCCTTCATCAATTCCTGCGCCGCAAGAAAATTCTCCGCTGACGTGAATTGCGATGAGGTCGAATAAAGGAAATCCTCTGCCTCGTAAGGCATGGAGCAGGTAAAGAAGGCTCAGGCTATCCTTGCCGCCGCTCAAAGCGATGGCGACTTTCTGGACATTTTCTAACAGATGGAAGTCATAAATTGCCTTGCGGCAAGCGCTCTCGAGCTCATCGCCCAGACCGTTCCAGGGCAATCTGGCGATTGGTAAATCAATTTTCATATCGTAAATCTTTGAATGCATGTATTTTACCGTTATTGACCCTCAAGGTCAATAGGAATGGACAATTCGGAAGAAAATATGTTATAATATTGAACTACTACAAATTAAGAAAATATATGGAAAAAGTTGGACGCAATGATCCCTGTCCTTGCGGATCAGGTAAAAAATTTAAGAAGTGCTGTGAGGCCAAGTTGAGCCATAAGGGCATGTCTGCCCGTAAAATTGAAGATCAAACCAAAGTAAAAGGTTTGTCTCATCTCTTTAAATCCCGGTTCTTTACTGAACAAAAAGCTCCTCCCACAGATTCAGAGCCGCCTTCTGACAAATCTTAAGACTTATTGAATGATTCCTTCTTTTTGATCACGGGGACACGCTCGAACCTCGTCCTTTAGGGCAGAGTTAGCGTGTCTATTAATTTCTTCTTTCCCATAATTCCTTCCCTTAGCTATTCTCTCAGCCGAGTTTCGATAACTAAGAGACTCCAGAGCGAGGATATCGCTTAGTAGCCTGTGGAGATCCCTCGTTAGAGGGTCTGTGAAGCAGGAACCCGCCGAAGTCATCAAACCACCGTGGTTTGAGGCCGTAGGAATCTCCTTCCTTTAGGAAGGGGAGGATGTCAAAAACTCGTTGTTCGTTTTGCTGGCGTAGCTCAATTGGCAGAGCGCCCGATTTGTAATCGGATGGTTGAGGGTTCAATTCCTTTCGCCAGCATCATTTTTTCCATGTTTTGATTATGGCATGGAACTTCCTCCTTCTTTCTGGGGGTGTCGCATAGCGGCAATTGCAGGGGACTGTAAATCCCCCGGCTTCGGCCTCCGCTGGTTCGAGTCCAGCCACCCCCATATTATCTTCCTCGAGATTTGCTCTTGCTATGTATTGTCTTTTCGCAATTTGCTTGCTTCCGCTTCTGTATGCAATATTTAAAACTATCGAGGAAAAAAGATTCGAGAATGCGACCAGAATTTCCTTAAACAACTGATCAAAAATCAACCTATGCCGGTTAAACTCAATCTAGTTGAAGCAAAATCTATTCTCGTCAAATCTGGGTTGCCAGCATCCGATTGGGTCATCAATGCTTACAATGGTTGCATGTTTGGTTGCATGTATTGCTATGCAGCCAGCATGGCTCGCTGGAAGCACCCGCATGATGAGTGGGGTTCTTATTTGGACGTTAAAAAGAACGCTCCGGAGCTTCTCCATGTTGAGCTTGGAAAACTCTTTAACAGATTTAAAGCTAAGAATTTTGGATCGATATTTCTAAGTTCTGTAACTGATCCTTATGTTGGATTTGAAGCAAAGTACCGATTGACCCGCAGATGCCTGGAGGTTCTTGCAGATTTTGAATACGAAGGAAAGATATCTATACAAACAAAATCTCCTCTAGTGATCAGAGATTTGGACGTGTTAAAACGTCTGAAAAATGTCACTGTGGGTTTTACGGTTACCACCCTTGATGATAAGGTATCTCAATTCTTGGAAGTCAGCGCACCTAAATCGAGTGAAAGAATCAAAGCTCTACAAAAACTTCATGATAATGGCGTATCAACCTATGCCTTTATAGGCCCTATCCTCCCTTATTTCACTGCGATAGAACATAAAATCGAAGAACTTTTAGATAAATTACAAGAAGTGGGAGTTCTAGAGGTCTGGTTTGAACACATCAACCTTAATGGTTTTATCAAATCAAGGTTATATGAATATTTGCAGCAAGAAGATTCTCAGTTGATCCCTTATTTTGACCGAACTCTCGATCAAACTTATAGAGACGAGCTTGATCAGATTATCCATCGGTGTATGAAGGGAAGGTCCTTAAAAATGAGTTGCAACAAGGTTTTATTTCATAAGTAAAAGGAATTTTCCAGAGATGAATTGTGATTGCTTTCCAATCAAAAAAACATTCAACGCAGTTAAACTGCCTCTAAGCAATTCTGAAAAATTTGCAATTTTCCGTAGAATCCTTTCCAGTCAAACGTTCTGAATCCGTCCCATCGCCCCCAATTTCTCCTTTCCATATTTTCGTGATCGATCCTAGGAGCGATCACAAACCCATTGCATCAATTCTATCGGGGCCTCATTCCCCGGAATAAAAGCAACAATCACTCCATCGGAAGGAGCGTTCGGCTCGATTATTATATTGCTGTCGGCCTGAAGCTTTGATTTTTGGCGACAGCAGTATATAAAGCAATCTTCAATTTCCAACGATTACGTGATCCCTGTCAGATTAATTGATTTATTAGTTTGAACTGCTGCTTGGTTTTATATGTATAAATATTTATAGCGTTTAATTTTTGTTTTATATATTTATTATAAATGTATGGTGGTTACTTTGGTGCTTCTTGCTGTTTGATGATAATTAAAAATGAATGACTTAGAGGATTAGAATAATATGTAGATTCTTTTTCTTTTCAGAAATATAAGAACTTATGAAGTTCTTTTTTGGCGTGAGTTTTATAAAGTATACCTGAATAAATAACTTGGATAATTTTTTTGCTCTATTTGGGGAATCAAAGAGAATTACTAACGAATATAATAATTATTTAAAAGGAAGTTAGATGGCTAATGCAAAAGTAAAAGGTTTTCAATCTAAACATGTGAAATTGACTCAGATAAAAGTTCATTCATTGATAATGCGGCTTGATCTGAGCGAAGCAATTCAAAGAGAAATTGCAAACGGTAGTTACGAACCAGAACAGACCGGCTGGGTGTTAGAATGTCTTGCCCCTGGGGATCGTTTTGTCGATATCGGTGCAAATTTTGGTTGGTATACAGCTCTTGTGTCTACTCTTCATAATCGATCCTTAGATGTATTTGCTTTTGAACCGAGCTCTGTTGCAGCTCAAGTGATTGCGACTACTATTGATGAAAATCATCTACACAATGTTACCCTAGTACGTTCTGCTGTGGGTGACTGTGTTGGAGAGATATCGCTTTATATGCCGATGAACGAATCTCTTCATTCGCCTAGCGTTTTTTTTAGTGATCCTAATTTTGTTCCTTTGCAAGTGCCTTTGATTTCACTCGATTCTTACGCATTACTTGCTGATGGACGCCCGATTAACCTCATTAAGATAGATGTTGAGGGTTCTGAGCCCAACGTTATACGGGGAATGTCGAACCTATGCCGACGAGGAATGGTGAAGAATATTATTTGCGAATTCAACTCAGGCTGGTTGAGACGCAATTCTTGGACACCAGCTCAGCTATTGGAACTCATTACTTCTTTAGGTTTTGTCGTTCATAAAAAAACTACGCTACAGATAGGTACTGAACCTGACGGAAAACAATTTGATTTGCAGGACATATGGTTCAAATTAGCTGAGTGATTACAGAAAGAGTTCCTTCCAAAAAAATGCATCATTTTTGGGGGAAAGATCCGCTTCAGCGTTACTACGTCTTTTTTGGTTTAGGGCTCGTGTTATGTGTTCGAGGCAAGCTGCATCAACTGTGCGCGGTGGCTTTGTTTTCTAATTGCGCGCATTTAGAGAACAAAGCCACCAAAAGATGAAAAATCCAGTTGCAAATTATACCCAAACAACTTGAAAAAGCGGTTTTTGGCAGCGTCAACCGGACACAATCTTTGAGCCCGCGTCCATCGCCTAACTTATTCAAGTTGGGCTACTTCCGCGTCGGTATTGCCTGGCTCAAATCTTGGGCGCTTCCTTGTCAAAATTCCGTTTTTTCAAGTTGTTTTGCTATATTAAGGAATTTGAATATAATATTTACGATAATGGCGATAAATGTAATTAAACAAAGTTAAATTATAAAAAATGAAATAATTATATTTTAAGTTATTTTGATTTGATGTTAATGCAGCTCGAGTTTAATCTTTGCTGTGCTAAATAGGTGCTTATGTCTATAGAATTTGGAAAAATTTTCTAGTTATCGCTCTGATAGGTGTAAAAGTAAAATTTATTCAATCCATTGGAAGGGGAGAAGGTGATTGCAGATTTAGTTGGTAGAATTTGTTTACCTCAGATGACACTGTCGGATGAAATTTTTGGTAGGCTCTATTACGTCGTTAGCAGTTGTGTTGACACTATACAAACAGTTGCAAAAGTGGTGAGGTCTATCTTTGCTGGTGCTCTAGCTTTTGTTTTTTTCGGTCAGTCTTCATTGCTTAACAAAGCAAGTCTTCTTTCTTGGGATGATGTTGCCTTTTCATTTCAAATGACGATCTATTCCATTTTGGGGATTTTGAGCCCGAGATTAGCTTGGGTGAAAAAATGTGATTCACACATTGGGAACCTAACCTCTTCAAGAAGAGTAAATTTTTCTGATTTCTTGTTAGAACAATGGGGACCTCAGAAATTGACAGGGCTGAAAATTTTTCTAGTAAGTCAAATGTTAGAAAGCGGTATTCGTTGCTTCTCTTCCTATATTCGGTTTGGATGTGCAGAAGGATTGGTTGCGTTAAGTTTGGATAATGCGAAATTTGTTAAATTGCTGAGTGAAGGGGCTTATCGTTCTGCTGAATTGGCAAGTCATGAAATTAATCTGATTTCGCGGACAATTTTCAGTTAATCGGACGTATGTCGCGAATTACTAGAGATTTTTGAAGATAGGTGGAAAAATTGCGAGTTTGCTCTAGCTGCTTGTAGTTGTTCTCCCCTTTAGCCCGTCGCTTTATGAAAAAATAGCCAACTCAAATAACGATTGCTCTCTTGAAGTTTCCTCCAATCAAAACGTTCTGAACGCGTCCAGCCGCCCTCATTTTCACCTTCACATATTTTCATTATCGCTCCTAGGAGCGCTCGCAAACCCACTGCATCAATTCTATCGGGGCCTCATTCACCAGAATAAAAGCAACAATCACTCCATCGGAAGGAGCGTTCGGCTCGATTATTACTTCATGACCTTTGATCGCTTCAAAAATATCATCTACTTCGAAAGCAACATGAGGCAACCGTTTGACAATATCTGGAGCTTTACACTGTTTCCCATATCGCATCCATTCAACGTTAAATTCATTTTCTTCATAACCAGAAACATAGATATCTAAATCAGGAAGATATTTTTCATTTTTCAATTTTCGTGTAGTCGGTATCCCGATATGATTAAAACGATACTTTTTGTTATCCATTATTCATACTCCTTGGATTTGCGAGCTTGACAAGAGAGGGGATTGAATTTAAGTCGAGATCCTTTGATTCCAAAAACAGAGAAAATTGAATCAGTCGATCAATGCGAGCGGATATAAATACAATCACCAACAACAAATTCAAAAACCGATTTATGAATTGCGTTCAGAATAAATTTAGCATTTTCCAAACTTCTCATGTTCAAGAGCGGAAAGTTCTTCATCAGTTAACTCTGTCTGTACCAACTCAATGGGAATTCCATGATCTTCAATCATAGCAACATGGTACCCTTTCAACGGACTATAAGGGCCAAAAAGTATCTTGCACCCTTTTATCTCAGCTTTCAAATCATCAACCTGAAAAGCAATATGTGGAACCTTGGTAACTAATTCAGGCAATCCATGACCTTCCGGAAAACGATGCCATTGTATATGCCATTTATTTGCTTCATAAGGAGTGGAATAAAACTTAAAACCTCCTACTTCGACATAAGCTTCGTCTTTACGTTTTTCTTCAGTCGGAATCCCATAATGATGGTACCTTCTCATAAAATCCTCATTTCTCGATAAAAAAGGTTTTTATGATAGCAAAATACATCAATACCGGGCTGTTTTTTTTATGATTCGTGATCCTTTTTCTCCTTCGCAGAGATTAAGATATATTCTCAAACTCCATTGACAATATCTTTTGCAATAATCAAACTTTCTAAAAATTTCTATGTGATGTGATGTTTCCTGTTCTTATGCGAAATAGATTTATTTTGGGCGGTCTGACCGGAACCGCATTTACTCTCCTTTCTTCATATGTTTATCGACAATATACGGATTCACGGAGGCTTGATTCATATTTTGCTCTGCTCGACAAATACCCGCAAATCCAAGAAATTCAAATAGCTGACAGCTTTTTCCTTTCTGCTTTGCTCCTCGATCAATTGAAAACCCCTTTATACCGAACGTGACTCAAAAATCGGATTTTCGGCTTGGCCAAAGCCTCGGGGATCGACGATCGTAAGTCGGCCCATATTTCTAATATGAAG
>CAISYW010000003.1 GCA_903889795.1 uncultured Chlamydiae bacterium | reverse complement strand
GGGGTTTGGGGGCTTGCCCCCAATTCAAGGCTTTTTGGCTACGCCGCTAGGCGTTTCCTTTTTGGGTAAGCTGCACCGAGCGAAGCGATGCCTGCAAAAGCGGGTTATCCACAGATTTCCCGCGCGCGCGTTTGTGTGTTTCTTTTATTTGTAGTGTTTATTGTTTTATGTCGTTTTGTCTAAGTTTCGATGTAACATTCTGTTTTTAATTTTTTTTTTGCATTTTTTGTGTTTTTTAAAAATACAAATTGCGGGTTAAAAAATACAAATTGCGGGTTAAAAAATACAAATTGCGGGTTAAAAAATACAAATTGAATTTTGTGTGTTTTTTGCTAAAGTACATTGCTAAGGGCAGCATAAAAAAAGGTCGGCGAACATGAGCAATTTCCATATTGTTGTAAAAAGTAATTTTTTGATCGAAGCACGTTACAAGCTGTCCTTAAACGAACAGCGGTTAATTCTTTTGCTGATCTCAGTCATACAGCCTGATGACGACGATTTTCGTGATTACGAACTGAGGGCAACTGAATTTGCTGAAATGTTCGGGATTGAATGCGACAAGGATATCAATGCTAGAGTTGAGGAAGCAGCTAGTAGTCTGGTTGGAAGAAAATTAGATTTGAGTATGGGCGATGAACGGTGTTATGTCGCGTGGCTATCAAACGCGTCCTACAAAAAAGGGAAAGGTGTAATATCAATTCGATTTGACAAATCCTTAAAACCTTATTTGTTGCATTTAAAGAGCCAATTCACTCAATATAGGTTGAATTGTGTTATTAAATTTCGTGGTTCATACAGCATTAGATTGTATGAACTGTTGAAGTCCTATGAATATCTAGGTGGGGGGAAATGTTTTTACAGGGAGGTAGGTCTTACAGAACTAAGACGTTTTTTTGACATTGACAATGACTGCTATAAACAAATATGTAATTTAAAAAGCAGGGTTATTGAGCCTTCAGTCGATGAAATAAATAATCATTCTGACATTCTAATTTCTGCGGTAGATTACATCAAAGAAGGGCGCGTTATTAAAACAGTTAGGTTCACAGTTCAGCCAAAATATAAAAATGATGCATTTAATGAAGATGATTTTTCAGACACTTTTAAAATTTTAACTGAATACGGTATTGCCGCAAAAACCGCAAATCAATGGATAAAAGAATATGGCACGGAGAATATCTTGAAGGCTTGTCGGTTTGTTCGCGCAAAAAAAGCAGCCGGTGAAGTGAAGGATGTACCCGCCTATCTCGCCAAGGCATTGAAGGATGGCTATTATGTGGCATGGATAGAGGGGGAGAGTAAAAAGCAGGCTAAACGCTCCACTGAAATGGCACGGAAGGCCCAGAAGGAGGAAGATGAACGCAAGGCCAAGGAGGCAGTGCGTTTAAGGATTGATGCGGCTTTGGAGGCATTCCACGCTAGACCCGAGATTGAACAAATCGGCTTGCGGACAATGTTCGGGAATACGGCAAATCCTATCACTGCCAAGGCATGGAAAAAAGCATGGTTGCAGAACCACAACCGGAGAATAACGCCCGGTTCAGATTTGAATTTGTGACTTTTCTTGAGAGTTATCAGTGATGAGAGAGGTGGCTACAACTAACCCGCAATTTGTATTTTTTCGCTTTAAACACAT
>CAISYW010000002.1 GCA_903889795.1 uncultured Chlamydiae bacterium | reverse complement strand
CTCGCCGTCAATTTGTGCTATACATATTGTTTTATGTTTGCGATTTCGATGGGCTCTCTTACCGTCGTATATACACTCAGCTATACGTCTCCATTGTTTATGATCATATTGAGCGCGATTATGCTCAAAGAAAGCGTGGGACGCGAACGATGGATTGCCGTCGGCATCGGTATGATGGGAGTCATCGTTGCCATGCGTCTTGGCTCAAATGTGTTTGAATTCGCATCTATTCTTGTTTTATGCGGCACGTTTCTCGGGGCTTTGAATAAAATTCTCATGCGGCGGCTCGCTTCGACGGAACATAGCCTCGCTATCGCCATTTATCCAAATGTAATGATGGTTATTGTGACAAGCCCGTTTCTTATAAGTTCTTGGAAATCAATGCCTTTAGAACATTGGGGTTTATTTACCATCATGGGAGTCATCGCCGCTGCGGGTCAATATTTAATTGCCCAAGCTCTTCGATTTGCCCAAGGCTCTACTCTTGCACCGATTGATTATTCTACGTTCTTCTGGGTGATGGCTTTGGATTTCTTCTGGTGGCAAAAAATAGTTGGGATCTACACCATTATCGGAGCAGCCATCATCGTCGGCAGCAATTTCTATATTCTCTATTGCACACGAAGAGAAGAGGCTAGAAAAAAAAGCCTTTTGGCTATTCCTTCCGCTGAATAAAAACAGGTTTTGGCAAATCCTCTTTTTTGTGATGCGCGTCATGTAAAATGATTCGTGCATCAAGAGCCATCAGATCATCTTTTAAAGTGATTATGGGATTGATGTCGCATTCTTTAATCCAGGGATGTTGGACAATGAGATGGCTGAATTGCAGCAGCGTTTGTTCAAGAGAGCTTTCATTGATTGCTTGATCAATCTTCGTTTGTCTCATCAAGCGTTGCGCCCAAATCTTCGTCAAAGGCGGGAACCCTACCGCGCGATCCTTAATGATCTCGACCAATTTCCCACCTAGGCCAAAAAGAATGACGGGCCCAAATTGCTCATCTGTCATGCTACCGAGAAGAAGTTCATAGCCATCCCAATTAATCATCGGTTGAACCGTCACTCCCTGAAAATGGTCGGGGCCTGCCAACTGACCGACAGATGATTCGATCTCGCGAAAGGCCTTTATAACGGCTGGGGCGTCATTGAGATTGAGTTTGACCCCGCCGACTTTTGCTTTATGCGTAATCGTTAGGGAAAAAAGTTTTAAAACGACCGGAAAACCAAACTTTTGAGCTAGCTCGACCGCCTCATCGACGTTCCGTGCAATTTCAGTCGGAACTGTCTTTATTCCATATGCCTGAATGATTTTTTTCGATTCCCACTCATCGAGAATCGTGCGATTTTTGGCTTGTGCATTTTGGATGATTTTCTCTACTTTATGAAAATCACACAAGTCGAGATGCTCTGTTTTTTCTATCTTAAGAGGTTGCTGCTCTTTTGCATGTTTCCAAAGGGATGCAAAAGTATTTACAGCCATATCGGGATAGGCAAAAACAGGGATTTGATATTGATTGAGCAGATCTTTTCCCTCCTCAATGGAATCGCACCCCATCCAGCTGGCCATCATCGGTGTCTGTAAGTGAGCATACGGCTTAATAAACTCTGCCGTTTTGGTGGGATCAGTCATATCTTGGGGAGTAAGAATGACAAGAGTTCCTTCGGAGGCTTTCTCTTTGCTTATGATTTGAGCCGCTTTTGCATATTTTTCAGGAGAAGCATCTCCTAAAACATCAATGGGATTGGGGTTCCAATGCGGAGATAATATCGCATCAAAGGCCCCAATGGTTGAAGGACTCAATGTGGTTAATTGCCCGCCCATTCCGATCAATGCATCCGTTGCAACGACGCCCGGGCCGCCTGCATTTGTGATGATCGTAAGATGAGGTCCTTTTGGCACCGGTTGTTTGGCTAAAAAATTGGCCATATTGAAGAGCTCTGCGATGGAATCAATTCTCAGCACATGAACGCGCTGCATCGCAGCCGAAAAGAGATCATCATTTCCCGCCAAAGAACCTGTATGGGAAATCGCGGCCTGAGCCGCTTCGGCGCTGCGTCCCACCTTTAAAAGGATGATGGGCTTAGCATACGATACCCTTAGAGCAGCCGACAAAAATGCCTTTGCATCGCCCACGCTTTCCATGTAGATCAAAATTGTCTTCGTTTCCGGATCGTTGCCAAAATAATCGAGAAGATCCCCCCAGCCGACGTCAATCATTGAGCCGATCGAAACAAAAGAGCTGAACCCCACCTGTTCTTTTAAGCTCCAATCCAAAACAGCCGTACAAAATGCTCCCGACTGAGAGAGAAAAGCAATGGATCCCGGCAAGGCCATTCCATGAGCAAATGTTGCGTTTAGACCGGTTGATGGACGCATAACGCCCAGACAGTTCGGTCCAATGATGCGCATGCGGCCGCGAGCATGAAAGAGAATCTGTTCTTCCAGTGCGATCCCCGGCGCGCCCGCTTCTTTAAATCCTGCGGAAATGATGATGACTGAAAATAGATGCGCCTCAACGCACTCGGCTACGATTGCGGGAACCGTTTTGGCCGGTGTGACGATAATTGCTAGATCCACCTGAGCGGGAATGCTTTTAATCGATGGGTAGCATTTTTTTCCCAATATTGATGAGTGCTTCGGATTGACGGGATAGATATTTCCGCCAAACGAGGCTGCCAACAGGTTTCTCATCAACGTGTGCCCCACGCTGTGCATACGCTCGCTGGCTCCAATCACTGCGATATTTTGGGGGGTAAACATTTTCTCGAGAGGATGTAGATTTCGAGATGGCGCCATATCCCAGCTAATAGACTAAAGCCAGGATTTCTTCCAAAAAGAATATATGATCATTCCGGCAAGAACGACTGCGATTGCCAGATAATAACGCCATTTCACCAATGATTGGTGAATGACAAACGTCCCCTCCTCTTTATCCCAAGTCGTTGTTTGAAAGATACGTAAACGATAAAAAGCGTTGAGCATACAAAGAACGTTGATCACAGGAATGCCCATTCCGAGGCCTCTAAAATAAACCGAAAAACTTCTTCTGAATGCCGAGCGGAACGAAAGACGATTCGAAAATCTTCTTTTGATCTCTGTGCGCAAAAGCCATTTTCCCGGAGTCGTACCCCACGTTGCCAATAAAAGAGTTTCAATAGGAACCCAAGCCAAAAATTCAATCGGAAAGATCCGGCCAAACCCGGGTAGAGAAATCGGTCCTGATACGATGTGCAAAAGAGTAAAAAAGATCGAATAGTCAAAGAAACGAGCGAGGAAGCGTATCAATGGATTGGCTGGCTGCTGATGAACATGGGGCGAATCATCGCGGCCGGTGATGATTTCCGAAGGTTCAATCACAGGCCCTGACTGACTGAGCCTGAAAAAAAAATCACTTTCATTTGCATTCAAAATTTTCATCTTACCCACAACTTGCTCTTGTCAGACGATTCATTAATGCTTCATCGGAACGAATTTGCGAATTGAGAACAATCACTATCTCCAAATAACCCAGACGATCCGCTTTGCGCAAGTGTGAATATAGATTCTGTGCGTTGAGGTCATCGGGTAAATAGGTTGAGCCCTTTGAGACTTTTAAATCATCTTGGTTATCAACGAGATAAACCCTCGCCTTAGGTGCATAATGGCGGTATTTCATTCCCGGAGATAGAACGGGACCGTTTTTTGGCGGATCGAGTAAAGTCGTGCACAAAACCTCTTCAATGGCTTGACGAGGAATCGCTCCCGGACGCAGCAGCACGCATCTTTCATCAATGAGACCGATAACTGTGGATTCGATACCAAAAGAGCATTCACCGCCATCGATGATAACGGAAAGACGTCCCTCAAAATCATCGAGCACATCTTGGGCTGAGGTGGGGCTGGGACGGCCCGACAAATTAGCCGATGGGGCTGCTAAAGGCGAACCAACAGCTTCAATAATCTGGCGTGCGCATGGATGAGATGGCATTCGGACAGCAATGGTCGGTAGCTGCGCCGACACGATGCCCGGCACCTCGCTTCTTCGCTCAAAAACAAGAGTTAACGGCCCCGGCCAAAATCGCTCGGCCAGCCGAAGAAGCAAAGGGCTTGGATTTTGAACGAGTCTTTCCAGTTGATGAATGGCGCTGATATGGGCAATCAATGGATTGTCGGGAGGACGGCCCTTAAGGTAAAAAATTTTTTTTACAGCTTCGGGTTGAAAAAGATCTGCCGCCAGTCCGTAGACTGTTTCTGTTGGGATAGCAACCAGATGGCCGCCTTTTAAAAGATCCGCTGCGATCGCGAGATCGTCAGAAGAAAGATGGGGTCGAGCAACAAGCAGGGTCGTTTTCATGGCTTTTAGTATACTCTTTTCCCTGAAAAGTAGAACCAGGAGATAATTGCAAACTCGCTTTGATAGTCAAATTCGATGATTTTTTCGCTGGTTCGATTTCTCTCAAAGCGACATATCCTTTTGTCTATAGGCGATTTGCGGGAAATTCGAAGCCAGCGGAAAAAGGGTGGATTTGACTCCGAATGGAGTTTTGCAATTACCTCCATAATTGAACTTTATAGGCATTCGAGAGAGAATGATGATTTTTAGCATATTTTAAATGGAGAAATTGAATGGACTCCCCTGTCGCCCAGCCGCGTCGATTTATGAATGTTTTTTTACTTGGAATGCTCAATTTAGCGGTGATGGCCTCATTACGAAATCTGCCCATCGTTGCTCATTATGGTTATGGTCTAATCTTCTTTTACGCGCTGGTTGCCGTTAGTTTTTTATTTCCATGCGCTTTAGTTTCGGCTGAATTAGCCACGGGATGGTCGGGTACAGGAGGAATCTATATTTGGGTTAAAGAGGCTTTTGGCCCGAAGTGGGGATTTTTTGCCGTCTGGATGCAATGGATTCATAACGTAACCTGGTTTCCCGCGATCCTCTCTTTCTCAGCCGTCACTTTTGCCTATGTCGTCAACCCGTCTCTGGCTGAAAATAAGATTTACATCATCTCCGTCATCTTGGGAGGTTTTTGGGGTGCTACGCTTTTTAATTGTTTAGGCCTGAAAACTTCCAGCTGGTTTAGCGCTTTAGGCGTCATCGTAGGAACTATTTTACCCGGGCTGCTGATCATTGCTTTGGGTTTAATATACCTTTATTTGGGACACCCCATGCAAATCCAATTTTCTGCCCGCTCGCTGATCCCTGAGATGGGAGATCTCCAAAATATTGTTTTTCTGGCGGGTCTTTTTCTAGCGTTCGGAGGACTGGAAGTCACTGCTGTACACGCTCGGGAAGTCCAAAATCCCCGGCGCAACTTCCCACGTGCAATCTTGCTCGCCAGTCTGATTGCATTTATACTCTACGTTACCGGAGCTCTCTCCATCGCGTTAGTCATTCCATCAGAAAAAATTAACCTCGTAGCAGGATTGATGGATGCCTTCCAGATCTTTTTTGCCGATTATAATCTATCATTTTTACTTCTACCGATCGCCATCATGATCATCTTTGGAGCCGTAGGAGAACTGAACGCATGGATCATCGGCCCTGTACGTGCCTTGCACGCTACCTCCCAACATGGCGCCTTGCCACCGGTATTTCAAAAACTCAATAAGCACGGAATGCCGACGAACCTGCTCTTTTTTCAGGGAATTGTCGTCACAATCACCACATTCGTTTTTATGTTCATGCCTTCCGCCAGCAGTTCATTTTGGATTCTCAGTGCGATGTCAGTTCAAAT
>CAISYW010000001.1 GCA_903889795.1 uncultured Chlamydiae bacterium | reverse complement strand
TTAATCAATGGCAAGCCTCGACAAGCCTGCACTGCGTTGATCAAGGATTATACTTGCCAGGGATCTGGAACGCTTACTCTAGCCCCTTTTACCAAATTTCCTCTGATTCGTGATTTGCAGGTTGATCGATCGCGTTTGTTTGAAGTGCTTAAGAAGGTGCATGCATGGATTTTTGCTCGAGGCAGCTATGATAACAAAGAGTTTGGTCTGAAGGTGAGCCCGGAGCTGCAAGAATCTCTTTATCCACTTTCTACCTGCATGACTTGCGGATGCTGCAGCGAGAGCTGCCCGCAAGTCAGTGAAAAATCAAAATTTATCGGTCCCGCCGCCATATCGCAAGTTCGTTTGTTCAACTCCAACCCGGCCGGCCGCCTGGAAAAACCAATCCGCTTGCGGGCGATCCTGGATCATGAAGGAATTTCCGCTTGCGGCAATGCGCAAAATTGTGTTCGTGTTTGCCCGAAAAAAATTCCTCTTACGGAATCGATTCCTTTCATCGCTCGCGAAGCGACAAAGCAGGCTTTGAAGGATTTCTTTAGCCTTCCTGATTCAAAGGAATGAAATGAGTGGTTTGACGATGCTCGCGCCCTTGAATGGCTCTGAGCTCTTCAACGGATATCTGACAAATGTAAAACCGCTTTACAAGCTCTTGATTCAGCTGTTCAATCAGATCATCTAATGATGGAGCATATTCTTTCAGGCGGCAGAGAAAATCAGTGTGGCCGCGCGATTGGCGATAGGCCGGCTGTTTGGGCGGAAGAAGCAAATAGTTCATATTCTCTTCGCGATAATCCCAAAGAAATGAGGTGTGGTGCAGCCAACGATTTTTGCGAATGTAGAGGGCGTTCCCGCCGCATTTGCGTTGATTAATGACATAGTCATTGTCGATGAGAGAAAAATCGGGCAGTTTCCATGCGTTTTTATATAAGAGATAACTCCACTGCATGATTGGCTCGGGAAATAATGAAAATGGTCCGGAATCTTTTGAAAAGATCATTGAAACGAAGAGTGTATTTTCATCGATGACAACGGTGCCGCCGCCGCTATAGCGCTTGATGACGGGAACGGAATCGCGGCGCACGCGATCGAGGTTGAGGAGCGCGAGAGGATCCCCCGATAATCCCATGACAATCGAACGAGGCGATCCGGAGTTGAGAATGAGAAAATTTCGATCATCCGTACGCAGCAGAGCCTCTTCGAGCTGAAGCTGCAGGAAGATGGGCGTTTGGTTCATGTGAATGATATAAAGAGGCTTCATGATTATTCATTATCAATGGAAATGATGCTGTTCGTCGCGTTTTGCCGTTCGTTCAGGGCTTGGTTTGCGAGAGCCACCGTTTTTTTGTACTGCGACTCGTTTGCTTCGAGGGGACTCACAGCGATTGAAATTGTGAGATTTAATGAATGTTCGGGTAAATCGAAGGCTTTTTGCTGAACGGATTTCCTCAGTTGTTCAGCGATATCGTGCGCATCTTTTATTGAGGTGTGCGGAAGAAGGATAATGAAGATTCCATTTGGTGCGGAAAGTAACAAATCCTCAGCTTGAAGGCAGGCATTGAGCCTCTCTTGTAGAGGCGATAGGATTTCTCTTGTTGGGAGTTTGTCAAAATAATCGATGCGTACCAATAAAAGAGTGATTGAGTCTTTCTTTTTTTTCACTTCGTCAAACAGACGCAACGCTTTTTGGTTCAGCAACAGCTTGTTTTTGAAAAAATCAACCGCGAGGGTCTGTTCGGGAGTTTTGATTTGAAAAGAAATATCGGATGTTTTTTTGCGCATGGCCGCCGTTTTTTTTCCGGCTGCAAAGCGCGTTTCCAGTTCTTCAACGGTCAGTTGGTCGTTGAGGAAATCGGTTACGCCTGAATCAAGAGCGGCGTCGCGGAAGGATTTTTTTAGGCGGCCGGTCATCAGAAAAATGGGTATCGAAAGATTGATCTGACGAAGCTGACTTGCTAACTCGAGGGAATCGCAATCTTCAAAAAAAGAGTCGAGAATGATGAAATCCAGCTCAGTTGATTGAGCTATTTCGATGGCGATTTGCCTAGTCGGAGCGTCGATAATAAAAAACCGGTTTTCCAGATTTTTTTTGATCCAGTGATGAATGGAAGGATTATCTGAGATCAGTAACAAAGTGGGAAATTTATTTTTTTCCGTCATGATTTCATCTCAGATCATCTCCATTTTTTTTGCAAGGCAATCAAGAGAATCGAAATATCAGCCGGAGAAATTCCATAAATTCGAGATGCGATCCCAAGATTTTCAGGTGAAAATCGAGAGAGCCGCTGACGCGCTTCTGTGCGCAAGCCAATCACTTGGAGATAGTCAAAATTATTTGGGATACGAGCATTGTCGAGATGTTCCATCTTGGTCACTTCTTTTTGCTGCCGCTCGATATAGCCTGCATATTTTAACTGCATCCCGATCTGCTCGTTGAGATCCGCTCCATGATCCTGGATAGCGTCCGGGAATTGTTCGAGCGCTTTTTGATATGTCCAATCGGGGCGGCGAATCAATTGTGCAATGGAAGTCGATTTGCCATCGACAGGTCGATAAAGCTGCGTCAATCGCTCCGATTCCCCGTCAATGGTCTGTTGCTTATGAATCGTTCTGTCCATCTGCTCTTGCGAAATGAGTCCGAGTTGAAATGCTTTGGGGCGTAGCCGCAGATCCGCATTGTCTTGCCGGAGCAGTAGGCGGTGTTCTGCGCGGCTTGTGAACATTCGATAGGGCTCGTCGAGATCAAAACGCACCAAATCATCGATCATCACGCCGATATAGCCTTCGCTGCGCTTTAATATGAACGGAGAGCGGCCCAAAGCACGGCAGGCTGCGTTGATTCCGGCGATGAGTCCTTGTCCGGCAGCTTCTTCATAACCGGTCGTACCATTGATTTGGCCCGCTAAAAAAAGAGCAGAAATGCGTTTTGTTTCCAAAGCCGGAGTGATTTGACTGCTTTTAATGTAATCGTACTCGATGGCGTATGCGGGGCGGATTACCTCTGCATGTTCGAGCCCGATAATCGAATGGATTGTCTCGAGCTGAACATCATAAGGAAGCGAAGATGAGATTCCATTGACATAGATTTCTTCGGTAAAAAGTCCTTCGGGCTCTAAAAAAATCTGATGCCGCGCTTTGTCTGCAAAACGCACGATTTTATCTTCGATTGAGGGGCAATAACGCGGTCCTACGCCTTTGATGATGCCGGCATAGAGGGGAGATCGGTGCAAGTTTTGTAGAATGATTTTTTTTGTTTGCTCCGTCGTATAGGTAATGAAGCAAGGAATTTGTTTCATCCGCTCTTCGGGAGCGTCGTATGAAAAATGCACTCCTTCATCACCGCGCTGCTCTTCGCAAAGAGAAAAATCGATACTACGGCGGTGGATGCGAGGCGGGGTACCGGTTTTCAGCCGCCCCAATTCAAATCCCAAACTTTCCAGACAAGGGGATAGTCCAACAGCTGCATAGTCCCCCCCTCGGCCGCCGGGGAAGTTGGTGGAGCCGATATGCATCAAACCGCGCATAAAGGTTCCTGTTGTGAGAACGACCGTTTGCCCGGAATATGCAATTCCTTCCCGCAAAATGACACCAATGACTTGATGGTTCTCTATGATGAGCGATTCAACGGTTCCTTGTTTGATTTCCAAGTTCGGGGTCTTTTCGAGGCGATATTTCATCTCGAGGGAATAAGCTGTCTTGTCTGCTTGGGAGCGGGGGGAGCGCACGGCGGGACCTTTGGAGGCATTCAGCATGCGAAATTGGACGCTTGTCCGATCAGCCGCTTTGCCCATCAAGCCCCCCAGGGCATCGATTTCACGAACGATATGCCCTTTCGCTGTGCCGCCGATTGACGGATTGCAGCTCATTTTGGCGATCGTGTCGGGGTTCATTGTGATCAATAGGGTCTGAGCGCCCATTTTGGCCGAAGCATGAGCTGCTTCACAGCCGGCATGGCCGCCCCCGACAACAATGACGTCATAAAGTTTAGGGTATTTCCACATGGTATTTGTATAATCAATGCAAAAATGGAATTGCGATCTAAAAAAGTACAATTAGATTATTAGGGTTGCTGTAAAAAGTAAAGGGTTTGTATTGAGAGCCAGTCTGGTCTCGGTGGAAATAGATCTTCTCGGGATAACGCTTGTCAAGCGGGAGTCGTTAAAATTAATTTTAAAAAAATAGTTTCGAAAAAAACATTCAAATCGTATCTAGGAATTTTATCTGCAAATCGTAAACGTTAAAATTATTATAAAAAACCAAACTCATTTAAAGTTGATTACAGATAATTAAACGAGATTTTGTTAAAGATAACGCCTTTTCCGTTGTGAATTTAAATGAAAAATTCATAACGGAAATGGGCGATTATTTTTTCTTGTGAC